>JBPCNA010000220.1:0-41988 GCA_051001735.1 Solirubrobacteraceae bacterium
GTTGTTGGAGGGCGCGCCCGGCGACCACGGAAATTTCGCCCGCGCGGAGTAGCCGCCAGTTGCATGGTGTGCCCCAACACACAACGCTCCTGGTTTCGTGCACCCGGTCTGCCAGCCACGCCGCGCCGCACGATGCGGTGACGCTTGACAAGCGTGCGGAGGCACACCCGCCGCGTCCCAAAAAGGAACGACAACCGGGACGACCGCAGCGGCGCCTGTCGCGCCGCTGGTCAAATCCGCCGCGGAGCGCGATCACGGAGGGAGGCCACTCGAGTGCCTGGCGCTCTGGCCGGCGGCCGCCTGATGGCGTGGGCGAGCATGTTGCGGGAACCGGGGTGTCGTGTTGTGGCCCGTGGTGTCGTGTCGGCACGTCGCTAGCCGAAGTGGTCCGGGTTGTTGCCGTCGGTGCCGTGGCGGTGCGTGTGGTGGCGGTTCGCGCCGGCCGGCGTCGCTTACGGTTGCTGGCCTATTCCGCTGGACCCTGGTTGCCCGGGTGTGTTGGCTCCGGAGGGGGGTTCTGACTGCTGCTCGGATGTGGTGTTGTCGGTGGCGCTGCTGGCTTGGCTGGTGCCCGCTGGTTGGCTAGTGGCGCTTTCCGCATCGACCAGGGATTCCCCTGCTTGCCCGGCCGCCGCGGCGCCTGCGATGAGTCCGGGTTGCTGCCCGGAGGTGGTGTTGTCGGCGGTGCGGCTGGCTTGGCTGGAGCCCGCGGGTTGGCCGGCGGCGTTTCCGGTATCGGTCACGGATTCGTTTCCCTGCCCGCCGTTGATGCGTTGCGTACCGCCGTGGTTTTCCGCGTTCGCTGCCTCGACGCTCCGTTGTAGCTGCTGGCTGGTTAGCGTCGATTGCTCAGGCGTGAGCGGGTTGGCGGGGGCCGCCTGGGTGCCTGAAGGGTCGATCGGGGTGGTTGCCGTGGGGTGGGGGTGGCTTGCCGGGTGGCGTGTCGTGAGCGCGTGGCCGGTGCCGAGCGCGGCACCGGCGACCGCGAGTACCGCGATGACCTTCGTGGCGGCGGCGGTGACGCCGCCGGTGGCGCCCAGGCCGATCGCGCCCGAGGTCGCGGTGACGGCCCCGCCGGTCGAGGTCAGCCAGGTGATCAGGGGCAGCGGGATGACCGCCGTGACGGCTGAGCGTACGCCGCTGCGGGCGCGGTACACCAGTTGGCGCATCGCGCTTTCGCTGATTCCCATCGCCAGGGCGGCGTCGCGTCCGCTGTGGCCGTCGATCGCGGTCAACGTCAGCGCGCGACGCTGGGCTTCTGGTAGCGCCGCGATTGCCGTGAGCGCCTCGGCGGCGCTCAGGCGACCTTCGGCGAGGTCGTCGGTGAGGTGCGGCGCGATCGACGTAGCGGGGATCTCGCTGTCGTTGTAGCCGCGGCGGGTGAGGGTGCTAAGCGCGGCGTTGTGAACGATGCGATGCAGCCATGGGCGCAGGTCGCTTACGTCGGCGCCCGCCAGCAGCGCCGTCCACGCCGAGAGGACCGCCTGCTGCACGACATCCTCAGCGCGGTCGGGTCGCACGATGCGGGCCGCGTGCGCGCGAAGCTCGCGCTGGTAGCGCTCGACGATCGCGGTGAACGCCGGCTGGTTTCCCTCACGGGCGAGTGCGGCAAGACGCGCGTCGGTCTGCGAGCGCAACACCACGCCCGACAGCAGAGGCCTCAGCCGTCGGGTGCTGCGCGTCTCGTTTGGTTTGTCGGTCATCGGCACCACGGCCTGCGCGAGAAGGAGCGCCAGGCGCCGCGTCGCCCGCGGCGCGCTCCAAGCAGGGAGCGCTGAGCGTGCTCGCACCACCAGGGCCGCGGCGTGGGGACGCGCGCCGCCCAGACGGCGAGCCTCCATGGTGTCACAGCCGTCGCGACGGCCCGCCAACCGTTGACGAGCCGCCACTTCGGCGGCTCGCCCAGCGCGTCGGCCAGGATCGCCTCCCAGCGCACCTCGAGCGCAGGATCGCTCCACCCCAACTCGGGCGTCCCCGGCGGACACCCGGGGCGGCGGCGCTCACCGCCACCACTCCCCGACGGCACGGCGGCGCGAGCGACGGATGATCGCCCGGCGCGGCAGTCGGTTGAGCGGGAAGGGCGCATTCGGGGCGGTCAATCGGGGAAACGGTCTCGCGGGGCGCCGTCCCAAGGCGGATCGCCGTGGGACGGCGCACGTGGCTAGTCGTTCTGGTTGTTGTCCTGCCCGCCGGTCGTGCCGTTGTCCTGCCCGGTCTCAGCGGTACAGGTTCCGGTCTGATCGTCGTACTGGACGTTGTCGGTCAGGAGGCCCTTACAAGCGATCGCCTGCGCGGCATCGTCGCCTTCCTGCTGACCTGCCTGAGCCTCGCTCTGAGCGTCGGCCTGCTCCTGCTGAGCCTCAGCTGAAGAGTCCGGGGTGGTCACGTCGCTCTGCGCTGCAGTGGCGTCCTTGTTGGCGTCTTTGACGTCCTTGACCACGTCCGCCGCACTGGCGTGAGCATGGCGATGATGGCCCTTGGCCACGGCCAGAGCCGAGCCGCTGATGGCAAGCACGCACGCCAGTACGCCAAGCACGGCGAATCGAGAGATCCTTCTCATTGTGACGAGCTCCTTCTGAAACGAGTCCAAGCGCTGCTCGCTTCGTCGATTGTTGATGTCTAGCAATGACGACGAGCCAGCGGCAAACTTGTAACGCACCGATCCGCCGACTCACGTCTTCCTCGGTACCGCGCGGCGCGACTTGAGCTCTCGGGGCGCAGCACGCTGTAACGTCACGACGCGTCCCGCAGCCGATCGGGCCGCGTCGGCTCCAGGCGCACGCGGGCTTTGAGTACCCGAGCACGTGCTGGACGTGCTGCTGCCCGGCCGGCATGAGCACCGCGTCGTGGGAGTTCGTGAGCAGCAGCCTGCAGCTGCTCGAGGCGCACAGCCGCTCAACGATCTCGGCGTGCAGCAGCCAGCGCGCGAAGGGCTCGGTGGACCTGCTCAGCCTTCGATGATGGGTCCCGGCTGAGCGTCCCGTTCCCTAGGACCGACATGCGGCGTTCCGGGGCGCCGGACCCCGCCCACATGGGAGTCGCGCCGCACTTGCCATCGTGGTGCCCTTGCCCGGGACTCCTGGTCAAGGTTCTACCCAGCCCGTACTGCAACCCGCTGGCGGACCGAGCGGGAGTTCATCTCGGTGCCGCGACGGCGACAGCGTCCCTTGGAGGCCGGTCGTGAGCGGGCCGCTGACCGTCGGGGAGGGTGATCCAGACGTCTGCACCGCCGCTGGTGCGGTTGACGGCGTGCGCGTCACCGCCGTGGGCGCGGGCGATGCTTCGTACGATGGCGAGTCCGAGGCCCGATCCTGGGGTGGTGCGGGCGGTGTCCGCGCGGGTGAAGCGCTCGAAGGCGGTGGCCAGGAAGCCGTTCGGGAAGCCTTGACCTTCGTCGGTGACGTGCAACTCGACTTGGTCGCCGCGTCGCTCGGCGCGCAGCACGATGGGCCCGTCGCCGTGGCGCAGCGCGTTCTCGACCATGTTTGAGAGGGCCTGCTGCACGCGCTGCGGATCTGCGTCGAGTTCTACTAGGTGCACGGGCGGCAGGTCGATGGCGAGTGGCTGCTGCTGCTTCTCGCCGCGCTGGCTGAAGCGGTCCTTGACGGCGGCGAGGGTGTCGGCGATGACCAAGTGCTCGGGCCGGAGCGGCAGCTGGCCTTGGCTGGTGCGCGCGATGACTAGCAGGTCTTCGGCGAGCTGATTGAGCCGGTCGGTTTCCTCGACGGCTGAGAGGAGTGCCTGGCGCAGCTCGTGGGCTGATCGGGTTCCGCGCAGGGCGAGCTCCAGCTCAGTGCGGAGTACGGCCAGTGGGGTGCGCAGCTCGTGGCTTGCGTCTGAGACGAAGGCCTGTTCGCGGGCGAACGTCGCGTCGTTGCGCTCGAGCATCGCGTTGAGCGTCAGCCCGAGCCGACGAAGCTCATCTCCGGCTTGGGATACCGGCAGTCGCGCGCCGGGTTCGGCGAGCGAGAGCTTTTCTGCGCGTCGGCGCATCGTCTCGACGGCGTGTAGCGCCGTACCGGTCAAGAGATAGCCGGCGAGCGAGGCGAGAAGCAGCGCGGCCGGACCGCCGATCAGGAGGAGCTTGCCGAGCGCGGCCAGAGAGCGGTTACGTTCAGCAAGCGACGCTCCGGCCACCACGACCAGGCGGCGCCCGTCTTGCCCGGTGATCGGTGTGGCCAGGAGGCGCGAGGGACCTTCGATGCCTGCGACTCCCGTCCGGTCAAGGAGTACCGGCGCCTGTTGGGCTCGTCCGAGCTCGACGGCGCGCAGCAGGGGGTGGGGACCGACCTGCGGCGTGAAGTCCACTGCTCGGCCGCTGGGGTCGAGTACCTGCGTGAAACTTACCTCGGGCGGCCGCCCAGGGCCGGAATCGTGCAGGGCGTTGTCGGTCTGCGCGACGAGCGTGCGCACGTCCTGGGTGCGTGAACGCAGTCCCTGGTCGACTGTACGGGTGAGCTCGGTGGAGAGGCGCAGGTAGAGGAACAGGCCCGTCGCGGCGAGGACGACAGCCATCGCCGCCAGGAACCCGAGCGTGATCTTCAAGCGGATCGGCATGCGTCGCAGCGGCTGTGGGCGGCGCGTTCGCGGTGGGCGCCGCCTGCCGGCTAGCATCCGCGTCCGGTACGCAGCCGGTAGCCGGCCCCCCTGACCGTCTCGAGGCTGCGTACGGCGAAGGGCCGGTCGATCTTCTGGCGCAGGCGACGCACGTAGGCATCGACGATGTTGGAGCGGCTGTCGTAAGCGCCATCCCACCCGTGCTCGAGCAGGGCAAAGCGCGAGAGGACTTCGCCTGCGCGGCGCATGAAGACCTCGAGTAGGGCGAATTCCTTATTGGAGAGGTCGATCTCGCTCTCGCCGCGCCAGACGCGGCGGGCGGCAGGATCCAGGCGCAGATCGCCGACCTCGAGCACGACTGGGCGTTCGCCGACTGTGCGGCGGCCGATCGCGCGCAGCCGCGCTAGGAGCTCAGCGAACGAGAACGGCTTGACGAGATAGTCGTCGGCGCCGGCGTCGAGGCCGCCGATCCGGTCTCCGACGCCGTCGCGGGCGGTGAGCATCAGCACCGGTGCCCATACGCCGTCGGCGCGCAGCCGTCGACATGTCTCGAAGCCATCGATTCCCGGCAGCATGACGTCGAGGATCACCGCCCCGTAGTCGGTTGCCCCCGCCATCCACAGGGCGTCCTCGCCCCTGGCGGCGATGTCGGCGACGAGGCCCTCTTCGCGCAGGCCCCGCCGCAGCAGCCCGGCGAGCTTGACGTTGTCCTCGACGATCAGGACCCGCAACACCGACCGCCAGATTGACTGGGCGCACGCATCGACAGATCATCCGCTCGCTTCATGAACGCAGGATGAAAAAGGGGCCCCGACCGCAGTCATCAACGGTTCATCGTCGCTTCATCCGCTGCCGCCTAGCTTCGGGTCGTCTGTCCAACAACGAAGGGAGCAGCATGATCAACCCAAAGACGATCGCCGTTGCCGCGATCGCGGCAGCCGTCACGGTCGGGGGCGCAGCGAACGCAGGCGCCCAGACCCCGTCCCATCATGCCCGGGCGCACGCCAAGCGCGTCGCCCACCACACCGGTCGACCACACCGGGCGCACGGCGCGCGCACCGCGTCGCTCGAGCCGGGCGCAGTCGAGCAGCAGGCGCCCGAAGCGCCGGGCGCGGCCGAGATGCCCGGCGTCAGCGACGGCCCCGGAGGCCACCAGGACGGACCCGGCAACGCGAGTACAGACCACCAGTTCGATGGTGAGGAGTAGCGCGAAGCCGTTCACCGTCCTTTCATCGGCGCTTTGCATCCTGGCGTCTTCAACCACGACAAAGAGGAGCACTGGCTCATGCACAAACGACTGAAGACGGGCGCTGGGGCGCTGCTTGCCCTGGGAGCGCTGGCTCTAGGCGGTTCGGCGGTGGCCACGGCCACTAGCGGATCTTCGACCCCGGCGACTGTGGCCGCGCCGGTACCGGCTGCTGTTACCGCGGCTCCGGAGATCACCAACGCAACCGATGGCGACAACGTCCAGGCCGGCGACCAGTCGGCGCCGGACACGAGCACGAACGCCCCCGAGGCGACCGCGAGCGGCAGCGAGGCGTCCAGCCCGTCGGACGGCCCCGGCGGTCATCAGGACGGTCCGGGCAACGTCGACTACACCGCCCCCGGAGACAGCCCAAACGCGCCGTAGCGGGTGCGGGCGGGCGGGCCGTAACCAGACGCTGAACCCGGCCGCCGCTTCCGACGCCCGGCGGCCCCTCCTCCCGGGGGGCCGCCGGGCGTTTACGTGATACGGCAGGGTTCGTGGTCGGGCTCACCGTTGCAGCTGGCGTGCTGGTTGTTGCCGCGGGCAGCACGATCACCGCTGCGGTGGTGGCGGCTTTCGCCGCCGCATGCGGGGTTTACGGGCGGAAACGCTGAACGCTCGGCGCCGCTTTGCTCCTCCCGCAAGGCAAGGACCTCCGGCCTCGCCACACCCGACGACGATCAGGGCCCGAATCCGACGGCGCCCAGGGGCGGAGCCGTCGTCGGCCCGCCGATCACAGACATGTAGCCGCACGAGCGCTTGGGCGGTGCGGCTGAGCCGCCGGCCTACAGCTTCCGTTCGAGTATCTGTCCGTCCCAGCCGTTGAGGCGAAATGTCTCTGCACGCATGAACGCGTGGCGTTCGTAGTAGCGGATAAGCCCTGGCGCCCCCGCCCAGCAGTCGACGCGCAGCACCACCGCCCCCGTTCTCGAGCCTCGGCGACGACGATGTCTATAGGTGGGTGCCGATTGAATGCCCAGCATGCCTGCGCGACACGAGCAACAGCACGAGATAGAGCTCGGATTCCTCGCGCCAAGGAGCGTAACCCGGAGCTGCTCCGACGACGAGGGCGCCAACCGTGATGTCGTCGTGGTGGGCTACCCAAAGGCCGCCTCCGGTGGCCATCCCGTGAACTCGCGCATGCATCTCCGGCCGCTGCGACGGCGCCTCCCGGCCCCATTGCCCTGACTGCTCTCGAGCCCGAGCCACTCCACCGCGTCGTCGAACAGCGCCAGTAGCGCCCCCTGATCAGCCGATGTCCCTTCACGTACACGGAAGTCGATCACACGAAGGTTTGCATCGCACAGGGAAACGAGGCCGCCGGCGCCGCCGGCACGCCCTCCAAGATGGCCGGTATTGCGACGGACGGCGCGCCGCTGGGCCCCCGATCACGCCGTCCCACCGCGGATCGCCTACCGGGACGACACCCCGCAACAAGGCCGCCCAGCCCCGCCGGGCCGGCCATCGTCCCAACAGACCCGTCCGAATTGAAATCCCGCAAAGGGGCGTCATAAGGACGCCTCGGCAGGAGCGAATTGCCCACCCGACCTGGAGCTCGAGGCCGTCGGTTTGGTCACGCCGCAGGCCGACCCGCCGGCTGTATGTGAGGGACGCTGCGCTTCGCTTCGCGTCACTTTTGGTCTGGCGTTGTCGGTTGGGAAGATCGCGCTCGGGCAGCACCGCTACTACGAGGAGCAGGTCGCCCAGGGTCGGGATGACTACTACTCGGGCCGCGGCGAGGCGCCCGGCGAGTGGATCGGCCGCGGCGCAAGGGCGCTCGGTCTCGAGGGGCGCGTGTCCGGCGAGCAGTTCAACGCGCTGGTCGCAGGCATGGATCCCAGGGACCCCGAGGTGCGGCTGCGGTCGTCGGATTGTGACCCGAGGATCGCGGCGCTTGATCTGACGTTATCGGCGCCGAAGTCGGTGAGCGTGCTTGCCGCGCTGGCTCCGGAGCGGGTCACGGCGGCGATCATCGCCGCGCATGGCGAGGCTGTCGAGGCGGCGCTCGCGTATCTGGAGGATTCGGCGGTGCAGGTCCGGCGCGGTCACGGCGGGGAGCGGGTTGAGGTGGGTGAGGGGTTGATCGCGGTCGCCTACCGCCATCGGATGAGTCGCGCGTTGGATCCGCAGCTCCACACGCATGTCGTCGCGGCGAACCTGACGCGCGGCCCTGACGGCCGGTTCACGGCGTTGCACGGGACGCCGCTGTATCGCTCGGCGAAGACCGCTGGCTACCTCTATCGGGCGCATCTGCGGCTGCGGGTGAGCGAACAACTCGGTCTCGTCTGGGGCCCGGTCCGTAACGGCGCGGCCGAGCTTGCAGCGATCCCGGGCGGCGTTCTCAGAGGTTTCTCGCGGCGCCGGCTCGAGATGGAGCGAGCGGCACTCGCTGGCGGCATCGGTCTCGGGTCGAAGGCGGCGGGGCAGGCGGCGGCGCTCGCGACGCGGGAGCGCAAGCAGTACGGGATCGACACGCACACCTGGCTCGAGGAGGTCCGAGCCCGCGCCGGCGAGCTCGGACTGGGCCGCGCCGAACTTCAGGCGATCGCCGACGAGGCGAGGGAGCGCCTGCGGCTCGGCGTCCAGATCGCGGGTGTTGATGAGCGGGTGCTCGGGGAGCGGCTCGCCGGTCCGTCCGGCCTGACGGAGCGTGCGAACACGTTCGACGAGCGCGCTGTGGTGCAGGAGTTCGCGGCGGCTGCCGGGCAGGGCGCGTCGGCGATCGAGGTGCGCCAACAGGCCGCCCGCTTCGGAGAGCGGCCGGACGTGCTGCGCACGGCAAGCGGCCAGCTGACGACGACCGATCTCGTTGCCTGTGAGGAGCGACTGATCCGCTCGGCCGTCGGGCGAGCCTCCGAGGGGACCGCGGTAGTTGACGGCCTCAAGGTCGACCGGGTGATCGCTGCCGCGGCGCGGCCATTGACCACCGAGCAGGCCATGGTGGTGCGGTCGGTCGCCGGCGGCGGTCGCGGCGTGGACGTCGTTGAGGCGTTGGCTGGAACAGGCAAGACCTATACGGCTGCGGTGATCCGCGAGGTCTATGACGCCGCCGGGTATGAGGTGATCGGCGTCGCTCCGACCGGCCGGGCGGCCAGGGAGCTCGGCGACCAGGCCGGGATCCCTGCGCGGACGCTCGACCGGCTGCTGATTGATCTCGACGAGCTCGGCGACGAGCTGCCGTCCCTTTGCGTGGTCGTGTTCGACGAGGCTGGGATGGCGCCGACCCGCACAACGGCCCGGTTGCTCGAGGCCGCGGAGCGGGCCGGGGCGAAGGTCGTCGCGATCGGTGATCCTGGGCAGCTCGCGTCGGTCCAGGCCGGCGGTTGGCTGCGGGCCGTCGGGGAGCGAATCGGCGCATTGCGGCTGACTGAGGTGATGCGGCAGCGCGACCCGGGCGAGCGTCGGGCGCTCGCGGCGCTCCACGAGCGGCTGCCGGGCCCGTACCTGGAGTGGGCGACCAGGGAGGGACGCATCGGGTTCCACGAAGACGGGACTGCGGCTCGCGGTCAAGCGATCGATGAGTGGGCGGGTGCCGTTGCCGAGGTCGGACTCGATCAGGCGGTGGTGATCGCGCGTGACAACGACACCCGTGCGCGGCTCAACCACGCCGCCCGCGAGCTGCGCCGCGAGCAGGGTGAGCTCGGTGAGGAGTGCCCCTATGGCCCGGTCGCCGTGGCGGTTGGTGATCGGGTGATCTGTCGGCGAAACGACCGGCTGGTCGATGTCGACAACGGGACGCGTGGAACCGTCCCCCACGTCGATGACGATCAGATCGTGATCGCGACCGACAGCCACCTGGTCCGCGAGTTGCCGGCTGGCTATGTCGCAGAGCATGTCGAGCACGCGTACGCGTTGACCGGTTACGGGATGCAGGGCGCGACGGTCGAGCGTGCGTTCGTCGTCGCCTCGCCGCGCGACCTCACGGCCGGCTGGAGCTACACCGCGCTGTCGCGCGCCCGTGACGCCACCCGCTTGCTGATCCACGACGACGCGCCAGACCTCGATCGCGAAGACATCGCACCCAGCGAGACGCGCGAGACTCAGCAGCGCGATGATCTGCTCGATCGAGTCCAAGCGCGGATGACCGTGCGCGATGACGAGGATCTCGCGATCGAGCAACTCGCGCCGGCGGCCGGGCACGCCGACGATGCCCGAATCACCGAAAGCCGGGGCCGGACGCCGATTCAGGAGCGGGGCGCGACTCGCGCGGAACCACCGGTCCGCGACACGGACCCCGAACGCCTTGCGTCGCTCCGCGCATGGCTCGACCAGCTGCGGGCCCAACGTGCGGCGCTTCCGCTCGCCGAGCTACGGCGTCTCGACGAGATCGACGGCCAGCTCGCCCGGGCCGCTGGTGTGCAAGCCGGCTGTGCGGAGGCCCTCGCCGGACTACCCGAGCCGCGCCGGCGGTTCGGCCGCACGAGCGACCCTCACATCGTCGACCGCGTCCGCCTCACCTCAGCCCTCAACGCCTGGGAGCAGCCGATCGGGCGGCTCACGACTGAGCGGCGCAAGCTGGCCCGTAAACTCGGCGACCCGGAGCAGATCCGCAGCGAGCTCGACGGCCTCGACCGTGCGATCACGCCGCTGGGAGAAAAACACCGGGCGTTGAGCAAGGCGCTCGCCGAGCGTGAGGGTCCGGGGAAGGTCAAGGGGCGTCGACAGCGTCGGCGCGAGCGCGACCAGGGCATCGAAATCGACATAGGAGGAATGTGATGAGCGACCAGCCACTGCTCACCGTGCCCCAGGTCGCCGCCGAACTCCAGGTCACGCCGCAGACGATCCGCAACTGGATCGACCACGGCACACTCCCCGCCGTGAGGATCGGACGGGCCTTCCGCGTTTGCCGTGGCGACGTCGACGCACTGCTCGAGCGAGCGAGCGCCGACAGCACGTCGCTTGCCACCCGGCGAGACCTCTGGGATCCGAGCACGACGACGCTTCCGCATCGCCACGGAGCGAGCCGCCCGCGCTCGGTCTGGGAGGACGAGGGAGCTGTCTTGCGCGACGACGGAACGAGGACGACGGACGGCCCGGAGCCTAGGCCGAGCGGCGCTCACCGACCAGCAGCCCGCTCGCCAGGTCGGCCCGCTCTACGGATTCCGCGATCGCCTCAGCAACGTCCGCGAGAGCGCCGTAGGCATCGGCCACGGCGACTAGGTCGGTGCCGGTCGCGGCCCGGTTGAGTTCGCTGACCGCCGCGTCGAAGCGTCGCCAGAGCTCGTGGGGTCCGCGGCGACCCGAGCCCGGCTGCAGCTCCCACGGCGGGTTGGCGGACGACGCCCGATGGGGAGGCCACTCGTAGCCGGCCGCGTCTGCCTCGCGGCACGCAACCGACTCGGCGCGAGCGGCCGCACCCAGCTCTTTCAGCCTCCCGCTGAAGCCTGCGTCAGGCGGCGCGAGGCGATGTGGCGCGAGCGCGCCGCGCCACGCGGCCTGGGCATGGCGGAACTTCTCTTCGGCTGACATGCTCATAACATAGCCAAGCAAGTGCTGTTTTGCTATTTTGGCTTTGTGCCGTCTGATCGTGCGACTGCCTCGACGCCGCTGGAATGGTCCGGTGCGGACGCGATTCCCCGGCTGCTGAGGCCCAACGAGGTGGCCGAGCGGCTCGCAGTCTCGCGTGCGTGGGTCTACGATCGCTGCCAAGGCCGGCCGGATCCCGTCGGTCCGAATCGGCGGCGAGGACGGACCGCTGCGCTTCGTCGCCGCGGACATCGACCGCTGGCTCGACCAGGCGCGTGCCGCTTGGAAGCCCGGTCGCGCGACGGTGGCCCAACCTGACCGCCCGCCCGAGCCCGACGACACTCTCCGCCGGCGCCGGCCGGCGCAGGCCGGCGGTCACGGCCAGCAGTCGCTGCTCTAACGCGAACGGACAACCGCCCGCGCGATCGCTTCCTCGGTCGCCACGGCGCCGGCGGCGAGCACGTGGCGCTCCAGGTGCCCGTAGTAGCGCTCCGACGTTGCGATATCGGAGTGGCCGAGCTGACGCTGGACGTACATCAGCGAGTTGCCGGCCGCCAGCCACGCCGCAGCCGCCGTATGGCGGAGCGAGTGCAGCGGCATATCGCGCAGTGCCGCGTCCTGGAGTGCCTGCTTGTGCCACTCCCGGGAGACCGTCGTTCGGTCGAGCGGCTCGGGCGCGCCGCGGCTGGCCCAGCGCCCGCGATCGTGGCGGTCGACGCGGATCGGCATCAGGAAGAGCGCGACACCTGGCGCGTCGCTGCCGGCGAGCTCCGTCGCGCGGGCGATCTGGCCGTCGAGCGCGGCCGCGAGCGACGGGCCGATCTCGACCGAGCGGAAGCGATCGGACTTGGTCGACCCGATGTGGTCGCGCTTGCGCGACCGGTAGACCACGACGTGGCCACCTGTCGGCTCGAGCTCGACGTCGCCGATCCGTAGCGCCAGCGCCTCCGAGATCCTCATGCCGGTCCCGATCAGGACCTGGGCGAGCGGCCGGTAGACATCGCCGCAAGCGTCCAGGTACTCGGGTATCTCGTGCAGCCGCAGGTACTCACGCTCGATGTGCGCCGGTGGAAGCCGCTCGACGCGCAGCGCCGGGTTTGCCGCGATCACACCGTCCTCGAGTGCCGAGTTGAGGCAGACGACGAGCGTGCCGAGCGTGTTGTTGACGGTCTTCGCGGCGACCGTGCCCGCCTCAACGCGGTCGGCGAGCGCGGCGACGAGACGCCGGACGTCATCGACTCCGATCTGCGTCAGCGGCAGGTGGCCGAAGGCGGGGAGGAGCCGCAGGCGTCCGTCGACGTCGTAGCCCCGCCAGGTGTTCGACTCGAGGTACGGTCGGCGGCGCTCCAGCCACCGCGTCCAGTAGCTCTCGAACGTCTCCTTCGTGTGGCGCAGTTCGCCGCGCTCGATCTGCTCGATCAGCCGCCGGCGGGCATCCCGGGCGGCCTTCTCGCTCGGAAAGCCGCGCTTGGTCGTCTGCGATCCATCCGAGCGGCGGTAGACGAAGCGCCAGCGGACGCCGGCCGAAGTCGCGTACGAGTAAACGCCGTCGGCCCGTCGGCCCTTCTCGCCCGAGCGTGACGACGGCTCCGTCTCGAGCAGTGCCGCGTCGAACTCGCGGGCTGCGGGCTCCGCGCGGAACCGCTTCGCGCGCCGCCGGCCGCTCGAATCACGCCAGCGGACCTCCCAGGCGCCGCGGTCCTCGCGGATGCTCACCGTACGTCCAATCCGTTGTCAGAGCGCGCTGCAATGGACGTAAAAAGGGACGTAGTTGTCACGTGACAACAATACGTCCATTCCGCCGGGCGGTCAAGTAGCCCTTGGAGCAAAAGAAAAGCCCCGCAACGCAGGGCTTTTCTCGGATGCGGATGAGAGGACTCGAACCTCCACGAAGTTACCTCCACACGGACCTGAACCGTGCGCGTCTACCAATTCCGCCACATCCGCCCGAGGCGCCGACGATATCGCACGCCTGGCCGGCAAGCCGTCCGCCGGAGCGGGCACAGGGTGCTTTGCTACCCTCGTCCGGGCCTCGCGCCGCTATCGTCCAGGGGACTAGGACGCCGCCCTCTCACGGCGGAAACCCGGGTTCGAATCCCGGTAGCGGTATTTCGAGGGATCATCCGTAGCACGTTCGAACCCCGTGATCGCGGGGCCCGCGGCGTCGACCACCTCCGGCTGGCGCGCCGCCGAGAACCGCGTCCGCGATCACGCCTGGCACCGCGGCAGGTGCTCGGCGTCGCGTAGTCTTGCTGCGTGCCCACGGCGAGGCGGCGGCGTCCGCGAGGCCGGCAGTCCGGGTCGGATCGTCCGCCCGCGCCGCCGGCCCTGATCCCGGGTGACCCCGGTTTGAGCGCCGCGCTCGACGAGCTTCAGGGCGTCCTCGACACCCCGCTGGCCGAGCTTCAGGGCACCGAGGACCAACGAGTCGCGGCGCGCGAGCTGTCCCGTGCCGCTGCCGCGACGCCGGCGATGGCCCGGATGCGCGAGTTGCTCGATGTGGTGGGAAGCGGACGCCCGGTGACCCAGGCCGGTTACCTGAAGAAGGCCGAAGCGATCGCCCTCGCGCGGCGTCTCGGCGCCCCGGCGGCCGCCCTCGGCGAGGTTCGCCGCATGGACGACCTGCCCGAGGTCGCCCGGCTCTTCCACTGGGCCATCGCCGCTGGGCTCCTCGCCCGCCGGGGGACCAGGATCATGCCGGGTCCGTACGCCGAGGTCTTGGAACGCGATCCGTTGGAACCATGGCTGCGCGTCGCTATCACGCTGCTGGCAATCGGCCCGCTCGACGGCTTTCGGCAGGGATGGCGCAAGACATATGTCGAGCTGCTTGACGCCGGGACGCCGGGCTTCCTCGTCGAGCTCGCCGCCGGCGACCGCACGGTGCCGCTCAGCGCGATCGAGGATCGCGGCTGGGAGAGCGTGGTGGCCGAGTACGGCTACGACCCCGACGACGCGCACGAGCGTCGCTGGGCGGCGCGTTACGTCGGTGCCCTCATCGCGGAGCTGCAGGCGCTCGGCGTCGTCGCAGTAGCCGACGGCCAGGTCGGCCTGACCGGGCTGGGCGGGCTCCTCGCCTCCGGCACCGCGATGGAGTTCGGTGACGAGCTCGACTAGCTTGCGATCCGGCACTCACCGGAAAGGGCACGATCCCCCGACTCGCCGAGATCGGCGTCGTCCAGCTGGCCCTCTCGTCGGTCGTGGTGTCAGTCGAGCTGTGGCGCGTCGCCAGCGACCGCCTCCGCAGAGAATCACCGCCAGAAGCGCGGTGGACACGTCTCCGGGGCCGGGCGCGCCGCCGATGAGCCCTACGGCTTCGGTGCGGCGCATGCTCGATCCCTAGCCCCACGGCGCCGCCAGGAGACGCCGGCGGAGCTCAGTGCCTGCGACCGCCATGAACTTGTCCGCCGCCGGATCTGAACCATATGCAATCCCCTGCCCGCGCTTGGAGAGTGAGCTGGAGCCGGACGGATCTCGATCTCTGCTCGGGCGGGCCCGCGGATCACGAATTGCGAATCCCGGGGGGCGCGACGCGCGTCGGCCGCAGCCGTCGAGGAGGTCGGCCGCTACCGATCGTAGACACGACCCCGGGGAAGGGCCCGAACAATCAAGATCGTGAGCTCGCGGTCGAGGCGCCTGAAGATCACGCGCCAATCGCCAACGCGGAGACGATAGTCGGCGTCCCTCCCTCGCAGCCGGATGACGCTCGAGGCATTCCCCGCGGCAAGCTGGTCTATCGCGGCGACTATCCGCCGACGGACCGGTGGATCCAGCCGACCAAGGTCCTTCGCGGCCTGCTGGGCGTACCTGACCCGCCACTCGCTGCTCACTCGATATCGAGTGAGCGTTTGAGTTCGTCGGAGGAGATCGTGGACGTGCTGGCTGCGTCGAGTCGCGCCAGCGCTTCGACCTCGTCATCTTCTGGCGCCTCCGATGGCGCGTGATCGAGCATCCAGGCAACTGGATTGCCGGAGTTCTGTGCCAGTGACCGGAGCGCGGCGGCAGCCTCGTCATCGGTCATCGCTTCCACTGCTGCATGGAGACGCTGTTTGACGGTCATGTTGCACGATGCTACCCGGCCGGTTTGCGGGGGCCAGCGACGCCGTCGCGGCCCACCACGCCCTCTTGCGGCAAGCGCCGGTCGGCGCGACTCGCGCCAAGCCGAGACCCGGGACACCAGATCCGCAGCGGCTCTCGACTGGCGGTAGCTATGCGCGGTCTCTGCCTCGCAGCTGGTATCGGTCGCGGCCAACGCGTCCAAACGGCGAGCCGGCCTCGCCGACCGATCGAGCCAGGCAATTGCGCATAGATTGTCGGGCGACCGGCGCACCTTGAACCTCCGAGGCGCGCTGCGTCACGTCACCGACGCTCAACGGGCACCCGCTCGAGGTCAGTACGGCCACGACCAAGTGACGGACACAGCCGGGGCGCTGGCTCGATCCGCGCCGCGCCGGCCACTCCGGCCCACTGCGGTTCGTCGCTGTCCGAGCGGCCTCGGCCGCCATCCGCCGAAGCTGGACCTGGACTTCAGGGTTTGAAAGCGCGCCTACGAGTCGTATCGCCTGTCCTAGCTCGGGCAGAGCGCAATCCCGGTATCGATCATCTTGCGGAGAGAAACGGGCGAACCGCCGGCCGTCCTCTTGCGGATCGGATCGATGGCCCGGTAGCCGGCGTCGCCGGCGGTGTTGTTCACGGCGTAGGCCGGCCCGGCGGCCTTGAAGGTGACGGCGCCGGGAAACGGCGGCTGGGTGCAGGCGAGGACACCGCTCGGTACCGCGAACGGCCAGGGTCCGTCGTGCCAGGTGGCCTCGGAGATCGCGGTGGACTTGACGGTCGAGCCGGAGAGGCTGCTCGAGTCGGAGCACCCGGCAGCGAGCAGCGCGGAGGCGAGGACGGCGAGAAGGGCAGCCGAGCGCGGGACCACTCACGCGAGCATAACCGCTCGCCGACCGGCATTGGACCGGCCGGGCGCGACCGCCGAGTAGGGTGCCGGGATCGACCGTGGCCGGACCGCCCATATGACCGAGGCCGCCAATACATTCACGTGCTTCGGCGGCGCCTGCACCGTGTTCGTCGACGGTGGCGGCCCGGCCGGAGAGCCGGAGGACGCCGTCTCGGCGGCGACCGATCAGCTGCTCTTGTGGCACGACCAGTTCTCGCGCTTCAAGCCGGCGAGCGAGCTCACGAGCCTCAACGACGACCCGCGCGAAACCGTGGCGGTCTCGCCGATCATGCTCCGCTTCGTGGAGGCGGTGATCGATGCGGCGACGGGGACCGGCGGCTTGGTCGACGCAACGATGCTCGACCAGATCGAGGAGGCCGGCTACAAGGCCGACCACCTGCGGGCGTCGCTCGCCCTGCCTCTCGCCCTGGCCTTGGCGCCGCCGCGGAGCCCGGCCGGGCCTGACCCGGCCGCGGCGTGGCGCGCGGTCGCCGTCGACCGCGAGGCGGGGACGGTGAGCCGGCCGCCGGGACTCCGCTTCGACGGCGGCGGGATCGTGAAGGGGCTCTTCGCCGACGTGATCGGCGAGCGGCTGGCGGGCCACGACGGCTTCGTGATCGACTGCGAGGGCGACCTGCGGATCGGGGGGACCGAGGGTTTCGCGCGGACGATCGAGGTGACCGCGCCGTTCGACGGGAGCGTCATCCACGGCTTCGGCGTCAGCACGGGCGGGGTGGCGACCACCGGCATCACCAAGCGGAGCTGGCTCGACCGCGGCCGCCCGGCGCATCACCTGCTCGATCCGGCGACCGGCCGTCCGGCCTACACGGGCGTCGTCCAGATCACCGCGCTCGCGCCGACCGCCGTGGAGGGGGAGGCGCTGGCCAAGGCGGCCCTCCTGAGCGGGCCGGAGGGCGCGGCCGGCTGGCTGCGCCACGGCGGCCTGGTCGTGTTCGACGACCTCTCACACCGGGTGATCGAGCCGCCGGCCTGACCGACTCCGAGGATGGGCGGGTGGGCGCGGCCCGCGGAGGGCCGCGCTCAGTCCGAGACGGTCAGCGTCCGGCGCAGGTCTTGGCGCCGATCTTGTTAGCCGCGTCAGTGACCTTCTGACCGGCAGGCTTGACGTTCGCGAGGTCCTTCAACCCCTTCGGATCCTTGGCGTCGGCCTTCTGCTTGACCGTCTGCAGCAGCTGGTCGGCGGCGACTTGGGCGTTGACGAAGGCGCTCCAGTCGGCGGCGACGTTGCTGGCCGGGACGAGCGCCTGAATCGCCTTGGTCTCGGCATCGGCGATCGGGAATACCTTGTCGAAGTAGCCGGCCGCGGCAACCGGGTCTGAGGCGATGGCCGTCCCGCTCGGCGCCTTGATGGCCGCGAGCTGGGCGTTCGCGGTGGCGCAGATCGAATCGGCCCGTGTGGCGAGCGCCGCGCGGGACAACCCGGATGCAGCGGTCGTCGTCGTCGTCTTGCTGCTGCTGCTTCCGCATGCGCTGAGCCCGGCGGTCAGCGCGATTACGGCGAGTCCGCTGGCGATCTTGGCCGTCTTCATCGTTTGTGCCCTCCGTAGTTGTCGTGGCTGACCGCGGCGCGGCCGCCTTCCTGCCTTTGGACTCAGAGCGAGGCGAACGCCCCGGGTCAGGGCGAGGCGACCGGGCGTCCGCCGCGCTGTGCGACGCCGGCCACGTTGCGAGACCCCCGCCGACCGCTGGTCCCGATCGGCATCTGCTGACGATAAGCGATGCCGCCGCGGGTGTGGGGGCGGGCGGCATCCGGCCGGCTGGCCGGCTCCGCAGGCTCCGCCGGGGTCTCTAAGCTGAAACCAGTATGGAAAGCGTCTATGACCTCTACCGGCGGGGCCAGGACCTGCTCGAGCGGGGCGACTACGCGGCGGCCACGGTGCCCCTGACCCGGGCGCGCGACCTCGAGCCCGACAAGGCGTCGATCCGGGAGGAGCTGGGCCGGGCGCTCTTCCGCTCCCAGCGCTACCGGGAGGCGGCGGTGGAGTTTCAGGCGGTGGCCGACTGGGCCCCGACCAACGACTACGCCCACTTCTGCCTGGGCCGAGCGCTCCAGCAGCTCGGACGCCACCAGGAGGCGTGCCGGCCGCTGGCCATCGCGGCGTGCCTGCGCCCTGATCGCCCGGAGTACCGGCGCTACCGCGACCAGGCGCGGCGCCGAGCGGCAATCAACTAGAGAAGCTCGTCCGCCGCGGGCACCGCGGTCGGATGAGGCTCGGAGCACCCCGCGTGACCCGAGCCGAGCCGTGACCGCCGCCGCGCTCCTCGCCGCCGTCGTCGGCGGCGGTCTGCTCGGCCTGCGCCTGGCGGCGCGGTCGAGGCGCCGCTACGTACGTCTGATGGTCGAGCCGTACCGGGGCGACCGGACACTGCCGGAGGCGCTGCTGGCGACGATGGCCGCCGTCCACGCCGTCGTCGCCGTGCAGGGGCCGCGCCGGCTGTTGACGGGGCAGCCGTCGTTGGCACTGGAGACCCACCTCCATCTGCGGGCGGACGGCGCGCCGCTGGCGTGGCTGGCGATCTGCGTGCCGCGGGGGCTCGAGCGCCAGGTCCAGGCGGCGCTGCGGGCAAGCTACCCGAACTGCGCGCTGCGACCGGTCGAGGTCGCCGTTGGGCGGGGGGCGGGAATCATCCGCCTGCACAAGCGGCTGCCGTACCGGGAGCCGGTCCGGCGCCTGAGCGACATCGACCCGGAGCGCCCGCCGGTCGAGCGCCTGCTGCGGACGATGGCGGCGGCCGGAGGCCCGTCGGTCGTCCAACTGGCGCTGACGCCGGCCCCGGCCGTGCTGGGGCGGGCGGCGCGACCGGGCGGCGGCGATCGGGAGGGGGCGGCGGAATCGACCGATTTCGGGGAGCGGCCGCGCCTGCCGGGACCATACTTCTACGCGGACGTACGGGTGATCGGCCGGGGGCGGGGGGAGCTGACGGCGATCGCAGCCGAGCTGCGGGCGGGGAGCCGGGTCAACCGGCTGGTCGGGCGCCGCTTGGCGCCGGGGCGGCGGTGGGCCTTCGAGCGACGGATCGCCCGGGGTGAGGGCAATCCGATCCCGTCGCCGGTTCGCCAGACCTACGCGGCGGAGGAGGTCGCGGCATTGTGGCAGCTGCCGTCGGTCGGTTTCGCGGCGCTGCCGGTCCGGCGTCGGGCGACGCCGGTGGCGCCGGCGCCGGCGGGCATCCTGCGGGCGTGGGGGACGGCAGGGCTGGTCGCTGACGACCACGGCCCGGTGACGATCCACCGGGAGCTGCGCCGGCAGAACACGGCGGTGGTGGGGACGGTCGAGCAGGGCAAGACGTCCTATCTGGTCGCGAGCATCCGGGAGGATCTGCGGAGGGAGGACTGCGCGGTGATCGTGCTCGATCCGAAGGGCGACGCGGCGGAGGCGGCGCTGAGCGCGGTGGGGGATGGGCGGGTCTGCACCCTGCTCGACCTGGGGCGACCGACGTGCGGCTTCAACCCGCTGGCGGTCCGGGCGCCGGTCGACGCGATCGCCGACTACGTCGTGGCGGCGCTGCGCCAGCTGTTCGCGGAGGGCGAGGTCCGGGGGAGCTCGGACCGCTATCTACGCAATGCGGTGATCGGCGTGCTCGGCTACGACCGGCGGGGTTCGCTGTGGGATGTCGCCCGCCTGCTCGAGGTCGGTCCGGCGGGGGTGGCCTTCCGGGCGCGGGTGGCCGACCGGTTGACGACGATGCCGGAGTTCGCCGAGGTCGCGTCCTTTCTGTCCGAGGAGCTTCCGGGCCAGCTGGCCGACGCGCGGGCGAGCACGACGGCGAAGCTCGACGCGCCGGCCAACAAGCTGGCCAGGGTGCTGAACTCGTCGTCGGTCAAGCGGGTGCTGGTGAACCGATCGCTGTCGATCGACTTCGATCGCCTGATCGAGCGGCGGGAGGTGCTGATCGTCCGCGGGGCGCTGGGAGAGCTGGGGCCGGGCAACGTGTCGGTGCTGATGCAGCTCCTGATCGGCATGCTCGACGCCGCTTTGGCGCGAGCCCAGGACAGGCGGGGCGAGGCGGCGGCGACGGCGGTCGCCCTGAAGATCGACGAGGCGCCGCTGGTGATCAACGCGGCGTTCGCCCAGACGCTGGCGCTGAAGCGGTCAGCCGGCCTGGAGACGGTGGCGTGCTGGCAGACCGACGCCCAGTGGGCGCCGGAGCTGCGGGCGCAGCTCGATGCCCTCTTCGCGCACCGGGTCCTGTTCGCGACGGCGTCCTCAGAGGACGCGCGGGCGGCGGCGGGCCTGCTGATGGCCGAGTTCAGCGATCAGCTCCGGTCGGGAGACCGGGCAGTGGCGAGCTTGGCGGCGCCGGACGTCCGCCTTCACCTGCCGCGCCATACGGCGATCGTGAGCTGGAGCACGCCGAACGGTCGGGAGCGGCCGTTCATCGGCCGGACGCTGCCGTTGGTCGTCGACCGGCAGCGGATTTCCGACTTGGCCGAACGACAGTGGGCGAGAGGCGGCCGCGAGGTCGACCTGCGAACCCCACCGCCCCGGCTCGACCACCTCCCGCCGGCCGATCCGGACCCGACCACGAGATCGCTGCCGATTCGCACGCCGGTCGGACCGCACGCTGAAGCGGACTCGTCGCTGGTGGAGCTCGGCCGGACGCCGAACCCGGCTCCGGTGACCGCCGGTCCCCGACGGGCCGGTCCCATCCGCCCGCCCGAGCGTGCGGAGCGCGTCTCGTCCGTCTCCGGGCCGGTCGGGGCGCGGCCAACGCGCGAGCGGGTCTCCGTGTCGAGCGCGGTTGAATCGACCGGGATGCCGGCGGAGGTCTCGTCCGTCCCTCGGGCGGTCGAGCCGGCCGCCGGGCCGGACGAGTTGGTCGCGTCGGCCGCCGGGCCGGACGCGGAGCGTGCGGCGCGGGCCCCGGGCGCCGCAGCGACGGGGCGACCGGCAACAGCAACCCGACGCCCGCCGGCGCATGAGCCGGACGGGCTCGCGGCCGCACCGGCCGGCTATTCGGAGCTGCTCGATCTCGACGCGGCGACCCGGGTCCGGTGGATGCCGGTGGCGCCGGCGGCCCGGCGTCCGACACTCGACGCCGGGGAGCTCGAGCTGCTGGCCTGGATCGCTGGGGCCCGCTGCGTGCTGAGCAGCCAGGCGCACCGGCGAATGAATCCTGGGCGAGCCCTGACGACGACGCAGCGCCGGCTGAAGCGACTCGCCGACGCCGGATTGGTCGCTCGCTTCCAACTCCACGGCGGCGACGGTGGCGGCGTGCCGTTCTGCTGTTCGGTCACCGACGCGGCGCTCGTGCTGCTCGGTCTCGGCGGGCGCCGTGCGCCGGAGCTCGGGGACGAGACGCTGGCCGCCCTGCGGGCCGATGTCCACACGGTCGGTTGGCTCATGGCGCTCGAAGCCCGGGCGGGCGGTGCGCTGGTCGGCGTGCTCGGGCCGGGACGGGCCCGGCTCGTCCCGCGCCGGGAGGGCGGCTGCGGGCCGGGCGGGCTCGAGCTCGGGTCAGGGCTTCGTGGGCGCGACTTCCTCACCGGTGATCCGGCGGCCGGTCGGCGCCGGCCGGTCGAGCGCTTTCTGCCGGTGACACCGGCCGCCGTCTGCGAGCTCGAGGTCGGCGACCGGTCGTACGGGGCGGCGACGACCGACCTGCTCGTCTTCCGCGATCCGGCGAAGCCGGCCGAGACGGTCGCCTTGATCGAGCGCTGTGACCACCTGATCGCGGGCTGGTGGCGACTGGTGCCCCGCTACGCCCGGCTTGGGTCGCCGCCGACTGCGGTCATCGTCTGCCGGGACGGCGATCGGGCGACCGAGCTCGCGGCGTTCGCCGACCGCATCCTTGTTGCCTGCCTCGCCCGCATCGGCCAGCCGCCGGAGGATTGGGGATATCCCGGTCGACGGGGGGTCGTCTTCGCCGCCGAGCGCGACCTCCACGACGGCCGCTTCGTCGCCTGGCGGGTGCCGCTCCTCGTCCCGACGCTGCGCTCGGCGGAGCGGGCCACCTGCGAGCCGATCGTCGCACTTCCCGCCGTGCTGCCGCCGCCGACCCTCGCGCGCTGGCGCTGAGTCTCCGCATCACCGTCATTCCGTGCGCCGGCCGAAAGCCGGTCCGGCGGCAGGTGCAGCCGGACCCGACTGCCGGTGCAGTTGCGGCCCCGCCCGCCGCAGTCTCCCCGCGAATTCCTGCAGTCACCCCCGTCGCGGCGCGGCTCGGGCGCGCCAATCGCGCGGCGGCGACGCCGTCGGCGCCTAGGCTCGGCCTCCCATTCATCCGCCCCGCCCACCCCGCCCGCCTTCCCTCCACGCTCCGCGCCTCCCCACAGACTCCGTCCCCGGAGACCGCCGACGCCCTCCCCCGCTCGCATCGCAGCCGCTCTCACCGCCCGCCGTCCGCTCGTCCCCGTCTCGCCGCGCCGCGCCGCCTCGTTCGCTCCGCCGCCTCGTTCGCTCCGCCTCGCTCGTTCGCTCCACCTCGCTCGCTCGCGCCACCTCGCCTCGCCCTGTCGTCCCCGCGCACTTCCAACCAGCCGCGCTCGTCTGACGCGGCTCATCCCGGCCGCCCGGCTTGGTCCAACCCGGCCTCTCGTCTCACTGATCGTCCCGATCGCACCCTTCCGGCGGAGGGAGCGGCCGAGCCCCAACGACCAGCGAGGAGTGAAGATGAAGGCGCCGCTGAGCCCCCCGTCGAGCGAGTACAGGTCGACCGCGGCTCCGGCCTGCCCACTGACCCGGTTCGGTGAGATCGGCCACGACCGCGAGCTCGTCCTGCTGGCCGCCGCGTCGGGCACGCGCCTCGTCGTCGACCGCCGGTCGGACGACGGGTCCGACGCCAGGCTGGTCGCCCACCTGGCCGCCGACGAGCCGAAGCTCAACGCCGGCATCATCGCCCGCCTCTACCTCGCCGACCCCCGACGTCCCGTGTGCCGGCCGCTCGCGGTCGCGGACTTCGCTCCGGCGGTCGCGTCGACGCCGGTCCTTCGGCCGCTGACGCTCGGGCCGGTCCTGATCGACCGCAACGGGATGCGCTTCCGGTTGGCCGCTGTCCCTGGCGCCGAGCATCGCGTGCCCGAGCTTCGCTGGCTGCGCGAGCCGCCGGCGGGGACCGAGGGAGCGGCGCAGTGCGTCAGCGCCCGCCGCGTCGTCGGCGCGCTCGAGGACTACGAACCTGCCCGTTCGCTGACCGCCGAGGCGATCGAGCGCCACCGCCGCGATCCGGCGGTCTCAGTGGCCAACCTCGGGCTCGAGCTCCGACGGCTCGGCGCCAGCCCGATCGTCCTCAACCGGCGGCTGCGCGAAGCGGTGATCGACGCCAGTGCTCGCCGTGGGCTCTCGCTCAGCGCGATCGCTCTCGCCTGCGGCAGGGCCAAGCTCGACCGCCGCGGGCGCCACTCCGGCGAGACGAGCTGGCTGGCTCGTCGGGTCGGCCTCCTTCCCGAGGGCCGGCGCCCGAACCCGTGGGTCCACAGCGACGTCCTCGCCCTGATCGCTCGCAACGGCCTCGGTCTGGCGCCGCACGAGGTCGAGCTTGGCTGAGCGCCCGGCTCCGGCCGGCGTGCTCGTCGTCCATCGTGACCCCGGACTCCGAGGGCGTGTCGCGACCGCCCTGCGTGACCGGGGACACGAGGTCACCGCGATCCCCCGGATAGCGTTCGGCCAGTACACGCCGGCCGTGCTCGTGATCGACCACCGGGAGCTGCCGGCCCCGACCGGTGCCCGCGTCCTCGCACTCGTTCCCGGCCAGCAGGAGGACACGATCCTCGCCGCCTTCGCGGCCGGTGCCGACGACGTCCTCGCTGGACCGCTCCACACCGCTGAGCTCGTCCCCCGGGTCGGCGTTCTCGCCCGAAGCGCAGCCGCGCGGCCACTCGGTCGAGTCGGTCCGATCGTTATCGACGCCGCCGCCCGCCGGGTGACCCTGGCCGGTCGGCGGCTCGACCTCACGCGCCGGGAGTACGACCTCCTCTTCCAGCTGGCCGCGGCCCCCGGCCGGGTCTTCACCAAGCAGGAGCTGCTCCGCCGTCTCCCGGCCGACCCGGCCGTTCGCTCGACCCGCCGCCTCGACACCCAGGTCGCACGCCTCCGACGCCGCCTGGGCGACCACCGCGACCTCCTGGTGACGGTCTGGGGCGTCGGCTACCGCCTCGGCGGCTCGTAGCCCGACCGCCTCGCCGGCTTCGCTGCCTCAGTTGCTCGGCGGCTCATAGCCCGACCTCCCCGGCGGCCCAGCCGCCCGCCAAATCGTTGACGCGCTCCTGCGGCGTGTCCGGCGGTCACTGACCGAACCCACTTCCGCGACCGGCACCGGTCGCGGTCGTCCATCGGCGGGCCGACCGTCCCGCCGCACCCAACAACAAAGGAGCCACCATGCTCTCGCTGCTCTGCGTGCCCGTCGGCGGGCTCGCCATCACCCTGTATCTCCGCTGGGTAGGCCTCCGGTGGACCTGGGCTCTCGGCGGGGCGATCCTCGCCTGGCCCTTCACGCCGGTCGCCGCCGCATGTGTAGTCGCCGTCGTGCTCGGCGCTCGTTGGCAGCGCGCCGACCTTGCCGACGGCGGCGATATCGCCCGCCGCGCCGAGTCTCGTCGCGGCCCGCTCGATGTCGCCCGCGCCAGCCTCGCTCGCCGCCGCCCGGCGGTCGATGCCTCGTCCGGTCTCAGCGTCGGTCTCGCCGCCGACAACGCCCCGGTGCGCATTCCGCTCGGTCGGAAGAGCGGCGCTCACACCCTGATCGTCGGGGCCACCGGCTCGGGCAAGACCGTCACCAAGTCACTGATCGTCGGGCGGGCGATCGATGCCGGCCACGGTGGGGTGATCATCGACCCCAAGGGCGACGACCACCTCCGCGAGGAGGCGAAGGCAGCCGCCTACCGGAACGGCCGTCTGTTCCTCGAATGGACGCCGGCGGGCCCCACGGCCTACAACCCGTACGCCCACGGCAGCGACAGCGAGATCGCCGACAAGGCGCTCGCGGCCGAGGCCTACACCGAGCCGCACTATCTCCGTCAGGCGCAGCGCTACCTGGCCCACGTCGTGCGCACCCTCCGGGGCGCCGGCCTGACGCCGACTCCGGCACGGATCGTCGAGCTGATGGATCCGCGTGCGCTCGAGCTGCTCTCCCGTCGGGTTCCCGACGAGGACCGGGCGCGGCTGGTCTGGGGTTATCTCGACGGCCTCGATCCGCGCCAGCGGGCCGGGCTCTCGGGCACGCGGGACCGGCTGGCCATCCTCGCCGAGTCGGAGGTGGGCCGCTGGTTGGACCCGGACGCCGCGGCCGCCGGAGGCCCGGTGCTCGACCTGCTCGAGGCGGTCCGCTGGCGGGCGGTTGTCTACTTCCGCCTCGACGCCGACCGGTTGCCGCTGATCGCCCGGATGCTCGCTGCCGCGATCGTCCAGGACCTCCTGACCGTGGCGGCGGCCCTCCAGTCCGATCCGACGCCGACCATCGTCGCCGTCGACGAGTTCTCGGCGATCGCTCCCGACGGGATCGCTCGCCTCTTCGGACGTGGGCGGTCCGCCGGTTTCAGCCTGCTCCTGGCGACGCAGGAGCTGGCCGATCTCGGGACGGCGTCGGGGAGCGCGAACGGGTCGAGCGCCCTCCTCGAGCAGGTGCTAGGCAACCTGGCCAGCCTCATCGCCCACCGCCAGGGCGTTCCCGCCTCGGCCGAGCTGATCGCCTCGATCGCCGGCGGACGGGGTGCCTGGTCGAGCACGCAGACGGTTGACGGCTACGCGGCGACCGGACGCGGGAGTCGCAGCCGGACCCGCGAGTACCTGATCGATCCGGACGAGATCAAGGCCCTGCCGACCGGCACCGCCGCCGTGATCGTGGCCGGAAGCGGCCGCGCCCACATCACCCGGATCTTCCATCCCTGAACACAGAAGGGAAGCGACCATGAGCACCACCAGCACCCTGCAGCAGCCGATCCTCGCCTGGATCGGACGTATCGGAGCAGCCGGAGCCGACGAGGTCGGCCGCCGGTTCGGCGTCTCGGTTCCCGCCGCTCGTGCCCGGCTCGCCGCGTGCGAGCGGGCCGGTCTTCTCGAGGCGGTGAAACTCCTCCATCGCCAGCCCGCCCTTTACGTGGCGACCCGAGCGGGTCTCCGGGCGGCCGGGCTGGCCGAGCTCAAGCCCTGCCGGGTGAGCCCTGGCGGCTTCGCTCACCTCCGCGAGGTGGCCCGCGCCGCCGTTGCCCTCGAGCAGGCGCTCCCCGGGGTGGCGGTCGTCGGCGAGCGCGAGCTGCGGGTCTGGGAACGCGCTGCCGGCCGTCCGCTGGCCAGCGCCGAGCTCGGCCTCGCGCTCGACGGCGGGTACGCCCGCCACCGGCCCGACCTCGTGCTCTGGCCGGACGGCCGCGCCGGCGACGCTGGCGTGCCGGCCGTGGCGATCGAGGTCGAGCTCGCAGTCAAGGCCGCCCCCCGCCTCGCCGCGATCGTTCGCGGCTGGGCTCGCAGCCGGCTCGTCGTCGCCGTCGTCTACTACGCCACTCCCGAGGCTGATCGGGCGCTCCGCCGTGCGGTGGCTGACGAGCAGGCCCAGAGCACGGTGCACCTGCTCGGAATCGACCGGCTCGGTGAGCTCCCGGACGAGCTCGCGTGGCCGACACGATCGACGAGTCCCGTCCCAAGCGCGGCGTAGCGTCGCGTCCAAGCAACCCAATCGACAGGAGGCCAACTTGTCAGCACCCACCATCAACCGGGTGGTCCTGCTCGGCAATCTCACCAAGGATCCCGAGCTTCGCGCATTGCCGTCCGGCACCAGTGTCTGCCGGCTGCGCGTCGCCTCCAACACCCGCCGGCGCAATGCCGAGACCGGCGAATGGGACGAGAAGCCCAACTTCTTCGACGTCTCGGTGTTCGGGGCCTCTGGTGAGGCCTGCGGCACCTTTCTCGAGAAGGGGCGGCCCGTGGCCGTCGACGGGCGGCTCGACTGGCGCGAGTGGGAGACCGCCGAGGGTCAGCGGCGCCAGGCGATCGAGATCATCGCCGACTCGGTGCAGTTCCTCCGCGGCGACCGCGCCGTCGGCGAGCCTCCCGCGACCGAGCCGGCCGTCGTCGACGCCGGCGAGGAGGCTCTCGCCTTCTGAGAGGGCAACCCCGAAGCCGCCGCCGGTTCCAAACCGGCGGCGGCGCGGGGTGCCGCGCCGCGGGGCGTAGACTGCCGACCGGTCGCCGTCGGTCCGCGCGTCGCCGGCATCTGAGATCCGACCCGACAGCGAGGAGATAGGCGTTGCCAGTCAACACCCAGGCGGTCGGAAAGGTGTTCGCCTCGACGGACTACGCCGTCGGCCGGGAGAAGATCAGGGAGTACGCCAAGGCCGTCGGCGAGACCGATCCTCTGCACCTCGATCCCGAGGCCGCCCGAGCGGCCGGGCACGCCGACGTAGTCGCTCCGCCGATGTTCGTCGTCGTCTACACCTCGCTCGGACTGATGCCGGCCCTGTTCGATCCCGAGGTGGGCATTAACTTCGCCATGCTCGTCCACGGCGGGCAGGAGTTCGAGTGGGGGCCGCTCGTCGTGGCCGGCGACGAAGTGACAACGGTCATCTCGGTCAAGGACATCTCCGAGCACGCCGGCAAGGGATTCTATGTGTTCGAGTCGATCTCCGAGAACCAGCGCGGTGAGCGCGTGTCGCGCGGCACCTGGACCAACATCGTGAGGGGACTCTGATGACCGACCTTGAACCCGGCAGCCAGATCACGCCGCTCCGCGTCACCCCCGACCGGTACCTCACCGTCCGCTATGCCGGCGCCTCGGGTGACTTCAATCCGATCCACTACGACGACGACTTCGCCAGGTCGGTCGGCCTCCCCGGTCGAATCCTCCACGGCCTCTACTCGATGGCTCAGGTCGCCCGTGCCCAGACCGAGGCGGCCGGCGGCCCGGAGAAGCTGAAGCGGCTGAGCGTCCAGTTTCGCGGGATGGGCCTCCCCGAGCGCGAGATCACCGTCACCGGAACCGTGCGCGAACACACCGGCGCCCGGGCGGTTATCGACACGGTCGCCGAGCAGGACGGAAAGCAGATCATCCGCAACGCGACCGCCGAGGTCGAGCTCTAGCCGCCGCGGCGAGCCGGCGCCGCCGCCAGGCACGCGTAGACATCGTCGGGTGGGTTGGGGGCCGACCTTCGTCCGCCACATCGGATCGCCACGCCGCCGCCCGCCGCCGATGCGGCGCGAGCGCGATCGCCGCAGCCTGCCGCCACCGCGACCACCGCGACCACCGCGACCACCGCGACCGCGGCGACTACGAATCGTCAGGGGAGCCATTGCCGATCCATCCGGCGGCGAGGTCGCCAGAGGTCCGCCTTCCGCCGGCGGCGGCCGCCCCCGGACGTCGCGCGGCGGTTCGTACAATGCGAAACATGCTCACCCCGCGCCAGGAGTTCATTCTCGGGAAGGTTGTCGAGACCTACGTCGCCGCCGGAGCTCCGGTCGCCTCGCGGACGATCGCCGCCGATCCCGACGTCGACTGCCGCCCGTCGACGATCCGCCACGAGTTGGCGATGCTCGAGGAGTACGGCCTCCTCGCCCATCCCCATACCTCGGCCGGACGGGTCCCGACCGACGCCGGACACCGCTACTTCGTCGACCGCCTCCTCTCCGGACGCAAGGCCCTGATCACCGCCCCGGCGATCCAGTTGACCCTGATCCGCCGCGAGCTCGACGACGCGATGCGGGTGACCACCGAGACCCTCTCCGAGGTGACGAACCTCCTGGCCGTCGTCTCGGCGCCCTCCGTCGACAGCGCGACGATCCGCCACGTCGAGGTGCTCACGCTCCAGCCCAGTGTCGTCATGGTCGTGATCATCACGTCGGCAGGCGGCGTCTCCAAGTACGTCTGCAGCTTCGACGCGGCGGTCGATCCCGGCCTGATCGCCTGGGCCGGCGAGTACCTCAACGAGCAGCTCGACGGCCTCGGCCTCGGCGCTCGGATGGCCATCCAGCGGCTCGCCGACCCGACGCTCCCACCGGCCGAGCGGGCGTTCGTCGACCGGCTCGTCCCCGCCTTCCGCCAGCTCGAGGGAATCCCCCACGAGACGCTCTACTACGACGGCACATCACGCCTTCTCGGCACCCACCGCTTCACCGACGTCGACGAGCTCGGCGAGCTGATGGAGCTGCTCGAGGAGCGCGTCGCCCTCCTCGCCGTTCTGCGGCGGGCCCTCGGGACACGTCGCGTCTACGTCAGTATCGGGCGGGAGAACGATGTGCCCGCCCTCCAGTCGCTCTCGCTCGTCGCCGCCGGCTACGGGCTCGCCCACCGCGAGCTCGGCACCGTCTCGGTGATCGGCCCCGTCCGGATGGACTACGGCGCCGCCATGGCCACCGTCCGCGCCGCCGCCCGCCAACTCTCGAGCTTCGTCGAGGAGGTCTACGAGGGCGCCTGACCGCCCTCGTCGACAAAAACGAGATGCCCCGCGATCCGTACGAAGTGCTCGGTCTGGCACGTGACGTCGACGAGGCCCAGATCAAGAAGGCCTTCCGCTCGCTCGCGCGCGAGCTCCATCCCGACGTCAACCGCCACGACCCCCAGGCCGAGGAGAAGTTCAAGGAGGCCGCCGAGGCCTACGAGATCCTCTCCGACGCCGACCGGCGGGCGACCTACGACCGCTACGGTCACGACGGCCTCCGTTCCGGTGGCTACCGGCCGAACTTCGACAGCTTCGGCTCGATCACCGACCTCTTCGAAGCCTTCTTCGGCGGCGGCGGAGGCGGCGGGCGGGGCGGCCCGGTCGGCGGTGGCGACGTCGCGGCTTCGCTCGACCTCGATCTGACCGAGGCGGCCGGTGGCGGCCCCCACGAGGTGAGCTACGAGGCGATCGACCGCTGCGAGCACTGCCACGGCAACGGCGCCGAGCCCGGCACCCCGATCGAGACCTGCACGCGCTGCGCCGGGGCCGGCCGGCTCCAGGCGGTGACGCGGACGCCGTTCGGCCAGATGATGCGCACGGTGGCCTGCGACGTCTGCGGCGGCGACGGCCGCACCGCCACCAATCCGTGCCGTGAGTGCCACGGCCGCGGACGCCGCCTGACCCGGCGCAACGTGACCGTCGAGGTGCCGGCCGGGATCGCCGACGGCCAGCGCATCCGGCTCGGCGGCGGCGGCCACGCCGGCGAGCCCGGAGCGCCCGCCGGCGACCTCTACGTGCTGATCGGCGTCCGACCCGACGAGCGCTTCATCCGTGAGGAGGACGACCTCATCACCCTCGTCGAGATCTCGGCGCCCCACGCCTCGCTCGGTGCCGTCGTCGAGGTGCCGACGCTCGCCGGCACGACCGAGGTCGAGATCGAAGCCGGCACCCAGCCCGGCGACATCGTCGTCCTCCGTGGCCGCGGTATGCCCCGGCTGCGCCGCGGCGGTGCCGGCGACCTACGGGTCGTCGTCAACGTGATCGTCCCCCGCCGGCTGACGCGCGAGCAGCGCAAGCTGGTCGAGAAGCTCGCCGGCTCGCTGACCGCCGAGAACCTCCGGACCGACGAATCGGTCTTCGCGAAGCTGAAGCGCGCCTTCCGCTCGCACGCCGCGTGATCCGCCTCGCCGTCCGTGTCGTCCTCGCCGATGCCGAGACCGCTCTGGCCGGCCTGCTCGACCTCGCCCCGAGCGGTCTCGAGGAGGTCGAGCAGCCCGACGGGACGATCGAGTATGCCGTCTATCGGACGGCCGGCGAGGCTCACGACGGCGCCGATCTGCGCGCCGCCCTCGGACCGGTCGTCGTCTCCCTTACCACGACGACGGTCGCCGACGACTGGGCCGAGCGCTGGCGCGAGTTTCACCGTCCCGCCCGGGTCGGGAACCGCCTCTGGGTTCGTGCTCCGTGGGAGGTGCCGGCCGGGCCCGGGCTGCTCGACATCGAGATCGAGCCGGCGCAAGCCTTCGGGACCGGCGCCCACCCGACGACCCGCCTCTGCCTCGAGCTGCTACTCGAGCTCGAGCGCGCAGACGAAGCCGACGGTCCGCTGCTCGACATCGGCTGCGGCTCGGGTGTCCTCGCCATCGCCGCGGCCCGGCTCGGCTGGTCGCCGGTCGTCGGGATCGACCACGAGCCCGAGAGTGTCGAGGCCACCCGTGCCAACGCCGCCGTCAACGGCGTCGCCGTCGACGCGCGCCGGCTCGACATCCTCCGCGACCCCCTGCCAAGCGCCCCGACGGTCACGGCCAACCTGCTCGCCCCCCTGCTCGCCGACCTGGCCGCGGCGATGACCCGCCCCCCGCGGCGTCTGATCGCCGGCGGCCTCGCCCCCGATCAGGCGAACGGGGTGGTTGCCGCCTTCGCCCGCCACCACGGCTTCGCCGAGCGCCTGCGGCGCGAAGAGGGCGATTGGACGTCCCTCCTCCTCATGCGCGGTGACTGACCTCCCGGCGCGTCGCGGCCGGCGCTCGCGTACAGTTCATTGATGATGCAACGACCGTCGGTATCCCGACTGCCGCGCTCCGCCGGCCTTCTCTTCGCGCTCCTCGCCGCGCTCGTGCTCTGGCTCGTCCCGGCGGCCACCGCCCAGTCAGGGGCGACCGTCAGCCCGGCGCCGACCACTACCACCCCGGGCACCCCGGGGGTCCAGCAGCTCTCCGACGAGCGGCTTAACACCTACTGGGCGCACTCGGCCGGCGACGCCCTCGTCCATTACATCCCCACCGTGACCGGCCGCCAGGTCGGTCGCCTTCACCTGCTGACCGAGGACGGTGCGGCCGAGGTGTACATCGTCCTGCGCCGCTACGTCGACGGCGCCGGGCGCACCTGGCTGCGGATCCGGCTCCCGAAGCGCCCGAACGGTTCGACCGGCTGGGTGCTGGCCCGAGGGCTCGGACCGGTCCACCGCATCTCCACCCACCTGGTCATCGACCGCCTCCACCTGGCCGCGGCGCTCTTCGACGGCGGGCGCCTTGTCTGGAACTCTCCGGTCGGCGTCGGCAAGGCGTCGACGCCCACGCCGCGCGGCAACTTCTGGATCCGCGAGAAGCTCGTCGCGCTCGGCGGGAGCAACCCGATCTACGGGCCCTACGCCCTCGGCACGAGCGCCTACTCGATCCTCACCGACTGGCCGGGCGGCGGCGTCGTCGGCATCCACGGGACCAACCAGCCCGAGCTCATCCCCGGGCGGCCGTCGCACGGCTGCGTCCGCGTGCCCAACCCGGCGATCATCCGGCTCTATCGCCTGATCCCGGTCGGTACGCCCGTCACGATTCTCTAGCTAGGAGTCGTGGCCTCACGGGCTCAACCCCGCCGCCAGACCGTTGACCGGTCCCTCGTCGAGCCGCCGGCGCCGCGCCAAGCCGGTCCCGGTCCCCGGCGCCACCGAGACGAGATCGACGGCGAGCGGAGTGAACGGTCGAGCCCGTAACGTCACGATCGCCAGGCCGATCGGCTGCCGCTGCTGGTCGGCCAGGTTGCCGGTGCCGTCGGCGCCGAGCGTCCGTCGTTGACCTCGGCGACGCTGCCGCTCGCGCTGACCGCCTGCTGGTGGATGTGGCCGTCGAGCACGAGGAGCCGCGACGCCGGCGGCCGCGCGCGGACGGCGGCGAGCGCCGGGGGGCCAGCGCGGCTCGTGGAGGAGCACGATGTCGCCGCGCCCGGCGAGCCGGCTCAGCCGCGCCGCGAACGCGTCCTGCTCGGCTGACCTCGCCGCCGCGATCGCGGTACCCGTCGCGCGATCGGCGCTCGTTGAGGCTCTCGTAGCCGGCCACCCGCAGGCCCCCACCGGGAAGACCGTCCCGACCGAGAGCGTCCGCTCAGCCGAGTAAGACCAGGCGGCGAGCAGGCCGCTGAGGAGCGCGGCGCCGACGACCGCCAGCGCCGCCGGTGCCGAGCGCACCCGGCTGACCGAAGGCCGCGGGCGGTCGCTCGACGCCACCGCCCGTCCTCCATTCTCCGCCGCTCTCGCCGCCAGGCGGCGCCGCCGTCCGCCCACACCGTACGCCTCCGACAGGCCCCGAGCCCCGTGCCGCGGGTCGGCGTCCGCGGCCCGCGTATCCTTCGTGTATGACCAGCGCCATCCCCGACAGCTCGTTCTCACGGAGTCGGCGATGACGGTCGCCGAGACCGTCAAGAGCGACCTCGTGGTCGCGATGAAGGCCGGCGAACGCGACCGGGTCGGCGCCCTGCGCATGATCCTCTCGGAGCTCCAGAAGGCGGCCAAGGAGGGCGGCGCCGACGAGGTCGCCGTCCTGCGGCGCGAGCGCAAGCGTCGGCTCGAGGCGGAGCGCACCTACCGCGAGGCAGCCCGCCCCGAGCTCGCCGAGACCGAGCGGGCCGAGGCCGAGCTGATCGACGTCTATCTCCCAGCCGAGCTCGGCGACGACGAGCTCCGCGACCTCGTACGCCGGGCCATCGCCGAGTCCGGCGCCTCGTCGCCCAAGGACATGGGCCGGGTCATGCCGGTCGCGATCGCCGCCGTCGGCGGGCGCGCCGACGGCCGCCGCGTCTCCGCGCAGGTCAAGGAGGCGCTCGCCGAGTGAGGCGACCCGCTCCCGGCCGGACCCGGATCCGCCCGAACCCCGCCGGCCGCCGAGGCCGCCGGTGAGAAAGCAGCTCGAGCTGCCCAACGACGTCGCCGCCGTCCTCGCCGACGACCAGGACGCGACCCTCCGGGCGCTCGAGGAGCAGCTCGGCTGCCGCGTCTACCTCCGCGGCAACCTGATCACCCTCGAGGGGGAGTCCGCCGCGGTCGCCGAGGCCGAGCGGATCGTCCATGAGCTCGACGGGCTCGTCGCCGGCGGTCACCTGGTGGCCGAGGGCACGGTCGCCGCCGTGGTCGGGGCGATCGGCGCCGACGCCTCGCCGGCGAGCGTGCTCGACGATGTCGTCTGGCGCCACCGCACGACGCGCATCGCCCCGAAGACCGTCGGGCAGAAGCGCTACGTCGACTCGATCCGCAAGAACACGATCACCTTTGGGATCGGCCCGGCCGGGACGGGTAAGACGTTCCTCGCCGTGGCCATGGCCGCCGCCGCCCTCACCCGCCGCGAGGTCAACCGGATCATCCTGACCCGCCCGGCCGTCGAGGCCGGCGAACGGCTCGGCTTCCTCCCGGGCGACCTGATGGCGAAGATCGACCCCTATCTACGACCGCTGTTCGACGCCCTCCACGACATGCTCGAGTCCGAGCGCGTCTCCCAGCATCTCGAGCGCGGCGTGATTGAGGTCGCTCCCCTCGCCTTCATGCGCGGACGCACGCTGAACGATTCGTTCGTGATCCTCGACGAGGCCCAGAACACGACGCCCGAGCAGATGAAGATGTTCCTCACGCGGCTCGGGTTCGGCTCGAAGATGGTCGTGACCGGCGACGTCACCCAGGTCGACCTGCCCAAGGAGGAGCGGTCGGGCCTGATCGTCGTCGGCGACATCCTCGAGGGCGTCGAGGGCGTCGACTTCGTCCGCCTCGGCGGCGCCGACGTCGTCCGCCACCGTCTCGTCCAGCGCATCGTCGAGGCCTACGACCAGCACGCGCAGGAGAGCCGTCCCGAGCTCGCGGCTCAGCGTGTCCGGCCGGCCGACCGCCGCCGCGCCTAGGCGCGGCCGATGCTCGAGGTGGAGATCGTCGCGCCGACCCTCGTCCCCGGCGAGCTCGCGTGCGTCGAGATCGAGCGGCTCTGTGCGCTGGCGGCAGCCACCGCCGGCGTCGAGGAGGGCCACGTAGCCGTCGAGTTCGTCGACCCGGCGCGGATCGCCGAGCTCAACTTCGAGTACCGGGGCAAGCCCGGGCCGACCGACGTGCTCTCCTTCCCGATCGACGAGGATGGTCTCGCGCTCGGCCCGCGCGAGCTCGGCGACGTCGTCATCTGCGCCGACCACACGACCGATCTGCGCGAGGCCGTCGTCCACGGCGTCCTCCATCTCGTCGGGATGGATCACGAGCGCGACGACGGCGAGATGCTGGCCGTCCAGCGCGAGATCGTCTCCTCGTGATGCGCGCCGGGTTCGTCGCCCTGGCCGGTCGGCCGAACGTCGGCAAGTCGACCTTGACCAACGCCATCGTCGGCGCCAAGGTGGCAATCGTCTCCGACCGGCCGCAGACGACCCGCCGGGCAATCCGCGGGGTGGCCAACGGGCCCGACTGGCAGCTCGTGCTGATCGACCTGCCCGGCGTCCAGCGCCCGCTCGACGCCCTTACCGCGCGGATGCAGAAGAGCGTCGAGCGCGAGGTGGCCGACGCCGACGCCGCCCTCCTGATGGTCAACGGGCAGGAAGGCGTCGGCCCCGGCGACCGCTACATCGCCCAGGCCCTGCGGGGCGCCCACGTCCCGATCACCATCGCGGTGAACAAGGTCGACCGCCTACGGCCGGCGACCCAGGCCCAGGCGCTGCTCGACGCCGCCGGCCTCAATACCGGCGAGGCCGAGATCTTCCCGGTCTCGGCCCGCACCGGCATCGGCGTGCCCGCGCTCGTCGCACACCTCGTCGACCTCCTTCCCGCCGGGCCCTCCCTCTACGAGGACGGCCAGCGTTCGGACATGTCGCTCGAGGAGATGCTGGCCGAGCTCGTCCGCGAGCAGGTGCTCCGCCGGACCTTCCAGGAGGTGCCACATTCGGTCGGGGTCGTGCTCGAGGATTTCGAGTCGGTCCACGACGACCTCCACCGGATCCGCGCGCTCGTCTGGGTCGAGACCGAGTCGCAGAAGGGCATCCTGATCGGCGCGGGCGGGCGGATGATCAAGGCGATCGGGATGGCGGCGCGCAAGGAGCTCGAACGGATGCTGGGCACCCGGGTCCACCTCGACCTCTCGGTCCGCGTGCGCCGCCACTGGCGCACCGACGACGGCCTGCTCGACCGCCTGGGCATCGACTGACCGAAGGTATTGGGCTCGCCCGGGGAGCGGTGTGGTAGGACAGGATCATGCGCGATCTCTTCCAGGATCAGCTCGCCTCGATCGAGCGGGCGGTCATCAGCGACCTCGAGCTCGCCACTGCCACCCTCTCGGTGATCGCCACCGTCGTCGCCGACACGAGCACGCCGACGCCGTCGTCGATAGAGGCGTCGGCCCAGCTGCTCAAGAACGGCGCCCGGTCGGCTGACGCCGCCCTGCTGACGACGATGGCCCTCCAGGCGCCGGTGGCCGGGGACCTCCGCCTGACCATGGCGCTCATGCACATCGCCCACCATCAGAGCCTGATCGCCAACCAGTTCGTGCTCATCACCGCGCAGCTGATGGAGACCGATCCCGACGTGCCGGCGGTGCCCGAGACGGCGGCCCGGCTCGTGCGCATGGCCGAGCTGGCCGCCGCCGAGCTGACCAAGGCGACGGCCGCCCTCGCCCAGCGCGATCTCGAGCTCGCGCGAGAGGTGGGGGAGGATGACGACGCCGTCGATCAGCTGAACCGCGAGGTCTTCGCGGCGACGGTCTACACCGGTGGCGGTGAACTCGTACGGGACGTGGCCATGCGCCAGATGCTGATCGCCCGGAGCCTCGAGCGGATCGCCGACAACGCGGTCGACATCGCCGCGCAGGCCGCCTTTCTCGTCACCGGGGAGCTGCGCGAGTTGGCCGCCCGACCGCGGGACGCGCCCGGCTGAGATCAGGGTTTCTCGGGCGCACGGCGCCCGCCGCCGACGATGCGCGCCCCCGGGGGCGACGGCTCGGAGCCGCCGCCGATCAGGTAGGGCAGCGTCAGACCGAGGGCGGCCGGTCGCCCGAGGTGGAAGCCCTGGCCGTAGCTCACCCCGAGCTGCTTGAGGAGCTCGAAGGTGGCGTCGTCGCCGACGAACTCGGCGATCGTCGAGGTATCCAGCCCGGCGGCGACCGTGACCACCGCCTGGACGACGAGCTGGTCCGTCGGGGTGGCGCAGAGGTTGCGGATGAACTCGCCGTCGATCTTCAGGTAGTCGAACTCCAGGTGCTTGAGGTAGTAGAACGACGCGAACCCGGCGCCGAAGTCGTCGAGGGCCATCCGGCAGCCGAGCGCGCGGAGCTCCTGCGCGAGGTGGTGGGCGCGCTCGATGTTGACTATGGCCGCGGTCTCGGTGATCTCGATCACGAGTCGATCGGGACGGATCGGGTGGTCGGCCAGGAGGCTTTCGACGTAGCCGCCGAGGCGGGCGTCGCCCATGGTCTTGCCCGAGACGTTGACCGTCAGCATCAGATCGCGGCCGGCGGCGTGGCTGCGGCTGAGGTGGCGGACCGCCTCGCGAAGCACCCAGTGGTCGATCTTGTCGATCAGCCCGAAGCGCTCGGCGTTGGACAGGAAGCTGCCCGGGGGGATCAGGTCGCCGTGGTCGTCCGGCAGCCGGAGGAGGAGCTCGAAGCCGGGGGCGCCGACGGTCGAGATCGGCATGATCGGCTGGGCGTGGAGCACGAAGCCGTCCTCCTCGAGGGCGTGGCGGAGGCGCTGGTTCCAGTTCTGGTCGACCGACATCCGTTCGCGCCGGCCGTGGCTGCGGTCGTAGACGACGAAGCGGTCCTTGCCGGCCTCCTTGGCGTCGTACATGGCGATATCGGCCTCGACGACGACCTCGTCGGCGGTGAGGTCGTCGGTGCCGCTGAACGGCGCGATGCCGATCGAGGTCGAGACCTGGGCGTAGCGGTTCTCGCTGATCGCGACGCCGTGACGGCGGACGGCGGCGAGGAGCTTCTCGGCCACGACGGCAGCGGTATCGCCGTCGCAGCGCGGTAGGAGGACGGCGAACTCGTCGCCGCCGACCCGGGCGAGCGTGTCCGTCTCGCGCACCGTCGTGCCGAGGAGGCGGGCCACCCGCATGATCATCTCGTCGCCGGCGGCGTGGCCGAGCGAGTCGTTGACGAACTTGAAGCCGTCGAGGTCGAGGAATAGCACGGCGCCGGATTCCTTGAACCGCCGGGACCGCTTGAGCGCCTGCTCGAGCTCCTCGGTGAACCGGCGACGGTTGTAGAGGCCGGTCAGAGCGTCGTGGTCGGCCAGGTGCTGGAGCTGACCGTCGAAGAGCTTGCGGTCGGAGATGTCCATCACGTGCGTCACGGCGGCGCTCGACGGACCGTCGGCCTCGCCGAGCAGCGTGGCGCTGATCAGGACCCAGACGAAGTGCCCGGCTCCGTGCATGAAACGGCGTTCGAGCTCGACGTGACCGCGCCGGCCGGCGGCCATCTCGCTGAGCTCGGCGTGGAGCTCCGGACGATCCTCGGGATGGGTCAGCGCGCCGACCGGCGTGCCGGTGAGCTCCTCGACCGAGCGGCCAAGGATCTTCGCCAGGGCCGGGTTGACCTGGAGCAGCCGTCCGGGGGCAGCTTCCTCGAGCGACATCAGGCAGACGCCGATCGGCGCCCGGTCGAAAGCCGTGCGGAAGCGCTCGTCGGCCTGCCTGAGAGCGGCCTCGTGGCGGGTTCGCCGCTCGCTCTCGGCCAACGCCGCCTCGACCCGCTTGCGTTCGGTGATGTCGCGAGCCGAGGCGTAGATCAGCTCCTCGTCGGGGGCGACGATCGCGCTCCAGTGGATCCACGACCAGCTCCCGCTCCGGGTCTCGTAGCGGTTGACGAAGTCGACGGTGCTCGCCCCGGCGGCCAGCTTCTCGATCTCCCGCGCGGTCGCCTCGCGGTCGTCGGGATGGACGAACTCGACGAAGGGGCGGGCGCGGAGCTCGTCCGCTGTCCAGCCGAGCGTCTGCGTCCAGGCGGCGTTCAGCTCCTTGAAGTAGCCGTCGAAGCCGGCGGTGCAGATCAGGTCGCGCGAGACCTCGAAGTAGCGGCTGCTGCGGCGGAGCGCCGCTTCGCGCTCGGTGCGCCGGGTGATGTCCTGGGCGGTGCCCCGCATCAGCGTCGCCCGCCCGGCGTCGTCGACGATCACCTCGCCGTATCCGTGGAGCACCCGGACGCTGCCGTCGGGCCGGACGATCCGATGTTCGAAGGAGAAGGGCTCGCCGCTCTCGCGGGCCGCCTCGATCGCCGCGCGGGCGCTCGCCCGATCGTCGGGGTGGTGGCGCTCGATCAGATCCTCGAAGGTCAGCACCCGGCTGCGTGCCGACAGGCCGTAGATGCGCCAGAGCTCGTCCGACCAGTCGAGGCGGTCGGCCGTTATGTCCCACTCCCAGCTCCCGACCCGGGCCACCGCCTGAGCCTCGGCCAGGCGGCGGCCCTCGCGGGTCAATGAGGTGAAGAGCCGCTCGACGCGGCGGCGGAGGAGGCGCGTGAGGATCACCGCGACGACGACGCTGGCCATGCTGATCAGCCAGCGGACGGCCGGAGCGGTGCCGGACTGCTGCGTCGCGAGGACGAGCGCGTAGGTCAGCCCGGCCAGGGCGAGCTGTCCGGCGGTCTGGAGCCGGCTGAGGAAGTAGGCCGAGTAGAGGCCGACCCAGAGGTATATGAAGGCGAATGAGCTCTCGCCCTCTCCGCTCCAGTAGATCGCCGTGCCGATCAGCAGGCTGCCGAGGGCGACGGCGATCGGGGCCACGCGGACCGAGAGCCGGGCGGCGCCGAGCCAGAAGAGCCCGCCGACGAGGGCGGCCACCGCGAACACGGCGAGCAGCCCGGGCCGGTCGGCGCGCGGCGACTCGGAGAACACCGTCCCGACGAGCTCGAGTACGGCGCCGGCCAAGTAGAGCGCGCCCAGCGCGCGGAGGGTGAAGCGGTCGGTCTCGGCGTCGTCGGTCTCCGCGGCCGCGCCGGACGCGGGCGGCGGTCCGTCACCTGCGGCGGAGTATGGGGCGATTCGCTCGATCGGTGTTCCTTCCCTCGAAGCTCATGATATTCGCTCGCGCGCCGCAATCGCCGAGCCGCGGGGCGCGCAGGCGGGATCTCACAGCGCGCGCGGCTGAGCGCTCGGCCCCCCATCGCGTCGAGGCTCGGCGGAAATCGTGCGCCGCGGTGATCTGTGATGACCCTCACAGAAATAGCCGAATCCCGAGGCTATGTTTGGCCGGGATTCCGGATGGCCGCTCGATCCGGAGCGCCACACAAAAATTACATCCGCTGATCGGTCAGGCGTAGGTTTGCCTCTGACGGGCGAAGCCGTGCCGGGGGCGCGGCCGAGACGTCGTGCGAGCACACGCCTGCGAGAGGAGTAGACATGCGTCATGGACAATGGTGGGATCGTATTAAGGGTCCGCCCGCCCAGATCATGGAGGGTCGCTTCGTTCGGCTCTTTCCCGACCTCGAGGCGGCCAACTTCGAGCAGGAGGACCTGAGGAAGCTCGCGGTCAAGATGGCCGCCCCGCCGGAGGATTTCCTACGCCGGAGGGCACACCGGACGGGGAGGAGAACTCCGGGATCACGTCGGCCTACACGTACTTCGGCCAGTTCGTCGACCACGACCTGACCTCGCACCTGCGTCACCACGTGACCTCGGAGCAGCTGAAGAAGCTGATCGACTTCCGCACGCCGCGGTTCGACCTCGACTGCGTCTACGGCCGCGGGCCGACCGACCAGCCGTACCTGTACGCCAAGGACGGCATCCACATGCAACTCGGCGACCCGATGACCGGTAATCCGCAGGATCCCGACGGCGTCGGCGTACCCCGGGGACCGAACGGTCGAGCCCTGATCGGGGATCCCCGCAACGACGAGAACCGCATCATCTCGCAGTTGCAGGCGACGATGCTGCGGTTCCACAACCGCATCGCCGACACGATGCACAGTCACGACTTCGAGGCCGTCCGCGACGCCGTGCGCTGGCACTACCAGTGGGTGGTCATCAACGACTTCCTGCCGACGATCATCAAGGCCGAGACGGTGCAGAAGGTCTTCCCACACCTGGACCACGGCGGAAGCATCAAGGATCACCCGCCGCAGTTCTCGATCCCCAGGCTGCGTGAGGGGCTCGAGCTCATGCCGGTGGAGTTCTCGGTCGCCGCCTATCGCTTCGGGCACTCGATGGTCCGGCCGATCTACCGGCTCGACGAAAGCATCGCGCGCCGTCCGATCTTTTCGCCGTCGACTGACGCGGCGGCCGATCTCGGCGGGTTCCGCCCCGTCCCGAGCGATTGGGCGATCGACTGGCAGTTCTTCATCGACATCGAGCGTGGGACCCCTGTCCCGCCGAGGCCCAACCCGCGCGACGACGTCAAGCGCGTGCCGCAGCCCGCGTACAAGATCGACACGTCGCTGGTTAACCCGCTCGCTTTCCTGCCGCCGTCGGTGGCGACCGATCCGTCGAACCTGGGCCTCCGCAACCTGATCCGCGGCAGCGATTTCGGGCTCCCGTCCGGACAGGCGGTGGCGGCGGCGATCGGCGCGGAACCGATCGACGACGACAAGCTCGTCATCGGTAAGGCCACCAAGGATCCCAAGGACCCAAAGGTCCCGCTGAAGTCCATCTCCGACGCCTTCGCCGGCAACGCGCCTCTCTGGACGTACGTCCTGTCCGAGGCACAGTCGACGTCGTTGGATCGCGGAGCGGGCGCCGCCGATCCCGATCTGATCCCGATCACCCTGGGGCCGGTCGGGGGGACGATCATCGCCGAGGTGTTCGCCGCCCTCCTGCTCGGGGATGAGACGTCCTTCCTGAACGCGAACCCCGGCTTCAAGCCGGCGTTCAACCACGCCGGCAAGTTCGGGCTGGCGGAGCTGATCAACGTGGCGATCAAGGGAAAGGCGTGAGGAGCGGTCGCCGCCGAGCGGTCAGCTGCGTCCCGGCAGCGGCAGGACGACCGGCGCAGTGAGGCGCGGCCGCCCGACGCGGACGCGCCCACCAGCCAACGCCGGTCCCGCGGTCGGGGGCATGTCGAAGCTGCCCTCGGTCACTGGGACGTCGCCGGACGGGTCTGGGTGGGTGACGGAAGCCCCGGCGCGGCGCCGGGGCTGGCCGCCGGCTGGGTGCCGGGGCTGGGTGCCGGGGCTGGGTGGGTGACGGGAGCCCCGGCGCGGCGCCGGGGCTGGGCGCCGGGGCTGGGCGCCGGGGCTG
>JBPCNA010000221.1:0-10603 GCA_051001735.1 Solirubrobacteraceae bacterium
CGCCGCGGGCGACCGGCCGGTGCTCGGCCTCCGGGGGCGCCCACCCCTGCTCCTCGTGCGGAACGTCGGCCAGGGCCGCGTGCTGCTGGTGGCCGACGCCTCGCCGCTGCAGAACCGCCTGCTGGCGAGCGGCGACAACGCGCGCCTGGCGATCAACCTGGCCGGCGCGGCGGGCCGGCCGGTGGTGTTCGTCGAGTCCGTCCACGGCTACGGCGTGGCACGCGGCCTCGCCGCCCTTCCGGGGAGCTGGTGGTGGGCGGCCGGCGGGCTCGTGCTCGCCGGGCTGGCCTGGGTGGCCGGTCGCTGGCGCCGGCTCGGACCGCCGAGCGCGGGAGGGCGGAAGCTCCCGCCGGCGCGCAGCGCCTATCTTCAGGCGATGACGACGATCCTGCGCAGGACCGATGCGCCGGCGGAGATGGCCGGCTTGGCCCGGACCGCGGGGCCGCCGCCTGGTGGCCCGCCGCATCGGGATGACTGCCGACGTCGGTGGCGAGCGCTACGTCGAGGGGGCCCGGCGGCTCGGCCTGACCGACGAGCAGGCGCGCGCCCTCGTCGGCGACGGGCCGGCCTCGGAGGCCGACCTGCTCGTCCTCGGCGCGGCGGTGGCGCGCCTCCAGGTGGCGCGGCCGCTCGGGCGCAGGGCACCGGGCCGATGAGCGAACCCGACGCCGTCGTCCTGCGCGACCTGCGCGACCGGGTGCTCGACCAGGTCGGGCGCGTGGTCGTCGGCCAGGACGAGGTCGCCGAGACGATCCTCGCCGCGCTCGTCGTCGGCGGCCACGTCCTGCTCGAGGGCGTCCCGGGAGTCGCGAAGTCGCTGCTGGCGGAAACGGTGGCTCGCACCCTGGCGATCGAGTTCGCCCGCGTCCAGTTCACCCCCGACATGCTGCCGTCGGACATCACCGGGACGATGACCCTGCGGGCCGGCGAGCTCTCGTTCCGCCCGGGTCCGATCTTCACAAACGTGCTGCTGGCCGACGAGATCAACCGCACGCCGCCGAAGACGCAGGCGGCGCTGCTCGAGGCGATGCAGGAGCGACAGGTCTCGGTCGAGGGAGTCGCGCACCCGCTGCCGGAGCCGTTTCTCGTCCTGGCCACCCAGAATCCGATCGACTACGAGGGCACCTACCCCCTGCCCGAGGCCCAGCTCGACCGCTTCGTGGCCAAGGTCCAGGTGGGCTATCCCGACGAGCAGCAGGAGCGGGCGATTCTCTCGCTCGGCCACCGCGGGCTCGTGCCGGCCCGGCTGGCCGAGGTGGAGGCGGTGGCCGGGCCCGAGCTGCTGCTCCGCGCCCGTGCCGAGGTCGACGCGGTGGCGGTGTCCGACCCGGTCCGCGACTACGTCGTCTCGCTCGTGCGGAGGACCCGCGAGCTGCCGAGCGTGTCGCTGGGCGCCTCGCCCCGGGCCGCGGTCCACCTGCTCGCGCTCGCTCGGGCCACGGCGGCTCTGGCCGGCCGGACGTTCGTGATCCCCGACGACGCGGCCGCCGTCGCTCCGGCCGTGCTGCGTCACCGGATCGTGATGTCCCCGGAGGCCGAGCTCGAGCAGTACACGAGCGACGACGCGGTGAGTGCGGCGATCACCGAGGTTCCCGTCCCGCGATGACGCCGACCCCGCGGGCGGCGGCTCTGCTCGCCGTCCTCGGCCTGCTGGTGCTCGTCGTCCCGCCGGCGGTGGCGGTCCTCGCCGGCGTGGCCGTGTTGGCGGCCATCGCCGTCGACGCGGCGAGCGTGCGCCGGGCGCCGGCGATCGACCGGGAGGTGAGTCGCGTGATCGCCCGGGGCCAACCGGTGGTCTTCCGGCTGCGGCCCGACCAACGCGACGGACGCCGGGTGCGCGTGCGCCAGGCGGCCCCGGCCGACGTGCGGATCGAGCCGGAGGCGGCGACGGGGGAACTGGAGGCGCGGCTGACCGGCGAGCGCCGCGGCCGCCACGAGCTGCCCGGGGCGGCCAGCGTCAGCCTAGGGCCGCTCGGGCTGGCTCGCTGGCACCACCCGGACGGGCCGCCACAGGAGCTGCTCGTCTACCCCGATCTGCCGACCGCCCGCCGCCTGACCCTGCTCGTGCGGCGCGGGGCCCTCGCCGGGGGGCATGCGACGCGCGGTCCGCTCGGGCTGGGGACGGAGTTCGAGTCGGTCCGCGACTACCTCCCCGACGACGACGTGCGCCAGCTCAACTGGCGGGCCACCGCGCGTTTGGGACGGCCGATGAGCAACCAGTACCGCGTCGAGCGCGACCGGGAGATCATCTGCCTGATCGACTCGGGGCGCCTGATGGGGACGCCGCTCGGGGACCGCGTCGTCGTCGGAGGCGGGACGCGCCTCGACGCCGCGCTCGACGCGGTGACCGCGGTGGCGCTGGTGGCCGACGAGCTCGGCGACCGTTGCGGGGCGATCGCCTTCGACAGCGGGGTCCGGGCCGAGCTCCGGCCGAGCCGGCGCGGCGGGCGCCGCGTGATCCGGGCGCTCTTCGACCTCGAGCCGACGACGCGCGACAGCGACTTCGAGCTGGCCTGCGCGCGGGTCGGCGCCTCCCGCCGGGCACTCGTCCTCCTGTTCACCGACCTCGTCGACCTGGCCGCCGCGCGCTCGCTGCTGGCGGCGGCGCCGCTGCTGACCCGCCGGCACGCGGTGGTGATCGTCAGCGCAGAGGATCCCGACCTCCGGCGGGCCTCGACCCGCCCGCCCGCCAACCGGGCCGACGCCTACGAGACGGTCGCCGCGGTGGACGTCCTCGAGACCCGGCTCGCCGTGGCCGCCCAGCTGCGCCGGCGGGGTGCCGAGGTGATCGAGGCCCCACCGGAGCTGATGGCGCTGCGCTGCGTCCAGGCCTACCTCAGCGCGAAGGCCCGGGCCCGCCTGTGACAGCCGGGTGTCCCGGTCGCCCCCGCCAGAGCACGAGCAGCCAGAAGAGGCCGGCCTCGCCGAGGCCGACGGCGAGAGCCGTCGCGAGACCGACCCCGCGGGGGGTGAGGAAGCCCTCGGTGAGGCCGGCTACCACCAGCCAGGCCGCGGTGCCGAGGACGAGCAGCACGGCGGGGCGTGCCGCCTCGCGCAGCGACTCGAGGCGCGTCACCGGACCAGGGTCGATCACCGCCCAGGCGACCCGGAGGCCGGCGGCGGCGCTGACCGCGATGCAGGACAGCTCCAGCAGCCCGTGGGGGGCCACGTAGCGCACGAACGTCGAGAAGCTGCCGTTGTCGAGCGTGAGGCCGGCAAGGACGCCGAGCAGGACGCCGTTGAAGGCGACGACAGCGAGCGTGCCCAACCCGAGGGTGAGCCCGCCGGCGAAGGCGACGAAGGCGACGCGGATGTTGTTGGTGAAGATCTCCGAGGCCAGCGAGGCCTGGTCGGGGGTCGAGAGGCTCGGGTGGGCCACCATGGGCCCGGCGACGCCGCGGAAGGCCTGGGGGACGAGCCCGATCGCCGCGCCGGGGTCGGTCAGCGCCCAGGCGGCGGCCAGCAGCGTCGGGGCGACCAGCGCGATCCAGGCGAGCGCGAGCGCTCCGGGGCTGCGCCGGACCTCGCGCCAGTAGCCGTTCGTCACGAAGGCCCGCAGGCCCCGGCGGCGGAGCGGCTGGCCGTAGACCGCCTGGCGGCCTTCGCTGACCAGCGCCTCGAGGCGCTCGACGACGCTCTCGCCGACGAAGCGCCGCCGGGCGAGCGCGAGATCGGCGGCCGCGCTCCGGTAGAGCGCGCCGAGCTCGAGCGCCCCGGCGGGCCCGAGGCGCTCGGGCCGCCCGCGCGACTGCCGCAGCGCTTCGCGCAGGAGCTGCCAATCCGGCTCGCGCGCGGTGAGGAATCCGTCTAGCGTCATCGTCGTGGAGTTCGACGATTTCATCACGCTTGCCACTCCGGAGGGGATCGAGCTCGAAATGAACCTCGCCGGCGTGGGTTCCCGCCTGATCGCCGGGGGGATTGACATGGTGCTCAAGCTGATCCTGATCGGCGCCTCGGCGCTCGCCCTCTACGCCGCCGGCGGCTTCGGGACGGCGCTCTTCTCAGTGGCGGTGTTCGTCGTCCTGTTCGGCTACGACGTCCTCTTCGAGGTGCTCGGACGCGGACGCACACCCGGCAAGCGCCTCTCCAGCCTGCGAGTGGTGCGCGCCGACGGGAGCCCGGTCGACCTCCAGAGCAGCGCGGTGCGCAACATCGTCCGCCTGGTCGACGGTCCCACGTTCATGTACATCCCGACGGTGGTGGGCATTCTTGCCACCACCAACAACCAGCGCCCGGGAGACCTGGCCGCCGACACGGTGGTCATCCGCACGCCGAAGCGCCGGCGCCGCCGCCGGCGGCAAGTCGCGCCGTCGGTCCCAGTGGTCGCGGGCGCGGTGGCCGCTCCCTGGGACGTCAGCGCGATCGGCCCCGAGGAAATGGTGGTTGTGCGGCGGTTTCTCGAGCGGCGCGACGCGCTCCAGGCCGGCGCGCGAGGAGCGCTGGCCGCCCAGCTGGCCGACGGTCTCCGCCCGCGGGTGGGCGGAGCACCGCCGGGCGGGGCCCCGGAGCCCTTTCTGGAGACCTTGGTGGCCACGAAGGCAGCGCGCAGCGGACTGCTTGCGCCTCCGTCGTCTTCGAGCTAGCCTGGGGCTCGCGCAGGTTGCGGGTCCACACATCGACAGGGGGTTTTCTGATGGCAGTGTCACCGGACCCGTTCGGGGCGACTGCGGCGCGGCCGGTGACCTCGGGCGCCCGCGGTCCACAAGCCGGTTTCTGGCAGGGTTTCGGGGCCGTGCTCATCGGCGGCCTCCTGCTGGGCGTGATCAATTTCGCTCTGACCGCCGCCCTGAAGGGAGTCGGGTACGCGCTGGCGATCCTCATCGGCATCGCCTACATCGTCTACTTCGAGGGCGGGGCGACCGGACAGACGCTGGGCGAGCGCGCCCTCGGGATCCGCGTGGTCGACGCCAACACGGACGGCCCGATCGGCTATCCCCGAGCCTTCGTGCGCTACATCGGGAAGATCGTCTCCGCCATCCCCATCTTCCTCGGCTATTTGTGGATGCTGTGGGATCGGGAGAAGCAGACCTGGCACGACAAGATGGCCGGCGACGTGGTGGTTCCCGTCTCCGCCTATCCGGTCTAGCCGGCCGCCGGCCGCCGAGCTCTGAAAGCGGCGGCCGGCGCGTCGTTCTGGCATCGTCCAGGAGATGCTCTCGCCGCAACCGCCGATCGTGGCGCTGGTCACCGGCGCCTCGAGCGGGATCGGTGAGGCCGCCGCCCGGCGCCTGGCCGAGGAGCCGGGGGCCCGCCTGATCATCGTCGCCCGGCGCCGGGAGCGCCTCGAGCAGCTCGCCGCCGAGCTGCCGGCACCGACGACGTTCGTCGCCGTCGACCTCACCGATCCGGAGGCCCCGGGCCGCGTGCTCGAGCACGTCGGCGAGACCGGCGGACGGCTCGACCTTCTGGTCAACAACGCCGGGGCGGCGTGGCGGGCAACGTTCGCCGAGGGCGGCTACGCCAACGTCAGGCGGACGATGGACCTGAACTTCGACGCCGTCGTGCGCCTGACCGAGGCCCTGCTGCCGGTCCTGCGGTCGTCGGCGCCGAGCGCCGTCGTCAACGTGGCGAGCACGGCGGGCCGCATCGCCCGGGGCGGGAGCGGCGCGTACTCGGCGAGCAAGTTCGCGCTCGCGGGGTGGTCGGACGCCCTGTTCGCCGAGGAGCGCGCCCGGGGCGTCCACGTCGGGCTCGTACTCCCGGGGTTCGTGGCGACCGAGGGCTTCCCGCAGCGCGAGCTCGTCGAGCGGCGCCTGACCCGCTGGGCGGTGGCGCGTCCGGAGTCGGTCGCCGAGGCGATCGTCGACGCCGGGCTGCGGGGACGGGCCGAGCGCTACGTCCCCCGCCCGTACGCGCTGGCCGGTCTCGTCCGCCTGGTCGCGCCGGGGCTGGTCCGGCGCTTCCTCCTCGGATCCGGGGCGGCGGCACTGACCACGCGGACCGCGGGCGACGCGGCCGACGCCGAGGAGCGGCCGGGCGAGGTCTACTCGGCCTGACGGCCGAGCAGGGCGACGAAGCGGTCGATCCGGCGACGCTCGTCGTCGGAGACGGCGCCATCCACCTCGACCAGGAGGGTCATCGGACCGCGCCGGCGGGCCCAGCCGCGGGCCTCGTCGCCGAAGGAGCTGCTCAACCAGACGAGCGGCAGCGAGGCGGCATGGGCCATCACCGTCTGCTCGTGCGCCGCGGGCGTGGCTTCGCCGCGGACGACGCGAACGGCGAGGAGGTCGAGCGAGTGGGCGACGGCGGTGATCGCCGCCATCCCACCGTCGTCGACGAGCAGCGAGACGTCGCCGTCTCGGAGCATCCCGGCGGCCCAGCCGGCGGGGGCGCCGTCAAGCGCGCCGGGGACGCAGACGAAGCGGAAGATCGGCGTGGCCACGGGCCGGGCTCAGCCGAGCGTGAGAATCTCGAGTGCCTCGGTGGAGGTCGGCTTCTTGTCGGGGCGGACGTGGACGATCAGGAAGGAGATCAGGCTCTTGCCCTGGCTCTGGGCATAGGCGCGGAGCGCAAGCCCGTTGGAGTTGAGCGCGAAGTTGAGCGCCGGTCCGTTGGGCGCGATGTGGCTGAGGATGTTGGTCATCGTCGTGAAGCCGTCGCGATGGGGGTAGCCCGGATTGCCGGGCCGGATCTCCTTGGCGCGGAGCACGATGCGCAGGCCGGCGCTGCACGCCGATTTGAAGCCGCTGGGCTTGCCGGTCAACGTGGCGGCGAGGGCCGTGAGAATGGCGTGGCCGGTCGCGACCGGATCGCATGGACCCGCCGGCGTCGAACCCGGAGGGCCGGGCGTGCCCGACCCGGGAGTCGTCGGCCCAGGGGTGATGTCGACCGACTCGTTGGCGTCGCCGCAGGCGGAGCTGGAGACGCCGTTGACGGGATCGCCGAGATAGAAGGCGCGCCACTTGTATAGGCCGACCTGCTTGGGGCTGAACGGCGCGGAGGTGGTCGAGGCCGGGTCGGTGATCGTCACGTCGGATCCGCCGACCGCCGGGCCGGCGCAGGTCGTGTCGCTCGGCTGGTAGATGCGGAAGCGCATCGTCCCGGTCGGGGCCATCCCGCCGGTCAGCGTCGCCGTGTCGGTGACGGTCCCGCCGACGGCAACCGAGGGTGACGCCTGCGTGGTGACCGTCGGGGTGACGACGGTGACCAGCACGGCCTCGGTCGAGTCGGCGCACCTTCCGACCCTCGGTGCGTAGTAGGGGTCACCGCTGTAGGAGGCGACCCAGCGGTAGGTGCCGGGGAGCGTCGGGGTGAACGTCCCGGAGTGGCTGTTGCTCTTGGCGGGGATGCCGCCGGAGGTGAACACCGGGGAGGCGGCGCAGGTGGGGTCGTCGGGGCCGTAGAGGCTGAAGCTGACGGTGCCGCCAGGCGTCCGGTTGGCCGGGGGCGCGAGCGGATTCCCGACGACGACGGCGGTATCGCTGATCGTCCCGCCGAGGGACACCGAGGGCGAGGCCTGGGTGGCAAACGCGGTCAGGGGGTTGGGACCCGTCATCGGCGGAGTGTCGGCCGCGGCCGCGGCCACGAGGGGGAGGCCGGCGCCGAGCGCGCAGGCGGCCGCGAGAAGTACACGTCGGGCCCGCCGGGGCGGTGTGAATCGGTGTGCTCGCATGATCGCCGCTCCTTGACTGTGGGACCGCAACGGGCCCACCGCAGACGGGCAATATAGCCGCTGCGAAGGCACGGGGGCGCTGGTAGAGCCGCCCGAGCCGGGGTCAGGCGCCGGTCCCGAGCGCCGACCAGACCTCGAGTTTGGTGGCGACGCGGGCGCAGACGTCGCGGGTGACGTCGGTGGTCGAGGCCTGGCCGGCGAGGTCGGGAGTGCGCAGGCCGGAGGCGGTCCCCTCGAGCACGGACTCGTAGATCGCGCGCGAGGCGAGGGCGGCGCCGGGGTGCCCGACCTGGCCGGCGTGGTGGAGGATGGCCGCGCAGGCGAGCAGCATCGCCATCGGGTTGGCGAGGTTCGTGCCGCAGAGCGCGGGAGCGGTGCCGTGGGGGGCTTCGGCCATCACGACGTCGGTCTCGTAGTCATCGTCGAAGGCGAGGAGCAGGGATTCGGCGCCGGCGATCGAGCCGAACATCGGCAGCACGAGGTCCGACAGGCAGTCTCCGTCGCGGTTGAGGGCGGGGATCACGAGCGGCGAATCGGCGGCGCCGCTCATCAGGCCGGCGTAGGTGGCGTCGATCAGGACCGGCGAGTACGGGGTGTCGGGATGCCGGCGGGAGGCGGCGTCGAGCTCCTCCTTGAACATCCCCTCGTAGACCGGGGAGACCGTCCACTTCGGGCCGCCGTAGACCCGGCCGCGGATCGCGGTCGCGGTGCGGAAGGCGTACTCGGCGACGGCGTGGCAGGTCGAGCGGTTGATCCTCTCGGTGCGGTATGCGACCTCGCTCTCCCCCGCGCCCTCGCGCCACTGCTTGGCGCCGTAGGCGCCGTCGACGGCCATCCGAACGACGGCGATCGGGAAGTGGACGCCGGCGATCGGGGTGACGCCGGGGATGCGCCGTCCGGTGCGGATGATCACCTTGCCGCCGATCTCCTCGCGGAGGATGCGGTTGGGCGAGCCGACGTCGTCGGCGCCCTCGGGGGTGATGGTGGCCGCCTTGATCCCGAACCCGGCGTCGCGCATGGCGCGGGCGGCGTCGTGGACGACGGCGTTGGCGCTGTCGCGGCGGGCGGCGAGCGAGAGGTCGTGGTGGATCAGCTCGACCTCGAGCCCGCAGACGTCGGCCGACAGGACCGGGAGGGCCGCGTCGAGGAGTTCCTGACCGGTCTCATCGCCTTCGAGGACAACGACGCTCAGCATCGGCGGCCACGATAGCGCCGCCCGACCGGCGCGCTGGCGAGCCCACCTGGCCCGACGGGCCAGTCGGCTGGGGCATTACAGTCCGGGTATGGACGGACTCTCAGGAGTCAAGCAGCAGCAGCGGATGATGTGGACGCACGGCGACTACGCCGAGTTCGCCGAGCGCCTCCAGCCGGCGTCGGACGCCCTCGTCGAGCGGATCGGGGTCGAAGGCGGCCAGGACGTGCTCGACGTGGCCACGGGCACGGGCAACGCGGCGATCGCCGCGGCGTCCGCCGGAGCGAACGTCACCGGACTCGACCTGACGCCCGAGCTGTTCGAGGCGGCCCGCCGGCGCGCCGGGGAGGGCGGCTGGGAGATCGTCTGGATCGACGGCGACGCCGAGGCGCTGCCGTTCGGGGACGCGTCCTTCGACCGGGTGGTCTCGGTCTTCGGGGCGATGTTTGCCCCCGATCAGCGGCGTACCGCCGCGGAGCTCGTCCGGGTCTGCCGGCCGGGCGGGGCGATCGGAGTCTGCTCGTGGACGCCGGAGGGCGTCTTCGGCCAGATGATCAGGCTCCTGGTCTCGCGCACCCCGACCCCTCCGCCGCCGGACTTCAAGCCGCCGGCGCTGTGGGGCAACGAGGGATACGTGACCACCCTGTTCGAGGGCTTGGGCGTCGAGCTCGAGTTCGAGCGCGGCCACGTCGACCTGCGGGACGCCTCGGCCGAGGCGTGGGTGGCCAGCCTGGACCGCGTCTTCGGCCCGTTCATCCTCGCCCGGGCGGCACTCGAGCCGACAGGCGGGTGGGAGGAGCTCCGCGGCGAGGTCGTCGAGCTCTACGGCTCGCTCAACCAGGGCACCGACGGCACGCTCGTCGTCCCGATGGAGTACCTGACCGCGATCGCCCGCCGGTAGCCGGCCATTTTCTCGGAGCGGAATTCGGTCGCCGCGGGTCGGGGCGGGATCGGCCGGTGGGCAGCGGTCGGCCGGCCTTGGGGGAGCCGGGCAACCCGGGCCGCGAGACTGAACGTTCTCCCTTGCCGGAGGCTCCCAACCGCCGAAGGCGGGGGACGCGATTGCTAGAGTGGAGTCCGATGACGACGGTGTGATCCGCGTCCGGCGAGGTAGGGGGGACAGCATGAGGACAGCCGCAGCAGCCACCGGAGAGGTACCCGGTGCGCGCGACGCGCGCGAGCGCATCCTCGAAGCGGCGTACGAGCTGTTCTCGCGACGGGGGATTCAGGCGGTCGGGGTGGACGCGGTCATCGAGCGGTCAGGGGTCGCGCGCCAGACGCTCTACCGGCACTTCAGCTCCAAGCAGGAGTTGGTGCTGGCCTTCCTCGAGCGGCGGGAGGACAGGTGGACGCGGGGCTGGCTCGAGGGGGAGGTCGAGCGGCGGGCGTCCGACCCGGGCGAGCGGCTGTTGGCGATCTTCGACGTGTTCGACGAGTGGTTCCACGGCCCGGAGTTCGAGGGCTGCACGTTCATCAACGTGATGCTCGAGCACGCCGACGCCGGGGATCCGATCCGCCGGGCGGGAATCGCCTATCTGGCGGGGATCCGCAACTTCCTCGAGGGGCTGGCCCGGCAGGCGGGAATCGCCGAGGCAGAGGGCTTCGCGCGGAAGTGGCACATCCTGATGAAGGGCTCGATCGTCGCCGCGGGCGAGGGCGATGTGGACGCCGCCCGGCGGGCCAAGGCGATCGCCGAACTGGTCCTGGCCGAGGAAGGCCGGCCGTCGCTGAGCGAGGAAGGGGACGGGGTCGCGGTCCGGTGCAGAGCCGGGGGCCGGCCTTTACAGAGAGCGCGCGGC
>JBPCNA010000222.1:0-2672 GCA_051001735.1 Solirubrobacteraceae bacterium
CTCCTCCGAGCCGCCGACCCCCGACCCGGCCCCCGCGGCGCCCCGCTCCCAGGCGGCGAGGAGGCGGGGGGCGAGCGCTTGGGCGTAGGCCGCCTCGGCACTCGCCCAGACCCGCGCGCCGACCACCGGGGTGGCGCGCGGGACCAGCGACGCCAGCCGCTGGCCGCGGCCCCGGGCCGGCGGCGCGGCGGCCGCCCGGGAGAAGAAGGCGTGGAAGTGGGGGGTCACGTCCGGGTAGCGGGCGACAAACGCCGATTCGGCGGCGGCGAGCAGCTCGACCCGGGCGAGCCAGTCCGCGAGCGTCGTCGCCCCGAGATGCTCGGCCGAGGCCGCCCGCCGGTAGCGGACGACGAGCCCGCCGGAGTCGACGGCCCGGCGGGCGAGGTCGAGATCCTCGTAGAGATAGGGGAAGCCGGCCTCGTCGAAGCCGCCGACCCGCTCGAGCAGGGCGCGCTTGAGCGAGACGTTGGCCGTGTACATCCGGCCCCAGCCGACGTCGTCCCCGTCGGTCAGCTCGAGGTAGTCGAACTGGAGGCCGCGAGCGTCGAGCCAGCGCATGAACGGCGTCAGCTTCAGCCCGCGCGCCCAGCGGACGTCGCCGAGCACGCACGTGCGCTCCTGCGGCTCGGCCTCGTGGCCGGCCAGGTGCTCGGCCACGAGCTCGCCGTCGGCGAGGATGTCGTCGTCGAGGAAGAGGATCACCGGCGCCCCGGTCGCCCGCCAGCCGGCGTTGCGGGCGGCCGAGGCGCCGGGCCGGCTGGCCTGGATGTGGCGCCAGCCGGCGGGGCCGACCGTCCGCCCGGCGGTGACCATCGGCTCGGGATCCAGGGCGTCGGAGACGACGATCACCGCGAAGTCCTCCTCGGTCAGCGCGGCCAGGCGCTCGAGCGCCCGCTCGAGCTTGTACTGGCGCCCGAGCGTCGGGATCACCACGCAGAGCCGGGGCTCAGGTCTCCGCGGCAAGGCGCCGACTCAGTGCCGGTGGGCGTGGTGCACGACGTGGGGGACCTTGAGGCCGTCGGTGGCCAGCAGCGTGAACTTCCCGTGCCGGCGGACGTCGTCGAAGCCCGCCGTCCACAGCATCCGCCGCCAGGTCCGGGCACTCGGCAGCCAGAAGACGACCGCCGCCTCGCGGTCGGCGTGGTAGCGGGCGAGGCCGAGCGGCACCAGCTCGCAGAGGCGGTCGTACTCCTCGGCCGAGATGAACGTCCCGGTGCACAACGCGGCGATCCGCTCGAGCGCGAGCAGCTGGTCGCGCAGGTGCATGATCACCGAGCCGCAGAAGACGAGGTCGAACGTCCCGAGGTCCTCCGGCCGGGCGTCGTAGATCGAGCAGTCGACCCGCTCGACCCGCGACTCGAGCAGCTCGTGGGCCAGACGGAAGCCGGCGCCCCGCGGTTCGTCGGAGAACACCGTCGGCCGCCGCCGGGCCGGCCAGTCGAGGTCGCGCTCGTCGTCGAGGTCGAGCGCCACCACCTCGGCCGCCCCCCGCCGCTCGAGCTCGAAGGCCCAGAAGCCGTCCCACGTCCCGACGTCGAGCACGCGCATCCCGTCGAGACGTTCCGGGAGCCCGTACTCGCCGACGAAGGGGCGCAGATCGAACCAGCCATCCGTCACCCGGCCGGGCGCCAACTCGATCGAGTGGTACCACCGGCGCTCCATCGCTCGCTCGAGCAGCTCCACGGGCGTTAGCGTAACGAGCGGTGGCCGACTCCCGCGATCCCCTCTCCCGCCCCGCTGGGGCCGCGACGGACCCGGGACCGCTCCCGAAGATCGACCCGGAGCGCGAGGAGGCCGAACTCCGCCGATACCTCGGTGGCGCCTATGACCACTCCCGGCTGATCGACTGGGAGGGGCAGCTCGAGCGCGAGGCCGAGCGCCTCGGCGACGAGCAGCTGCTCTACCACGAGTCCGAGGCCTACCTCTACAACCTGACCGCCTTCGCGATGACCCGCACCAAGGAGCCCTACCTGCGCGACCTCGCCGCGCTCGTCCCCGCCCCGGCGCGGGTGCTCGACTACGGCTGCGGGATCGGCAGCGACGGGCTCGCCCTCGCCGGCGCCGGCTACGCGGTCGAGTTCGCCGACTTCGCCAACCCGAGCGTCCGCTACCTGCGGTGGCGGCTCGAGCGGCGGGGGGTGAGCGCCCGGATCCACGACCTCGATCGGGAGGCGCCGCCGGCCGGGTTCGACGCCGCATTCGCCTTCGACGTGATCGAGCACGTCGACGATCCGTTCGCCCTGCTCGCCCGGCTCGAGTCGCTGGCCGCGCTCGTCGTGGTCAACTTCCTCGACCCCGAACCCGGGGAGACGCGCCTCCACCACGCCCTGCCCGTCGCCGACCTCCTGGCCCACGCCCGCGACCGCGGCCTGCGCCGCTACCGCCGCTACCACGGCCGCTCGCACCTCGTGGCCTATTCGGCTGCGCCGCGGTCGGGGGCTCGCATGCGGTCGGTGGCGTGGCGCCACCTCGGCGGCCGCCGGGCGCGGCTCACGACCGCCGTCGAACGGTTCGAGGGGATCGGCGCCCGGGCCCGAGCCCTCGCCGGCCGGGGTTCACGCTGATGGCCGCCGACCCGTCGCCCACCGAGCTGCGGGCCGCCGTCGCCGCCCACGAGTGGTACCACACGCTCGAGCTGGCGCCGGGCGTGGTGAGCGCCGGCTGGTACGACC
>JBPCNA010000223.1:0-5358 GCA_051001735.1 Solirubrobacteraceae bacterium
GGCGGCGTATCGCGGTTTGTCCCACGTCTTCAGTCGCCTCCCCCCCGGGGGTCTTTGTGACGGGGCGTTCCCCTTTTAGGCCCCCGCTTCACGTTCGGGGTGGGTCCCGCTCGTGCTCGGCCGCGGGCTGGGGGCCGCGCAGGAAGGGGCTGCGCGGGCCCAGCGGGCCCAGCGGCCTCACATCTCGGCTTCCTCGGTGTCCCTCGCGGCGCGGACATCGACGAGCACGCCGCCCTGGAGGAAGCGCACCCGTGAGCCCTGATCCGAGCGTCCGCCGGCGAAGGCCCCGGCGTGGAGCATGAACCCGATCGACCGCTGATCCTCCGGGACGTCGGTCACATAGAAGAACTGGGCCTCGGCTTCGGGCAGGCCGCGAACGACCGTCACGTCGGCGGCGCGCCGCATGACACCTTCGAGGCGGACGACGATCACCGGTCTGCCGTCGCGGTCCGACGCGGTCACCGAGACCTCCCGCCCGACGAGGCCGAGCAGTGCCGCGAGCGTCCCGGCGAAGTCGAGGTCGGCGTCGTCCACCTCCGTCCACGGCACCCAACTGCTCACCGCGTGCACCGAGTAACGGGTTGTGCGCACAGGGCGGAGGACATGGTGCGGTCGCGGACGTGCATCTGGCGGAGGCTTTCGGCGGGGTGCCTCGGGCGGCGCGCTCCCGGTGAGAGTCCGCGGCGGAAGCATTGCAGAATTCAGCGTTTGGGCGACTGACTGTTTACAATGTATAGTAAGTTTGCGTCTGTCGCAACAACCGCCCCCTAGGAGAAGAGCCCCTTGCCCGATATTAAGACGATCCAAGACGAAATCCGCACACGTCTCACCGAGGTAGAGCGTCTGATCGAGCCGCTGCGCGCCGAGGGCGAGCAGCTTACGAAGATGGCTGCCACCTTCGCCGCCGAGGCCGCCGCCGCCAAGCCGGTCGCATCCACCCGCGCGCGCACGTCAGCGGCGCGCAAGACCGCTACCCGCGCCCCCCGCGCCGCATCCGCGACCGGCGCCAAGCGCGGACGTCCGCTCGGCAGCGGCAACCGCGCACAGCAGGCTGTGGCGAAGATCGTGGAGCAGCCGGGCATCACCGCGTCCGAGCTCGCGAAGTCGATGGGCATCAGCCCGAACTACCTCTACCGCGTGCTGCCCCGCCTCGAGAAGGAGGCCAAGGTCACCAAGCAGGGCCGTGGCTACCACCCAGCCGGCGACACCGCCGACGCCGCGGCGACCAACGGGCAGCCGGTAACCGCCTGAGCGCAAGCGCCGGAGCGCTGACGGGCCGGGGGTTCGGCGGGAATCACCTCCGCCGAGCCCTCACCCGTCCCACTCGGCGGGGTCGTCGGACTCGAATTCGAGCGGCGTCGCTGTGTCGTCCGTCCTCGCGCGGGCCATCGCTTCGAGGTCCCAGCTCACCGGTAGCGCGCCGGCCGGCCGCAGTCCGTGAAGGGCGCGCCGAACGTCTTCGCGGAAGGCCGCGTGCACGGCGCCCGGCTCACCGGGTCCGGCGACGCTCAACCGGTAACGGACGAAGACGCCGTCGCTGCCGGCTCCCGTCCGCACCCGGGCCTCGAAGCCGAACTGGTTCCAGCGCTGCCTGAGCGTCTCCAGATGCGGCTCGACGTCCGCCTCCTCGACACCCCATTCCGGCGGGAGGCAGGTCCGGGCGGCGAACACGCTCACCGCGGCTCCCGGCCGCCGTCCGGCTGCGGTCCCTCGACCATCGTTCCGCTACAGCGGTGCAGCTTCACAGCCACGTGTACTCCTCCTTCGGCGGTCGGCGTCGACGCGGGGCTTTCCCGCCGCGGTGAAAGTTAGCCGCCCGGCGCCGCCGCCGGGGCCGGTGCTTGTCTTCCGAGGCGCGCCCGTGCCATGCTCGTCCGATGCGCGAGAGCCACGCGACGGGCGCCGCCGGAATCGCCGGCCTGCTGATCCGGATGGTCACCGGTGTGATCTTCGTCGCCTTCGGGATCGGTAAATTCACCAGCCACGCGACCGAGCTCGCCTCTTTTCGGGACTACGGCCTTCCGTTCCCGGACGCCTTCGTCTACCTGATCGGGGCAGTCGAGGTCCTCGGCGGTCTCCTCCTCATCTGCGGACTGGCGACGCGACCGGCGAGCCTGATCCTGGCCGCCAACATGGTCGGGGCGATCGTCGTCTCGGGCATCGGGCGGGGCGAGATGATCAGCCTGACGCTGGCTCCGGCGCTGCTGGTGGCCGTGCTGATGCTCCTGCGGCTCGGTCCCGGCCGCTGGGCGCTCGACCCGAGTCCGTAGTCCGACCTCGCGGGGCGTCCGCCTGCGGGAGGCGTGACAGAAATTCGTGCTCAGTCGCCCTCGGCGACGTAGTGGCGGCTCGAGTCGGACGGATCGACCCACACGCGCATCAGCCGCCTGGTCGTCGGGTCACGGAAGCGTTCGAGGGTGGGAATCCAGCCGGCCTGCGGCGTCACCGCCTCGCCGTGGCGTCGCCCGGCTCGGCGCGCCGCCAGCGCCGCCTCGAGGGCCGGGAGGTCGTCCAGCGTCGCCGCCGCCTGCTCTTGAAAGGCCGCCGCGTAGACCCGGTCGAGTCGCTCGCTGAGCATCTCGGTGTCGATGCGACCGGCGGCGAAGTGGCGTCCGAGGGCGCCGGCGATGTGATCGCGGTCGGCGTCGCTCAGCCGGATCCCGGCGGGGCCGTCAGCCGGCTCAGGCGGCACGCTCGACCACGACGGCCGTGCCGTAGGCCACGATCTCCGTGAGCTGCTGGCCCATCTCCGAAGAGTCGAAGCGCATGGCGACGACCGCGTTGGCCCCGAGCAGCTGGGCGTTCTCGATCATCCGGTCGACGGCGTGGCGGCGGCTGTCCTCGAGCAGCTCGGTGTACTGGGAGACCTCGCCCTGGCGGAGCGCCGAGAACCCGGCGGTGAAGCTCTTGGCCAGCCCCATGCTGCGGACGACGAGACCGAAGCAGACCCCGAGATCCTGGCGGATGACCATGCCGGACAGCTCGAGTCCCGTGGTGATGGGCATCCCGGCCCGATCGCTCTGAGCGGCCATCGCCCAAGGTTACTTCAACGCCACCGCGACACCGGCGTATTGTGCCGCCGGTGAGCACCACCGCATTACGTCCGCTCGGCGTCGGCGAGATTCTCGACGTAGCCATCAAGGCCTACACCAAGAACGCCCGGACGCTGATCACCATCGGCGCGATCATCGGCATCCCGTTCCAGCTGTTGAACGGTGTCATCCAGCTCTCGACGGTGTCCTCCGCCGATGAGATCAGCACGTTCATGTTCGACACGGGCAACAGCGTCCACCTGTCACGCGCACGCATCGCCGGCGCCGTGCTGTCGGTGCTGATCGGGTTGGTGGTCAACCTGGTGTTGACCGCGGCCACCGTCAAGGCGGTCAGCGACGCCTACCTCGGCAAGGTGCCCGACGTCCGCGATTCGCTGCGCTTCGCCGTGCGGCGGATCCGCTCCCTCTTCTGGCTCTACATCGTGCTCGGCTTCGGGCTCGGCCTCGCCTTCGTCGCCCTGATCATCCCCGGCATCTGGCTCTACGTGGCCTGGTCGGTGGCCACACCGGTGCTCCTGCTCGAGGACGTCCGCGCGACGGCGGCGCTCCGCCGTTCCTTCCGGCTCGTGCGCGGCCGGTGGTGGCCGACGGCCGCCGTCCTGATCGTCGCCGGGTTGATCGTCAGCATCGCCGGGGGCGTGGTGTCCGGCCTCCTCTCGGTGATCCCCTCGGCCATCGACGGCTCGTCGGTGCTGCTCGCCGTGTTCGCGGCGACCCTCGCCGGGTCGGTCGCCACCGCGCTCGTCCACCCCCTCCAGAGCGCGATCACCACGGTCCTCTACTTCGATCTGCGGGTGCGCACCGAGGGCTTCGACCTGGCCCTGCTCGCCGCCGGGCTCGGGCTTCCCGAAGCCGAGTTGCCGCTCTACCCCCTCCCCCCCCTTGCCGGCTACCCGGCGGCGGACGGTGGCGAAGCACCGCCGTTCTGGCCGCCGCCTCCGGGCTGGAAGCCATCTGCTGCGGCGCCCTCTGGTGAGCCGGATGCGGCGCCCTCTGGTGAGCCGGATGCGGTGCCGCCCGGGTGGCCTCCGCTGCCCCCGCCGCCGGAGCGGATCGGAGAGTGACACCGCCGAGCGCGGCGGGCGCCGGAACGACCGCCGACTACCGCCAGATCGCCCATCAGATCCTGGGCGAGGACCGCTTCCGGCCGCCGCCGCTGCCGCGGCCTCTCCATGGCGTACTCGACGCTCTGGGGGGCGTGCTGGAGCCGATCGGCGAGGCGATCGCGGATGCCTTCTCGGCGGTGTCCTCGACGCTCCCCGGCGGGGGCGCGACCGTCTGGACCGTGCTGGGAGCGACCGTGGTGGCGCTCGCCGCGGTCGCGTCCCGGCGCATGACCGATCGGACCCTGGCGGACCGGGCCGCCCCGCGCACGCGGCTCGGCGCCGCGCCGGGCGCGCCCGATGCCCAGAGCCTCGAGGCGGCGGCCGAGGCCGCCGAGCGCGACGGCCGCTTCGAGCAGGCGGTCCGCCTCCGCTTCCAGGCCGGGCTCCTGCGCCTCGACGAGATCGGCGTGGTGGCCTACCGGCCGTCCCTGCCGAACGGAGCCGTCTCCCGGCGACTACGCTCGCCGATCTTCGACGCCCTGGCCCGGCGCTTCGAGGAGGTCGCCTACGGCGGGCGCCCGGCCGAGGCCGGCGATCCCGGGCAGGCTCGCGACGGCTGGCGGCGGGTGCTCGGGGAGGCGGGTCGCAAATGAGCACCTCGACCGCGAGCGCGGCCGACGCGGCGGTCGGGCGGCCGCGCGCCGGGCGCCTCTGCCTCTACGTCCTCGGCCTGGTCGTCGGACTCGTCCTGCTGAGCACCGCGGTCAACGCGTTCGTGCCGAGCCAACACGGACCACCGTCGTCCTCCTATGCGACCACACCGGGGGGCCTGGCCGCCTACGCGGAGCTGCTGGCCCGCTCCGGTCACCCGGTCGACCAGCTACGCCGACCGCCCGCGCCGGGCCTCCTGTCGCCGACAACGACGGTCGTCGTGCTCGAACCGGATGCCGTGCTCGGCAGCGAGGGGCGGGCGCTGGCCGGCTTCGTCGCCCGCGGTGGGCGCCTTGTCGCCGGCGGGAGCAGCGCCAACGCGTTCCTGGCCACGATCCTCAGTCGGCCGCCGCGCTGGACCGCGTCGGCCCCGGATCGCGCGGCGCCGCTGGCGTCCGTCCCCGAGACGGCCGGTGTGAGCAGCGTGACGACGCTGGGCCAGGGAGGCTGGTCGGGCTCGGGCTCGGGCTCGGGCTCGGGCTCAGGCTCAGGCTCGGGCTCGGGCTCAGGCTCGGGCTCGGGCTCGGGCTCCCGCGCGGGCCCGGGGG
>JBPCNA010000224.1:0-4555 GCA_051001735.1 Solirubrobacteraceae bacterium
CCTACCATCGCAACCACAAGAACCACCACAACCCATGACCACCCCCCAACATCGCTTGATGACCGCCCAGATTCCCGGCTTGATCAACACCCGGAACCCGGACATTCAGTGGGAAACAGGTCAGTGCCGGTGAGCGCGCCGGTTTCCCATTCGAGCGGCGGGTCAAGCAGGAGCTCGTGCATCACCCCGATCAGATCCCCCACGATGTCGCTGTCGTAGAGAGCCGCGGCGACGAAGTTGAACTCCCCGGCGGCGCCCGAAGGCCACTCGAAGAGGTTCATGTCGGCCCAGTCCATCGACGGGGGATTCCAGGGATCCCAGTAGGCGCACCGGAGATCTGCGCCGACGTTGCGAGCGTGGTCGAGCTTGGCGGTCTCCGCGGCTATCGGCACTGGTATCCAGCGCGACGAGTCGGGGCGGCCCCACTCGAAGGTGATCGCGAGCGCGTAAGCCTCGTTCGGCGGGTCCGCGCGTCGGATGATCCGGGGAATCCGACGAGCGAACTCGTCGAGCACCCGCTCTGTAGCCGCCGCGAGCTCTGCGCGAAAGGTGTCCATCGTCGGGATGCCGCGGCCGGCCACCTGATTGCGTCGCCGACGCCTTTCTACTCGGGCGTTGCTTGCGCTGCTCGGGCGAGTCACGCGACGGCGGCAACGAACTGTTCAGGGAACCACGACCGATCAGCCGCTCCGCCGCCTCAACCCGCGCCAGCAACGACATGATCAACTCGGCCGCCCCGGCCGGGTCAGACTCGATCAGCGCCGCCACCTCACTCCGCCGCACACCCCGACATTCCATGCAACCCATGAGGAATCCTCCCCGATCACCCGACGACCCCCCTGAATGGGTACGGCGGCGGAGCGATGCGGCACGGCCGTTCCACGGGGGGAAACGAGGAGCGGGACGGTTGCCAGTGGCACGCCGCCAGGCGACCGGATCAAGTCGCGGCCGGTCCTGACGACTGCCAGGATGTATTGCCGTGGCGATCGAAGACGGTCGGGCGGGTGCAAGCAGCCGAACTCGCGCCGCTCCTGGACGCCAGCGCTGGCGTCGTTGATCGCACCATAGTGTCCGTAACCGATCGGCTACCGGGACGGCACGCCGCGACAAGGCCGCCGAGCGCCGGTGGGCCAGACGTCGTCCCGATAGACCCGTCCGAATTGAAATCCCGCACAGGGGCGTCATACGGCACACTTCACCGGTGACCGAACTCAAGATCGGCTACGCACGCGTCTCAACCCACGGCCAAGACCTCACGGCCCAACGCAACGCGCTCACCGCGCTCGGCGTCGCCGACGAGCGGATCTACGTCGACCACGGCTTGACCGGAACCAACCGCGCCCGGCCCGGCCTCCGCGAGGCCCTCGCAGCCTGCCGCTCCGGCGACACGCTCGTCGTGACCAAACTCGACCGGCTCGCCCGCTCGCTGCCCGACATCGTCCACGAGCTCACGACGCGCCAAGTCAAGCTCAGCCTCGGCGGCTCGATCCACGACCCCAACGACCCCGTCGGCCGGCTCCTGTTCAACGTGCTCGCCATGGTCGCGGAGTTCGAATCGGACCTGATCAGGATGCGCACCCGTGAAGGCCTCGCTGTCGCCCGCGCCGCCGGGAAGCTCCGCGGCCGAAAGCCCAAGCTCACGCACAAGCAAGAGGAGCACCTCGTCGCGCTCCACCGCGCCGGCGAGAAGAACCCGGCGGAGCTCGCCGAGCTGTTCGGCGTTGGCCGCTCGACGGTGTACCGGGCTATCGAGCGCGCGGGCCGGCCCGACGGAGCTGTCCCGGCCTAGTGGTTTGCCCGGGTGATGCCGACCCGAGCACCGGGCCTACTTGTCACTTGGTGCCCCGTTCCTTAACGGCACCCCCACTGCCGTGCGAACGCGCTCGGCGATGCTGCCGACGAACTCGTTCGAGCCTGGACGAGACGCGATCGACGCCACTGCCATCGCTGCCTCAGCGCTCACCGCGATCCGATCGCTGACGGGCGTAGGCCGCGCGGCCGAGGATTCCGGCGACCGCGGGCTATCGTCCAGCGGCACATGGCCCAGCCCCGAGAGTCGCCGGCGCCCGTCCCGGTCCCCCAGCCGACCAAGGTCAGCGACGAGCTGGAGCGCTGGCTGGAGGGCGACGGCGAGAAGACACTCGGGAGCCTGATCGAGCTCTTCGGGAAGAAGAGCTTCGCCGTCCTCTTCGTCCTCCTGCTCGGCGTCCCGGCGCTACCGCTCCCGACCGGCGGCGCCACCCACGTGTTCGAGATCATCGCCGTGCTGCTCGCGCTCGAGCTGATTGCCGGCCGCGAGGAGATCTGGCTCCCCCGGCGCTGGCGCAGCCGTGAGCTCGCGGGAGCCCGCCAGCGGCGATTCATCACCGCGCTGATGAAGCTCATCCGCCGGCTCGAACGCATCTCGCGGCCGCGCCTGACCTTTCTCTTCGCTCAGCGCTTGAGCAACATCGTCTTCGGACTGCTGGTCATCGGCGGCTGTCTCGGCGCCTTCTTCGCCCCGCCGTTCACCGGGCTCGACACCCTTCCGTCGCTCGGCGTCGTCGTCATCTCCCTCGGCGTGCTGCTCGAGGACTTCGTCGTCGTGGTCGTCGGCGTCGTCGTCGGCGTCGCCGGCGTGGCCCTCGAGGTGGCGCTGGGCAGCGCGCTGGTCAACGGGATCGGAAAGCTCTTCTAGGCGCCCGATATGCGGGGGATCAGCACGACCGGGCGGTCCGCCTGCGCGACGACGCGGATCGCGACCCCGCCGAGGAGACCGTCGAGCGCTCCGTGGCGCCGGCTGCCGAGCACGATCGCCGCGACGTCCTGCTCGGCGGCGACGCGGAGGATGGTCGCCGCCGGCTTGCCGACGGCGGTCATCGGCCGCGCCCGCAGCCCGGCGTCGACGGCCAGCGCGCAGCCGGCCTGCGCTTGGCGCTCGGCGACCTCGGCGGCGATCTCGTCCCAATCGCGGTAGACGCTGCTCAGCCGTCCGACGATCTCACCGAGCGGCTCGAGCGGGAACCCAGCCTCCGCGGGGATCGCCACGCTGAGCACGATCGCCTCGCGTCCGGACATGAGCGCCCCGGCGGCGCGGATCGCCTCCGCGGCATCCGGCGAGCCGTCGAAGCAGACGAGGATCGGGCCCGGGGTCGCCGCCATCAGATTTCGACCCCGTCCTTCAGCGCAGACGCCCGAGGCGCTCGACGGCCTCGGTGAGACGGTCGTCGGGCGTGGTCAGCGAGATCCGGAAGAAGCCCTCGCCGTTTGGCCCGTAGGCGCCGCCGGGCGAGACGACGACCGCGGCTTCCTCGAGCACGTGCTCGCAGTAGGCCGCCGCCGTGGCGAACCCTTCGGGGACGGGAGCCCAGATGTAGATCGTCCCCCGCGGCGGGGTGACATAGATGCCGATTCCGGCGAGCGCACGGCAGACGAGGTCTCGACGGCGGGTGTAGACGGCGTTCATCTCGGCCACGCAGGTGTCGACCTCGGGCGCCAGCGCGGCGGCTCCGGCGATCTGCACCGCCTCGAAGAGGCCGGAGTCGATGTTCGTCTTCAGCCGCCAGTAGAGGCTGATCGCCGCGGCGTTCCCGAGGATCGCCGCGCAGCGCCAGCCGGTCATGTTGTAGCCCTTGGAGAGCGAGAACACCTCGACGCCGACGTCCCTGGCCCCCGGCGTGGCCAGGAACGAGGGCGCGACGTAGCCGTCGAAGGTCGTCTCGCTGTAGGCGTTGTCGTGCACCACCAGCAGCGCGGCGCGCCGGCCGAGCGCCACGGCCCGGTCGAACACCCCGTCTGCAACGACCGCTCCGGTGGGGTTGTTGGGGTAGTTGAGGAACATCAGCCGGGCGCGGGTCAAAGCTTCGGACGGGACGGCGTCGAAGTCCGGGGCGAATCCCCGGGCGGGATCGAGGCCCATCAGGACGGGCTCGGCGCCGGCCATCAGCGGGCCGCCCGTGTAGACCGGGTAGCCGGGATCGGAGGCCAGGGCCACGTCGCCCGGGTCCAAAAAGGCGAGGTTGAGGTGAAAGATGCACTCCTTGGCCCCGATCGCCGGCATCACCTCGGTCTCGGGGTCCAGCGAAACCCCGAAGCGACGATCGTAGAACGCCGCCACGGCCTCGCGGAAGGCCGCCGAGCCCCGGTTCGAGGGATAGGTGTGGGTGCTCGGGTCCGCCAGGGCGCGCTGGGCGGCGGCGACGATCGGGGGGTAGGTCGGCGTGTCCGGATCTCCGATCCCGAGGCTGATCACGTCCACCCCGGCCGCCCGCTTGGCGGCGATCTTTCGCTCCAGCTCGGCGAACAGGTAGGGCGGGATCTGATCCAGGCGCTTATTGGGTCTCATGCAGCTCCTCGAGAAAGTCATCGGCCAGGCTGCCGGAGAACACCGGGACCGCCCAGCCGGTCAACGTGATCTGCAGGCTCTCCCCCACGTCCACTTCGAGCTCGCCGCCGTCGAGGATGACGGTGACCGGCGAGTCCCCCCCACCCAGGACGTGCGCCACGGCGGCCCCGGTGGCGCCGGTGCCGCTGGCGGTCGTCTCCCCCACCCCGCGCTCGAAGATCCGAGCCCGGA
>JBPCNA010000225.1:0-3596 GCA_051001735.1 Solirubrobacteraceae bacterium
CGCCCTGGCGGCGCTCGCCGGCGGCGCTCCGCGGCGGTCGCGCGTCGTCGTCGCCACCGCCGCCCTCGTTCCGGCGGCGATCCTCGGCGCCGACTTCCCGACCCCCGGCTCCGAGCCGTTTGCGGCGTCGAGCTTCTGGCCGGCGCTGGCGCTGATCCTGATCCTCGCCGCCGCGGTCCCCGCCCTGCGCCCGGGCGCCGCCGTCTACGCGGTCGTCTGCGTCGCCGCCTTCGCCGTGCCGACCCCGCTCGGGGGCAACGCCGTGCGCCTCGGGGCGCTCTTCGCCGGGCCGCTGGTGGCCGCGCTGGCCAGCCGCCCCCGGCTCCTCCTCCTCGCCGTGCCCCTCGCCTACTGGCAGCTCCAGGCGCCGATCCGCGACGTCGTCGTCGCCGACGGCGATCCGTCGACGACGGCCGCCTACTACGCCCCGGTCGAGCGCTTCCTCGCCGGCCGGCCCGGCCGCGTCGAGGTGCCCTTCACCCGCGAGCACTGGGAGGCGGCCCTGCTCGCCCCGCGGATCGCCCTGGCGCGCGGCTGGGAGCGCCAGCTGGACATCGCCGTGAACGGGCTCTTCTACCGGCCGGGGCTGACCGCCGCGGCCTACGGCGACTGGCTGCGGGCCACCGGCGTCACCTACGTCGCGCGCCCCGACGCCGAGCTCGACTACTCGGCCCGCGGCGAGGCGGCGGTGATCGACGCCGGCCAGCCCTACCTGCGGCCGGTGGCGACGCTCCCCCACTGGCGGGTCTACGCGGTGGCCGGAGCTCTCCGGCTGGCCGCGCCGGCGCGGCTGACCGAGCTCGGCCCCGACCGCTTCGTCCTGCATTTCGAGCGCGCCGGGACGACGATCGTGCGTCTGCGCTTCACGCGCTGGTGGACCTCGGCGTCCGGCTGCGTCAGCCGGGCCGCGGGCGGCTTCACGGCGGTGAGCGCGGCGGGCCCCGGCTCGGTCGCGGTGGATGCCCGTCTGAGTGTGGGTGCCCTCCTGGAGCGCGAGCAGGTCTGCCCGGGGGAGGCGGCGCGGCCTCGGCCGGCGGGGGACTCGGCCGCCCCGGCGGACGGCCTCCGCGGGGCAGGATAGGATCTGCCCCCTGCGATGACGATCCGCCCCGGCTCCCTCCGTGCGCGCGTCCTGCCGCACGGTTGGCTGGACCTCCTCCGCCAACTGCTGCTGTTCGGCGGCGCCTACATGCTCTACCGGCTGGTCCGAGGGCTGGCCGACTCGCGGACGACCGTCGCCTTCCAGCACGCGCGCGAGCTGATCAACGTCGAGCGGGCGCTCCATTTCTTCGTCGAGCCGAGCGTCCAGGCCTGGGCGGCGGGGAGCCATCTTCTGATGGAGGCGTCGACCTGGCTCTACATCACCGCCCAGAGCTCCGTCCTCGTCGGCGTGCTCCTCTACCTCTACATGTTCCACAACCGGAGCTTCTACTTCGTGCGCAACATGCTGATGGTGGCGATGGGCGTCGCCCTCGTCGGCTACGTCGCCTTCCCGACGGCGCCGCCGCGCTTCCTGCCGGAGTGGGGGTTCTTCGACTCGGTGGCCGACTTCACCGGCGTCCCGGCGACCACGGCGTCGGTCAACGCGCTCTTCAACCCGTACGCGGCGATCCCGTCGATGCACGTCGCCTTCGCCCTGATGCTCGGCTGGCCGCTGGCCCGGCTGGTGCGCCATCGGGCCGTGCGCGTCTTCTGGTTGTGCTACCCATTCGTGATCACCTTCGTGACGGTGGCCACCGCCAACCACTTCCTGGCCGACGCGCTCCTCGGCGCCGTAGCCGCCGGCTTCTCGGCCTTCGTCGCCGCCCGGCTCGGGCGTCTGCGCCCGCAGGCCTGGAACTTCGGCCGGCCTGAGGCCGTCGGGGCGACGTGACCCCGCTCGACGCCCCACCCCGGCCGCGGCCGCGGGTCGCGCGGAGCGCCGGCGACCCGCGGGCGGACATGCGCAGCCGGCTGACGGAGTCCCGGCTGACGCCGAACGCGATCTCGCTGACCGGCCTCGCGCTCAACGTGGTCGCGGCGCTGCTCGTCTGGCAGCAGTACTTCTTCCTCGGCGGGGTCGCCTTCATCGTCGGGTCGATCATGGACACGCTCGACGGTCGCTACTCCAGGATGTCGGGCAAGGGGACTCCGTTCGGGGCGTTCCTCGACTCGACGCTCGACCGCTGCGAGGAGGGCATCGTCCTGACCGCGGTCGCCGTCGAGTTCGTCCGCGAGCAGGACCAGGCGGCGGTGGCGGCCGTGGTGGTCGCCGTGCTCGCCTCGCTGATGGTCTCCTACACCAGGGCGCGGGCCGAGGCCCTCGGGGTCGAGTGCAAGGTCGGGATCGCCAACCGGGCGGTCCGCGTCGTGATCCTCTCGATCGGCCTCGTCTTCGCCCGGGGGGCGTCGCTCGGCGACTTCTCGCTGCTCGAGCCGGCCGTGTACGTGCTCGCCGCGCTCAGCGCGATCACCGTCGGCCAGCGGATCTTCCATGTCCGCAAGGCCCTCTCGGGAGCCACCTGAACCAGTTTCCGGCCGTTCGGCCGCCGCCGGGTGTAATCGAACGCCGTCAGCCGTGTAGCTGAGGCAACGCATCCAAGAAGGGATCACCCACACGTGAGCAAGACCAACGGCAGAGCTTCGAGCAGCAACGGCGCCTCGCGCTACCAGTCCGACAAGGTGCGCGTCGCCATCATCGGCGTCGGCAACTGCGCGTCGGCCTTCGTCCAGGGCGTCCACCACTATCGCGAGGCCGATCCGAGCCTCGACGTCCCCGGGCTGATGCACGTCGACCTCGGCGGCTACCACGTCCGCGACATCGAGTTCACCGCCGCCTTCGACATCGACCGGGAGAAAGTCGGCAAGGACCTCGGCGAGGCGATCTGGTCGGGGCAGAACAACACGATCAAGTTCGCCGACGTCCCGGCCAAGCTCGGCGTCCCCGTCCACCGGGGCATGACCCACGACGGCCTCGGCAAGTACCTCAAGCAGAAGATCGAGAAGGCCCCGGGCGAGACGGCCGATATCGTCGGGATCCTCAAGGACACCCACACCGACGTGGTCGTCTCCTACCTGCCGGTCGGCTCCGAGCAGGCGACCAAGTGGTACGTCGAGCAGATCCTCGATGCGGGCTGCGGCTTCGTCAACTGCATCCCGGTGTTCATCGCCCGCGAGGACTACTGGGACAGGCGCTTCGCCAAGGCCGGCCTGCCGGTCGTCGGCGACGACATCAAGTCGCAGGTCGGCGCCACGATCGTGCACCGCAACCTCGCCCGCCTGTTCCACGACCGCGGCGTGAAGCTCGTGCGCACGTCGCAGCTGAACGTGGGCGGCAACATGGACTTCTTCAACATGCTCGAGCGTGAACGGCTCGACTCGAAAAAGATCTCGAAGACCAACGCCGTCACGTCAGTGATGGGCACCGAGCTCGACGAACGCGACGTTCACGTCGGGCCGTCCGACTACGTGCCATGGCTGACCGACCGCAAGTGGGCGCACATCCACCTCGAGGGCCAGGCCTTCGGCGACGTGCCGCTGACCGTCGAGCTGAAGCTCGAGGTCTGGGACTCGCCCAACAGCGCCGGAATCGGCATCGACGCGGTGCGCTGCTGCAA
>JBPCNA010000226.1:0-2865 GCA_051001735.1 Solirubrobacteraceae bacterium
GCCCCGGCCGGGGTTGGCGCGGGGCTGGGGTGACCGGCGCCGGAGCGTCGCGCACGACGCGCGTGCGCGATTCGCCGTCGCCGGCCAGCACCCGCGTCGCCGACGTCGGTTCGACGATGGCCGCGACGGCGATCGGCGGCCCGCCGGGGGCGATCCCGGCGGCGCCGTGCTCGAGCGCGTGGCCCATCTCGAGCGCGGTGCGGTAGCGCTCACTCGGGTCGAGGCGAAGCGCGATGGCGACGGCGTCGGCGAGCTCGGGGGTCACGCCGGCGACCAGCTCGTCGAGGCGCGGAGGGCGCTCCTGCTGCTGCTTGAGCGCGAGCTCGGTCAGGGACGCCCCCTCGTAGGGGAGTCGCCCGGCGAGCAGCTGGTAGGTCACCACGCCGAGCGCGTAGATGTCGGCCGGCGGGCCCGCCTCCTCGCCGCGGCCCTGCTCGGGGGCCAGGTAGGCGGCGGTTCCCAGGACCGACCCCGTCTGGGTGATGCTCACCTGCTCGGTCGCCTTGGCGATTCCGAAGTCGGCCAGCTTGACCCGCCCGTCGTCGGCCCGCATCAGGTTGCCCGGCTTGACGTCGCGGTGGACGACGCCCTTGCGGTGCGCGTAGGCGAGGCCCTCGCAGCTGCCGAGCACGATGGCGAGCGTCTCCTCGACGCCGAGCCAGCCGCGCTCGCGGAGGATCTCGGCGCACGACTGGCCCTCGATGTACTCCATCACGATGTAGTGCTGCCCGCTTCGCTGGTCGAGGCCGGAGTCGAAGACCTGGACGATGTTGGGGTGGATGAGGCGGGCCGCGGCCATCGCCTCGCGCTGGAAGCGCGACACGAAGGTCGGATCCTCGGCGAGGTGCTCGGCGAGCAGCTTGACGGCGACGTAGCGCTCGAGGCGGGTGTCGAAGGCGAGCTGGACCGTCGACATGCCCCCGGAGCCGAGGCGGCGGTCGAGCCGGTAGCGGCCGGCGATCTCGGGCGGGTTCAATTGCCACCTCCGGGCGTGCCGCCGGCCCCGGTGGGGTCGACCTGGCCCGACTGCCCCTGGGGCGCCGTCGTCCCGCCGCTGGGCGTGGTCACGGTCGGCGTGCCCTGAGTGCCGCCTGTCGTGTCCGTCGGCGTGGAGGAGGTCGTCGTCGTGTTGGTGGGCGTGGAGGAGGTCGTCGTCGTGCCGGTGTTCGTGTTGGTGGGCGTGGAGGACGTCGTCGTCGTGTTGGTCGGTGTCGAGGACGTCGTCGTCGTGTTGGTGTTGGTGTTCGTCGTCGTGGTGTTCGTCGGCGTGGATTGCGTGCACTGGGCCGGCGCCCGCGTGGTCAGGGTGCGGACGCCGTTCTCGAGGGACTGCCGCAGGCGCGCATCGAGCGTCGCCGGGAGGGCGGCGAGATCGCTGCGCGTCTGGGCGACGGCATCGGTCAGAGCCTGACCGCAGCTCGCGCCGGCGACGGCGCCGAAGTCCGACTTCAGCTGCCCGGCGTTCCCCGCGGGGATCAGCGCCGTGGAGGAGGCACCGCAGGCCACGAGCAGCGCCGCGCCGACTCCGAGGGCGCCGGCGAGAACCAGTGGCAGCGGTGGGCGCCGAAACCCACGGAGGCGGGTCACTGGCCGTACTCCAAGCGCTCGGCGAGGGAGTCGGGCAGGCGGGCGGCGCGGATCGCCGCGGCCGCGCCCTCGATGTCGTACTCGGTGCGCCGAAAGGTCGCGGTCCAGGCGTTAGTGTCGAGCATCATCCAGGCGGCCCGGGGATCGCCGTCGCGCGGCTGGCCGACGCTGCCCGGGTTGAGGATCCACTCGCCGCGCGAGATGTCGAGCTCGCTGTCGGCCCGGCGCGGCTCGCCGGTGGCCGGGAGGCCCTCCGGTCGGTCGAAGGAGAGCGCGACGTGGGAATGGCCGACCAGGCACACACGATGGTCCTGCTCGTCGAGGCAGAGCTCGGCGAGCAGCGCCGAGAGGACGTACTCCCAGATCGGGTCGCGCGGGCTGGCGTGGTAGAGCCCGATTCCGTCCTCGGCCCCCTGGGGGCGCAGGGAGGCGAGGAACTCGAGGTTCTCCGCCGCCATCACCTCCTGCGTCCAGCGGGCGGCCAGGCCGGCGCCGCGGGAGAACTCGTCGAGGGGGATCTCGCCGATCACCGCGAGATCGTGGTTCCCGGCCAGGCAGACGTCGGTGTGCGACCGGGCGAGCTCGACGCAGGCGTCCGGATCGGCGCCGTAGCCGACGAGATCGCCGAGGCACCAGATCTCGTGGGCGGCGTATCCGGCGATGTCGGCCAGCACGGCCTCGAAGGCCTGCCGGTTGCCGTGGATGTCTGAGAGGATCGCGACCTTCATCTAAGTCCCAGGACCCGGCGCAGGCAGCCCGATAACGGAGTCTTGCACCGTTTTCACTCGGGCGTCACGACAGACCACGCGGTGCAGCGTTGCGGAATTCTCTCGGTGTCTGGCCAGGTCTGGACGCGCCTGGAGCCATCCGTCCGCCCACGTGCCTTCAGCACGCAGGCGGATACCGTGCCGTGCCAGATCACGTCGAGCTGCCCGCCAGACCCTATAAGGGAATTTCCGGAACGCCTGCACTAGGCTGGGGATCATGCAACGGCGTCCGGATGGGTCCCGCTGGGCGTCCGCCGCTGCCGTGGCCGTGGCGGTCGCCGTCGCCGAGACGGCGACCGCGCTGCTGCGGCCGCGCACCGGGATCCTGCCCGGCGGCCGCGTCGCCGTCGAGGAGCACTTCAGCCGCGCGGAGGTCGACCGGGCGCGCCGGTTCGGCCGGCCGCAGCTCGCGCTCTCGGGCCTCGCCGCCGTAGTCGACGCGAGCGTCCTCACCTGGCTGGTGCGCCGGCCGCCGGGGCTCCTCGCCCGGGCCGGGCGGCGCCCCCTGGCC
>JBPCNA010000227.1:0-5228 GCA_051001735.1 Solirubrobacteraceae bacterium
GCTCGGCCGTGGGCGGCGCCGACCCCGGCGCGGCCGCACGTGGTGCGGGCATCCCGGCCCGGCCCCGCGGGAGGCCGCAACCCGGACAGAAGTTGTCATCGCTCCCATGGATCTCGCCGCAGCCGGGGCAGGCGGTGATCCCGGGCTCGTGCAGGAGCGTCACCTCCCGCCGCTCGTCGAGCGCCGTCTCCAGCGCCCGGAGCTCGCGGTCGACGACCCGGAGGGCCTTGAGCTTCCCCTCGACGATGTCCTCCCGCGGCCGGTCGAAGCGGCGGGCGTCGAACACGAAGCCGCCGAGGTCGCGGAAGGCGATCTCCCGCGTCTGGCGCAGGTAGCGGAGCCTCCGCCGCAGCCGGGCCCGGTCGCGGAAGCCGCCGGGTCCGCCGGCCGGAGCCTCGTCGGAGGCGGGCGGCGCCGGTGACCAGTCGGGAGCGCGGAGCTTCGAGAAGCGTCCCATCGCGCAGATGCTAGCCGGCTCCCGCGAGCTCTCGCCAGACCACGGCGACCCGGGCGGCCATCTCGTCGGCCGAGAACAACTCCGCTCGACCGCGGCCGTCGACGCGGGGGTCGGCGGCCGCCAGATGGGGCGCGAGGACGGCGCGCCAGCGGTCGAGGTCGAACTCGGCGCAGAGCGTGCCGGGGAGGTCGTCGAGGGCCAGCGGGTGGGCTCCGACCGGCGTGGCGAGGACCGGCACCCCGCAGGCCAGGGCCTCGAGCACCGCGAGGCCGAAGCCCTCGAAGTCCGACGGCACGATTACCGCGTTGGCCGCGTTGATGGCGAGCGAGACGTGGGCCGGCTCGGTCGCCCCGAGGGTGATCAGCTGCGTTTCGCCAGCCAGCGCCTGGGCCCGGTCGAAGCGCTTGACCGGGCGGCTCGGGTCGAACGGGAAGAGCAGGCACGGTCGGTCGGGATCGAGGCCGAGGGCGAGGCGGGCGTGCTCGCGAGGGATCGGGTTGAAGCGCTCGAGCTCGACCCCGCAGGGGAGCACCGCCCGCCGCCAGGGTCCGTCGGGCAGCTCCCGGCCGAGCGCGGCCGAGGCGGTCGCCACGAGGTCCATCCGCCGGGCGACCGCGAGCGTCAGGCGCCGGGTTCGCGGGTGGTAGAGGTCATTGCCGTGGAGGGTGACCAGGCGGCGGGCGCCGCGGACGGCCAGGCTGGGCCATGCCGTGAGCCCGAAGTGGGCGTGGACGACGTCGTAGCGGCCGCTCCGCCGGCGGAGCTCCAGCGCCGCTCCGGGGAAGGCGGCCGGACCGGGCGGGAACTGGTAGAGGTCGACCTCGAGGTCGGCGATCCGCCGGAGCGCGGTCACCTGTTCGCGGACGTAGATGCCCCGCCCGGGGTTCTCGGGTGTCGGGCGCATGTTGGAGACGACGAGAGCGCGGATCATCGTTTTGCCAGGGTGGGTGACGGCAAGTCTGTGATCATGGCGGGCCATGGCCTCCAGCGAGCGCAGCTACGGACGCGCAGCCGACGAGCTGCGCCCGACGACGGTCGAGGTCGGCTTCGTCGAGCCGGCGACCGGGTCGGCGTTGATCTCGGTCGGCGCGACGAAGGTGATCTGCACCGCCTCGATCGAAGCCGGCGTCCCCCGCTGGCTGGCCGGGAAGGGCCGGGGCTGGGTCACCGCCGAGTACGGGATGCTGCCGGCGTCGACCGGCCAGCGCAAGCAGCGCGACGCCACCCGCGGAAAGCTCGACGGTCGGACGGTCGAGATCCAGCGGCTGATCGGGCGCTCCGTGCGCGGGGTGGTCGACTTCAGCGCGCTCGGGGAGCGGACGATCTACCTCGACTGCGACGTGCTCCAGGCCGATGGCGGGACGCGCTGCGCCTCGATCACGGGCGCCTTCATCGCGCTCGAGCTCGGCTGCCGCAAGCTCCAGGACGCCGGTGAGCTCGAGCGGACGCCCCTCACGGGGTCGGTGGCGGCGGTGTCCTGCGGCATGGTCGACGGCGTGCCGCTGCTCGACCTCGACTACCGCGAGGACTCGGCGGCCGAGGTCGACGCCAACGTGGTGATGACCGGCGCCGGCGGCCTGATCGAGGTCCAGGCCACCGCCGAGCGGACGCCGCTCTCCCGCGCGCACCTCGACGATCTCCTCGCCCTCGCCGAGCTCGGTATCAGGCAGCTGCGCGAGGTGCAGGAGCTGGCGCTCATCGCCCGGTGAGACTTCTTCTCGCCACCGGCAGCGAGCACAAGCTGCGCGAGTTCGCCGACCTGCTCGGACCGCACACGGTCGACCGGCTCCCGGCCGGCGTGGAGCTCGGACCGGAGGTGGGGGAGACGTTCGCCGCCAACGCCCTCGGCAAGGCCCGGGCGGCGGCGCAGGCCACCGGCCGCCCGGCGATCGCCGACGACTCGGGGATCGAGGCGGCGGCCCTCGGCGGCCGCCCCGGCGTCTACTCGCGGCGCTATGCCGGTGAGGACGCCACCGACGAGGCGAACCTGGCCAAGCTGCTGGCCGAAGCTCCGCCGGGGAGTGCCCTCGCCTACGTCTGCGCGATCGCCTACGTCGACCCGGAGACCGGGGAGGAGCGGCTCTTCGAGGGCCGCTGCGCTGGCCGGCTCGCCGAGCACCCCCGCGGGACGGGCGGCTTCGGCTACGACCCGGCCTTCCTGCCCGACGACGGGCCGGCCGGCCTGACCATGGCCGAGCTGCCCGACGACGGCAAGCACGCGATCAGCCACCGGGGCCGGGCCGCCCGCGCCCTCCTGGCCTGGCTCACCCGGCCCGCCGCCGAGCGATGACCACCGACGCCGTCGCCGACGCGGCCACCAAGCGCCGGGCGGCGGCGGTCTCGGTCGCCTCGAACATGACGCAGATCGCCTTCAAGCTGGCGGCCGGGATCGCCACCGGGTCGGTCTCGATCCTGACCGAGGCCGCCCACTCGACGACCGACCTGATCGCCTCGCTGGTGGCCTTCGTCTCGGTACGGAAGGCGGACGAGCCCGCCGACGCCGACCACCTCTACGGGCACGCCAAGGTCGAGAACGTCGCCGCGGCCATCGAGGGGGTGCTGATCCTCTTCGGCGCCGTCCTGATCACCTACGAATCGGTGCGCAAGCTGATCGAGGGCTCGCACGTCCGCCGCCTCGGGCTCGGCATCGCCGTGATCGGAATCTCGGCGGTGGCCAATGCCGCCGTCTCGGTCTACGTCGGGCGCCGGGCCCGGGAGACCGACTCGCCGGCGCTCGAGGGCGACGCCGCTCACCTGAGCTCCGACGCCGGCACCTCGGTCGCCGTCCTCCTTGGGCTCGTGGCCGTCCAGGCGACCGGGGAGACGTGGATCGACCCGGTGGTGGCCCTCTGCGTGGCAGTGGCGATCGTCGTCGCCGGGGTGCGGATCCTCCGGCGCTCGTCGCGCGCACTGGTCGACGAGGCCCTCCCAGAAGAGGAGCTCGAGACGATCCGCTCGGCGGTGATCGAGTTCGGCGGCGAGCACGCCGTCGTCGGCTACCACCGTCTTCGCGCCCGCCGGGCCGGCTCCCAGCGCCACGTCGACCTCCACGTCCAGTTCGCCGCCGGGACGACGCTCGAGGAGGCCCACCGGACCGCCCACCAGCTCCAGGCGGCGATCTCGGCCCGTCTCGGCGGCGCCGACATCCTGATTCACCTCGAGCCCGAGGATCGCGTGCAGCCGGGGACCGAGATCCCGGCGGCCGACGGCGCTAAAGCAGATTGATCGCCGCGGCGACGCCGACGGCCAGAAAGACTTCGGCGTAGCCGTCGTAGTTGGACAGCAGGCACATCAGGGAGGTGACCAGCGAGATCACCACCGTGATCAGCCAGGCGATTCGCGGAACCGACATGGGGCGTATTCTCGCGCTTGACACGCCGTGCCGCCCGCCACCCTCACTCCCAGGCGCGCCCTGGCCTATCTCCGGGAGCTGCAACCGGCCGCCCGCGAGGTGGTCGTGCTCGGTTCGGGCGGCGTCCCCCTCGCCGGCGAGGAGGGTCCCACGGCGGCGGCGGCTCGGGCGCTCCAGCGGAGCCGAGGCCGTCGCTCGCTGGAGGACGCGCTGCTCGCCGTGCGCGTCGGCGGGCACGCGGTGGCCGCGCTCGTGCCCGACGCCGGTGGGACGCTGGCCGAGCACGATCTGCGCCGGGTGGCGTCCGCAATCGCTGTTAGCTTCGCCCCGTGACCAAGGCCGAGCTGATCGAAGCGGTGGCCGAGCGGAGCCGGCTCTCGCGCCGCGAGTCGGCTCGGGCGCTCGAGGCCACGCTCGCGGTGATCGAGGAGACGGTGGCCGCCGGCGGTGAGATCAGCCTCTCGGGCTTCGGCCGCTTCCACGCCGGCAGCCGGGCCGCCCGGGCCGGGGTGAACCCGCGGACCGGCGAGCCGATCCGGATCGACGCCATGCGGGTGCCCCGCTTCACCGCCGGTTCGGCGCTGAAGAAGGCCGTCCGCGCCTAGTGGCCGCTCCTCTCCGCTGGGGCGAGCAGCTGGCGCAGCGGGTGGAGCGGCGCGAGTCGCAGATCGTGCTAGGGCTCGATCCCGACCCCGCCCGCCTCTGGCCGGCGGCCGGCGGCGGCGACGCCGGGGCGCGGGTGCTCGCCCACTGCCGGGCGCTGATCGACGCGGCCGGCGAGGCCTGCGTCGCCGTCAAGCCCCAGCTCGCCTGCTTCGAGCGGCTCGGGTCGGACGGCTGGCGGGCGCTCGAGTCGGTCGTCGAGCACGCCCGGGCGGCCGACCTCCTGGTGATCGCCGACGGCAAGCGTGGCGACGTGCCGGTCACCGCGGCCGCCTACGCCGAGGCGCTGGTGGCCGGCCTCGGGGCCGACGCCTTCACGGCGAACCCGCTCCTCGGCGTCGATGCGCTCGCCCCGCTGGTGGCCAGCGGCGCCGGCGTCTTCGTCCTCGTCCGGACCTCGAATCCCGGCGCCCGCGACGTTCAGGACCTCGAGCTCGCCGCCGGTGGCCCGCTCTGGGAGCGCATCGCCGGGATCGTCGCCGAGCTCGGCGGGCCGGGCGGGAGCGGTCTCGCCGACGTCGGCGCCGTGCTCGGGGCGACCGAGCCGTGGCACCTGGCGCGGGCGCGGGAGCTGATGCCCCGCGCCGTCTTCCTACTTCCCGGGGTCGGGGCTCAAGGGGGCCGCGTCGAGGATCTGGCGCCGGCGTTCGCGCCCGGTCGGGCCGCCGGCCTGGTCAGCGCGTCGAGGTCGATCGCCGGCGCCCACGAGGTCGACGGCGGCGACCCGGCGGCCAGCGCCCGCCGGGCGGCCGAGGC
>JBPCNA010000228.1:0-11758 GCA_051001735.1 Solirubrobacteraceae bacterium
CTACGTTGGCCCGCATCGGCGCAGGCAGTGCCGATCGACCCATCCGATTACCCATGCGCGTCGGCGTCCTCACCGAGATCAAGACGGATGAGTACCGCGTCGCCCTCACGCCGTCGGGCGTGCGCGAGCTCGTCGAGCACGGCCACGAGGTGGTCGTGCAGCAGGGCGCGGGGGAGGGCTCGGCGATCTCAGACCTCGACTACGGCGCACAGGGCGCGCGCATCCTCGGCGACGCCCGGGCCGTGTTCGCCGAGGCCGACATGGTCGTCAAGGTCAAGGAGCCCCAGCCGCCCGGGGTCGCGCTGCTGCGGGAGGGCCAGACCCTCTTCACCTACCTGCACCTGGCGCCGGACCCTGAGCTGACGCAGGGGCGCGTAGCCTCCGGCGCGACCTGCATCGCCTACGAGACCGTCGAGGACCGCAACGGCCGCCTGCCGCTGCTGGCGCCGATGAGCGAGATCGCCGGGAAGATCGCCACCCAGGCCGGCGCGTTCATGCTCGAGAAGCCGCTCGGCGGGCGCGGGCTGCTGCTCGGCGGCGTCCCTGGCGTCGCCGCCGGCAAGGTGATGGTCATCGGCGGCGGGGTCGTCGGCCAGAACGCGGCCGAGGTCGCGATCGGCATGGGCGCCGAGACCTACGTCTATGACCGCAACATCGACCGGCTGCGCGACCTCGAATACATCCTCAACGGCCGCTGCTCGACGTGCTTTGCCTCCACCCTCGAGGTCGAGGCGCGGCTGCCGGAGATGGACCTCGTCGTGGGTGCCGTTCTCGTCCACGGCGCCAAGGCGCCCCGCATGATCACGCGCGAGCAGCTCGGGCTGATGAAGCGCAACGCGGTCCTCGTCGACGTCTCGATCGACCAGGGGGGCTGCTTCGAGACCTCGCGCCCGACGACCCACTCCGACCCGACCTACGAGGTCGACGGCATCACGCACTACTGCGTGGCCAATATGCCAGGCGCGGTGCCGATCACCTCGACCTGGGCGCTGACCAACGCGACGATGCCCTTCGTGGTCAAGCTCGCCGAACTCGGAGTCGCCGCCGCCCTCGGCAGCGACGCCGGTTTCATGGCCGGGCTCAACGTCGCGGCCGGCCGCGTCACGTACGCGCCGGTGGCCGACGACCAGGGGCTCGTGTACACGAAGCCCGAGGAGGCGCTGGTGCTGGTGGCCGCCGCAGCCTGAAGGGCGAGAGCCGCTACCATCTCGCAGCGCATGCCCACGACTTCCCAGCTCGTCCGCAAGGGACGCACCCCGAAGACCAAGAAGCTCGCCAACCCGGGTCTGAAGACGGGCAAGGGCCGCAAGAAGAAGACCGCGGCACCGCAGAAGCGGGGGGTGTGCACGCGCGTGTACACGACCACGCCGAAGAAGCCGAACTCGGCTCTGCGCAAGGTCTGCCGCGTGCGCCTCACCAACCAGATGGAGGTCACGGCCTACATCCCCGGGGAGGGCCACAATCTCCAGGAGCACTCCGTCGTGCTCGTCCGCGGAGGCCGCGTCAAGGACCTTCCGGGCGTGCGCTACAAGGTCGTGCGCGGAACGCTCGACGCCGCCGGCGTCTCGGATCGCAAGAAGGCGCGCTCGCAGTACGGCGTGAAGGCCAAGTAGCCGCATGCCACGCCGCGCAGCCGCGTCCATCCGGACGATCGACCCGGACCCCGTCCACCGCTCCAAGCTCGTCCAGCAGGTCATCAACAAGGTGATGCTCGACGGCAAGAAGTCCACCGCCGAGCGAATCGTCTACGACGCGCTGGCCATCGTCGGCGAGCGCTCCGGGAAGGACCCGGTGGAGTACCTCGACCAGTCGATCAAGGCGCTCACGCCCCAGCTCGAGGTCCGCTCCCGCCGCGTCGGCGGCGCCACCTACCAGGTGCCCGTCGAGGTCCCCGCCCGCCGGGCTCGGACGCTGGCCGTGCGCTGGCTCGTCGAGTTCGCCCGCAACCGGCGCGAGAAGACGATGGCCCAGCGGCTCGCCAACGAGCTGCTCGATGCCCAGTCGCAGCAGGGCGGCGCCTACAAGCGCAAGGACGACATCTTCCGCATGGCGCAGGCCAACAAGGCCTTCGCCCACTACCGCTGGTAGACACGCCGGCCCTCCGGCGCCGGACTCCGGCCCGCCGCGCTCGGCTTCCCGGCCCGTCGCCGCGGCCCGCCGGCCTCGAGCGTGACCACTCCCTTTGCAGGGACCAGACGCGCCCGCCGCGCCGGGGCGCTCGTCGGCTAGTCGCCGTGGGCCTCGAAGTAGGCGCGGGCCGACTCCTCCTCGTCGAGCTCGACGTCCCCCCAGCCCCGAGGCGCGGAAGAGCTGGTTTGAGAAGGAGGACGGCGCCGGCCGCCCCGGTGAACATCGCCCCAGCCCTCGACTCCGGTCGACGACTGGTCGACGACGAGGATCACCGCCCCGACCAGGGCGAGCCCCGCCGGGATGCCGTAGCGAACCGCGTTCGTCGTCTTGCGCATCCGGCGCTCCGGCATCGGTGCTCCTATCCTCACGCGGGCACGCGGCCACTCGCGTGGCGCTCGGGCGGTCCAGGTGTCAGGCGCTCGGTTTGACCGACCGCGGCGTTTGCGGGCGGGGACCTCGCCCGGCCGGTCCGAGGTTTTCTGACTTCTTTCCGTTTTCCGGAGTAAACATCGATGACCTCGGCGTCACCGCGTCCGACGGCCCTGGGGTACCGAGTCCTCAGCCGAACCAGGTGTCGGACTCCTCCGCCGGGGCCTCCGCCGCGACCGGGGCCGGGGCCGGGGCCGGGGCTGGGGCCGGGGCCGGGGCCGGAACCGGGGGGCGGGGGTCGATCGGGGCCTCCGCCGGGGCCGGGGCCGGGGGCGGTTGGAGAGGGTCGATCAGGGCCTCCGCCGGGGCCGGGGCTTCCGCCGGGGCCGGGGCCGGGGGGCGAGGGTCGATCGGCATCGGCATCGGCATCGGGATCGGCGTCGGTGGCGGTGTCCGCGCGGACTGCATGGGCTCGGGCCCCGGACGGGGGTCGACCGGCGCCGGCGCGGGCGCCGGCTGCCGGGTGACGTGCTCCGCCGGAGCCGCCGGCCCGGGCGCCGGCTGGCGGGTGACGTGCTCCGCCGGAGCCGCGGGCGCGGAGTCCCACCGCGGCGGGCGGCGGCCCCCGAGCAGGAGGCCGCCGGCGCCGCCGGCGATCAGGAGCACGGCGCCGAGCGTCTCGAAGTAGAACCCCTGGCGCGGCTTCGCGCTCGCGCTCTCGTACAGCTGGCCGATCACCCCCGTCGAGTGGACCGCGCCGAAGTCGCCGGCGATCCCCGCGATCGCCAGGGCGAGCCCCCCGAGCACGGCCACGGCGAGGCTGGCCGGCCGGCTGCGGCCGGCGACGAGCGCCATCGCCGCCGCGGCCAAGCCGACGACGACGAGCGCGTAGCTGTGCTGCGAGTGGCCGCTGATCGTCGCCTTGACGACAGTCAGGACATCGACCTCGTAGAGGGTCGACAGGTCGGCGGCGACGAGTAAACCGGCTCCGAGCAGGCCACTTGCCAGGAGCAGGATGCGGAGGCCGACGAGGCGGGTCTGACCGTCCGGAGGACGCGAAATACCTCTGCTATAGTCCTGCGTCGCTTCGCGGCCGGCGGCGCTCACGCGCCCGCCCCCCGCTCCGGAGCGCCCTGAACCCATGGAGAACTCGAGCGCATAGCTACACGGCCTGGGCCTTGACCCGCGGTGTGCATGGGCCCGAGGGGCCCATTTTTTTGCCCTCGATTCCCGCAGCTTCGACCAGGAATTCCGCTGACTGATGCCACAACCACTCCTCCGAGCTAACTGATGCCCCGCGCATTCTCACTCCATAACACCCGCAATATCGGGATCATGGCCCACATCGACGCCGGCAAGACGACGACGACCGAGCGCATCCTCTATTACACCGGCCGGACCTACAAGATCGGCGAGGTCCACGAGGGCGCGGCCACCATGGACTGGATGGAGCAGGAGCAGGAGCGCGGCATCACGATCACCTCGGCCGCCACCACCTGCGAGTGGGACGGGCACCGGATCAACATCATCGACACGCCCGGTCACGTCGACTTCACCGTCGAGGTCGAGCGCTCGCTCCGCGTCCTCGACGGGGCGATCGCCCTGTTCGACTCGGTCGCCGGCGTCGAGCCCCAGTCGGAGACGGTCTGGCGCCAGGCCGACAAGTACTCGGTCCCCCGCATCGCCTACATCAACAAGATGGACCGGATCGGCTCGGACTTCAACATGGGCATCCAGACGATGATCGACCGCCTCGGCGCCCACCCGGTGCCGATCCAGCTGCCGATCGGCGCCGAGTCCGACTTCCTCGGGATCATCGATCTCGTCCGCATGCGCGCCGTCTACTACAAGGACGACCTCGGGGTCGAGATCGACGACCGCGAGATCCCCGAGGCGCTCCTCGACGAGGCGACCGCCGCCCGCGAGCACCTCCTAGAAGAGGTCTCCCGCTACGACGACGCGCTCGTCGAGCTCCTGATCGAGGAGCGGGAGATTCCCGAGGCCGTGCTCAAGAACGCCATCCGCCAGGCCACGCTCGAGATCGCGATGACCCCCGTCCTCTGCGGGTCGTCGTTCAAGAACAAGGGCGTCCAGCCCCTGCTCGACGCCGTCATCGACTACCTCCCGTCGCCCCTCGACGTTCCCCCCGTCACCGGCGTCGAGCCGGTCCGCGGCGACGAGAACGGCCGCGAGGCCGCCCGTCCCCCCGAGGAGGGCGCCCCGTTCGCCGCCCTGGCCTTCAAGATCATGGCCGACCCCTTCGTCGGCAAGCTCACCTACTTCCGCGTCTACTCCGGCAACCTCGCCTCCGGCGCCCGCGTGCTCAACGCCTCAACCGGAAAGACCGAGCGCGTCGGACGGATCCTGATGATGCACGCCAACGACCGGGAGGACGTCGCCGAGGTCTACGCCGGCGACATCGCGGCCGCGGTCGGCATCAAGCAGGTCACCACCGGCGACACGCTCTGCGACCCGGCCCGTCCGATCAAGCTCGAGCAGATCATCTTCCCCGAGCCGGTGATCAAGGTCGCCGTCGAGCCGAAGACCAAGGCCGACCAGCAGAAGATGTCCGTCGCCCTCGGCCGCCTCGCCGAGGAGGACCCGACCTTCCGCGTCCAGACCAACGAGGAGACCGGTCAAACCGAGATCTCCGGGATGGGCGAGCTCCACCTCGAGGTGCTGGTCGACCGGATGCGGCGCGAGTACAAGGTCGAGGCCAACGTCGGCCGGCCCCAGGTCTCCTACCGCGAGACGGTGCGCGCCGCGGTCAAGCACATCGAGGGCAAGTTCATCCGCCAGACCGGCGGCTCCGGCCAGTACGGCGTCGTCTACATCGACATGGAGCCGGCACCCGGCGAGGGCTTCGACTTCATCAACAAGATCAAGGGCGGCTCGGTCCCCTCGGAGTTCATCCCCGCCGTCGAGAAGGGCTGCGAGGAGGCGCTGGTCAACGGCGTCAAGGCCGGCTACCCGATGGTCGACATCCGGGTCACGCTGGTCGACGGCAAATACCATGACACCGACTCCTCGGAGATCGCCTTCAAGGTCGCCGGCTCGCTCGCCTTCAAGGAAGCGGCCCGGCGCGCCAAGCCCGTCCTGCTCGAGCCGATCTTCGCGGTCGAGGTCGTCGTCCCCGAGGACTTCGCCGGCGAGGTCATCGGCGACCTCTCGCGCCGGCGCGGCCGGATCGAGAGCCAGGAGCGGCGCGGCAACGCGCTCGTCATCGCCGGACTCGTCCCGCTCAGCGAGATGTTCGGCTACGTCGGCGATCTCCGCTCCAACACCCAGGGCCGCGCCACCTACACGATGCAGTTCGAGAGCTACGACGAGGTTCCGCCGAACATCGCCGAGAAGATCGTCGAGACGCGCACGGGCGAGTCGAAGGCGGCCTAGGTCGAGCAGATGAGCGAGAAGCAGACACCGGCCCGCCGCAGGCGCACAGCCTCCGGGGCGGCAATTTTGAGAGTATTTCCAGGTTCGCCTACATACGGCGGGCCCAAACTTCAAGTCAGAGGAGCAATTCAAAGTGGGTAAGGCGAAGTTCGAGCGCGATAAGACGCACGTCAACGTCGGCACGATCGGTCATATCGACCACGGCAAGACGACGCTTACCGCGGCGATCACCCACGTGCTGGCCGAGAAGATGGGCGGCGAGGCCAAGAGCTTCGAGGAGATCGACAACGCTCCCGAGGAGAAGGCGCGCGGAATAACCATCGCGACCTCCCACGTCGAGTACCAGACCGAGAACCGCCACTACGCGCACGTCGACTGCCCCGGGCACGCCGACTACGTGAAGAACATGATCACCGGAGCCGCCCAGATGGACGGCGCGATCCTCGTGGTCTCGGCGGCCGACGGCCCCATGCCCCAGACGCGCGAGCACATCCTGCTCGCCCGCCAGGTCGGCGTCCCCTACATCGTCGTCTTCCTCAACAAGGCCGACATGGTCGACGACGAGGAGCTGCTCGAGCTCGTCGAGGTCGAGGTCCGCGAGTTGCTCTCGGTCTACGACTACCCCGGCGACGACATCCCCTTCATCACCGGCTCGGCGCTCAAGGCGCTCGACGGCGACGAGGATGCCAAGGCGCAGATCCTCGAGCTCGCCAACGCGCTCGACACCTACATCCCCGACCCCGTCCGCGAGCTCGACAAGCCGTTCCTGATGCCGGTCGAGGACGTCTTCTCGATCACCGGCCGCGGCACCGTCGCCACCGGGCGCATCGAGCAGGGCGTCGTCAACACCGGCGACCGCGTCGAGATCGTCGGCGTCAAGAAGACGGCCGAGACCGTCGTCACCGGCGTCGAGATGTTCCGCAAGATCCTCGACCGCGGCGAGGCCGGCGACAACGTCGGCTGCCTGCTCCGCGGGACCAAGCGCGAGGACATCGAGCGCGGCCAGGTGCTCTGCAAGCCGGGCTCGATCACCCCGCACACCCATTTCAAGAGCGAGGTCTACGTCCTCAAGAAGGAGGAGGGCGGTCGCCACACTCCCTTCTTCACCGGATACCGGCCCCAGTTCTACTTCCGCACCACCGACGTGACCGGAGCCGCGCACCTGCCCGAGGGTGTCGAGATGGTCATGCCGGGCGACAACGTCCAGATGGAGATCGAGCTGATCGCCCCGATCGCGATGGACGCAGGCCTGCGTTTCGCGATTCGTGAGGGTGGCCGTACGGTCGGGTCGGGCGTAGTGACCGAGGTCATCAAGTAATCAGCCAAGCCGCGCCCCTGGCGCGTAGGTAATTCAGATACGACGAGGATCGGGCCCCGCGGTTTTGGGGTCCCGGCGGGCTGGCCCTCCGGTCGGGGGCGCTCGCCACGCGCTCAGACTGCACGCGCGACGTCAAACCACCAACATCAGCAGATCCAACGGACGACACAGAGAGCAGCGAGCGGCCCAATGGCCACAACCCCACAGAACAAGATCCGCATAAGGCTCAAGGCCTACGACACCCAGGCGATCGAGACGGCCGCCAAGGAGATCGTCGACACGGCGAAGCGCACCGGCGCGACCGTTTCGGGACCGGTGCCCCTGCCGACCGAGAAGAACGTCTACTGCGTGATCCGCTCGCCCTTCAAGGACAAGGATTCCCGTGAGCACTTCGAGATCCGCACGCACAAGCGCCTGATCGACATCCACCAGCCGACGCCGAAGACGGTCGACTCGCTCCAGCGGCTCGACCATCTCCCGGCCGGCGTCGACATCGAGATCCGGCTCGCCACCTGATGTCGGCCATCCTCGCCAAGAAGCTCGGCATGACCCAGGTCTTCCAGGAGGACGGCTCGGTGGCGCGGGTGACCGTGCTCGAAGCCGGCCCCTGCCACGTGACCGGAGTCCGCACGCACGAGCGCGACGGCTACGAGGCGGTCCAGCTCGCCTACGGGCAGACCAAGGAGAAGCACCTCTCCCGGGCCGAGCTCGGCCACCTCAAGCGGGCCGACGCCCCGCCCATGCGCCACCTCGTCGAGTTCCGCGACGAAGCCGGCGAGCTCCTGATCGGCCAGACGGTCACCGCCGACGTGTTCGCCGCCGGCGAGCGCGTCAAGATCTCCGGCGTCTCCAAGGGCAAGGGCTTCGCCGGGACGATCAAGCGCCACAACTTCGCCAGCGGCCCCAAGTCCCACGGCTCCCACAACGTCCGCGCCCCCGGTTCGATCGGCGCCTCGGCCACCCCGTCACGCGTGTTCAAGGGCATCCGCGGTCCCGGCCAGATGGGCAACAAGCGGGTCACCCAGAAGGGCCTCGAGATCGTCGAGGTCCGCCCCAACGAAAACCTCATGCTCGTCCGCGGGTCGGTTCCCGGCCCCCGCAACGGCTATGTCGAGGTGCGCACCGATGCCTGACGCCCCCGTCCTCGGCACATCCCGCAGCGTCAGCCTCGACGAGGCCGCCTTCGGCGCCCGCTTCAACGGTCCGCTCGTCCACGAGTCGGTCCGAGCCGAGCTGAACGCCCGCCGGCGGGGTACGGCCTCGACCAAGACGCGCGGCAAGGTCTCCGGCGGTGGGGCCAAGCCCTGGCGCCAGAAGGGCACCGGCCGCGCCCGCGCCGGCTCCTCGCGCTCTCCCGTCTGGACCGGCGGCGGCACCGTCTTCGGCCCCCAGCCCCGCACCTACACCTTCAAGGTAAACAAGAAGGAGCGGCGCGCCGCGCTCCGCTGCGTCCTCTCCCTCCACGCCGAGCGCGGCACGCTCGCCGTCCTCGACCTCGCCGCCTTCGCGACCCCCGCGACGCGCACGGCCGCCCGCCTGCTCGACGACTGGGGCAAGCCCCGCGCCACCCTCGTGGTGCTCGCCGCGACCGAGGCCGACGCCGCCCTCTCCTTCCGCAACATCACGCGGGTCGGCGTGCTCGAGGTCTCGAACGTCGGGATCGCCGACCTGATCGGCGCCGGCTCGCTGATCGTTTCCGCAGCGGCCCTGGCCTCGCTGAGCGCCCGCGCGACTTCGACCCCGGCCGCCGAGGAGGCGCAGGTCTGATGCATCCGTCCCAGGTCATCATCCGCCCGGTCGTCTCCGAGAAGAGCTATGTCCTCTCGGCGGTCAACAAGTACACCTTCCGCGTCCACCCCGACGCCCACAAGACGCAGATCCGCCAAGCGGTGGAGGCGCTCTTCGACGTTCGCGTGCTCGAGGTGAGGACGCTCACGGTCAAGTCGAAGCCCAAGCGCCGCGGTGTCAGCCGCGGCCGCACGCGCAACTGGAAGAAGGCCATCGTCCAGGTCCGCCCCGGCGACTCTATCCCCATCTTCCAGGGTCTCGAGGGACTCGAGTAATGGGTATTCGCAAGCCCAAGCCCACCAGCCCCGGCCGGCGGTTCGTCTCCTACCCGGACTTCAAGGAGATCACCAAGACCGAGCCCGAGCGCACCCTCGTCGAGGGCCTGACCAAGAGCGGCGGACGCAACGCCCACGGGCGCAAGACCTCGCGCCACCGCGGCGGCGGGGCCAAGCGCCTCTACCGCCGGGTCGACTTCAAGCGCCGCAAGGACGACATCCCCGCCAAGGTGGCGGCGATCGAGTACGACCCCAACCGGACCGCCTACATCGCCCTCCTCCACTACCGCGACGGGACCAAGGCTTACATCATCGCCCCGGCCCGCCTCACCGTCGGGATGACCGTGATGTCCGGCGAGAACGCCGACATCCAGGTCGGTAACTGCCTCCCGCTCGGCAAGATGCCGACGGGTACCGTCGTCCACAACCTCGAGCTCGAGCCCGGCCGCGGCGGCCAGCTCGGCCGCTCCGCCGGCGTCGCGATCCAGCTGATGGCCAAGGAGGGCACGATGGCGACCGTCCGCCTCCCCTCCGGCGAGATGCGCCTCGTCCGCGCCGACTGCCGGGCGACCGTCGGAACGATCGGCAACTCCGATCACCAGAACGTGAAGGTCGGTAAAGCCGGCCGCAAGCGACACATGGGCGTGCGCCCGCAGACGCGGGGCACCGCGATGAACCCGGTCGACCACCCCCACGGTGGCGGCGAGGGCTCGACCACAGCCGGCCGTCACCCGGTCACGCCGTGGGGCGTCCCGACGCTCGGCTACCGCACGCGTAAGAAGGGCAAGGCGTCCGATCGCTACATCGTGCGCGCCCGCCGCCGGGGCAAGGGGAAGCGATAGAAAATGAGCCGCTCGAGCAAGAAGGGCCCGTTCGTCGAGGAGCGCCTGATGGGGCGCATCCAGGCGATGAACAAGGCGAACACCCGGACGATGATCAAGACCTGGTCGCGTTCCTCCACGATCTTCCCCGACATGGTCGGGCACACGATCGCCGTCCACGACGGCCGCAAGCACCTGCCGGTCTTCGTCAGCGAGTCGATGGTCGGGCACAAGCTCGGCGAGTTCGCGCCGACCCGCACCTACCGCGGCCACGCCGGGTCAGGCAAGGTCCGCTAACCATGGCTGAGGAGACACCGACACCCGCCGAGCCGGAGCCCGAGACGGCAGCCCCCCCGCCCGCGGACACGCCGGCCTCGAAGACGCGCGCGCCCGCGCCCAAGTCCAAGGCCGGGGCGCCCGCCGCCAAGGCCAAGACCAGGGCCAAGGCGCCGGCCGCCGACCGCGCCAAGGCTAAGGTGCCGGCCCCCACGCGCGCCAAGCGCCGCTCCACGCAACTACCCGACGGAGCGGCGCCCCCGATCGTTCGCGCCCAGGCCAAGTACGTCCGCACCTCGGCCCGCAAGGCCCGCCTCGTCTGCGATCACATCCGCGGCAAGTCGGTCGTCGACGCGCGCGCCATCCTCGCCTTCGCCCCCCGCGCCGTCGCCGACGACTGGGCCAAGCTGCTCAACTCGGCCGTCGCCAACGCCGAGCACAACCACGAGCTCGTCGGCGAGGACCTCCGCGTCCTCGCCGCCTTCGCCGACGAGGGACCCACGCTCAAGCGCTTCCGTCCTCGTGCCATGGGTCGCGCCACACCGATTCGCAAGCGCACGAGCCACCTCACGATCACGCTCACCCCGAAGGAGTAGACGCCACCTATGGGTCAAAAAGTCCATCCGGAGTCGATGCGTGTCGGGTACATCCACGACTGGCAGTCGAACTGGTTCAACGAGCGCAACTTCGCCGCCTTCCTCAAGGAAGACATCAAGATCCGCTCCCACATCATCGGCAAGCTCGCCCACGCCGGCCTCTCGGATATCACGATCAAGAAGGATCAGAACGAGGTCGAGGTCAACATCCACACGGCCCGGCCCGGCATCGTGATCGGCAAGTCCGGCTCCGAGGTCGACGCTCTCCGCAAGGACCTCCACCGGATCACCCGCAAGCAGGTCAAGGTCAACATCCTCGAGATCAAGCGGCCCGAGCTCGACGCCAAGCTCGTCGCCCAGTCGATCGCCGAGCAGCTCCAGAACCGGGTGGCCTTCCGCCGGGCGATGAAGCGCGCCCTGACCAGCGCGATGCGCTCCGGTGCCAAGGGCGTCAAGGTCCAGGTCTCCGGCCGCCTCGGCGGCGCCGAGATGGCCCGCCGCGAGAGCTACTCCGACGGCCGGGTCCCCCTCCACACGATGCGCGCCGACATCGACTACGGCTTCCACGAGGCGAAGACCACCTTCGGCCGGATCGGCGTCAAGTGCTGGATCAACAAGGGCGAGATCATGCCCGAGGGCTACAGCGGCGCCGACCTGACCGACATGAGCGCACCCGCCCCCTCCGGCGACCGGCAGGACCGCGGAGGCCGCGATGACCGCGGCGGTCGCGGGCGCGGCGGACCCGGCGGACGCGGTGGACCCGGCGGCGGACCTGGTGGACGCGGCGGGCCA
>JBPCNA010000229.1:0-12726 GCA_051001735.1 Solirubrobacteraceae bacterium
GCGCCCGGCCGCCGCCCGGGCCGTGCTCGAGGGCGACCTCTACCGCGTCCGGCGGACGGCCCCGAACGCCCGGGCGCCGACCGTTCCCGACCCGCCGGCCGCTCCCGACAAGCCGGCCGCTCCCAACGAGCCGACCGCTCCCGACGAGCCTGTCGCTCCCAACGAGCCGGTGGCTTCCGACGAGCCTGTCGCTCCCAACGAGCCGGTGGCTTCCAACGAGCCGGTCGCTCCCGACGAGCCGGTCGCTCCTCACCCACCCGTCGCGGCCGACGAGCCGGTCGCGGCAGCGGTCCGACCGGTGCCGAGCGACGACACAGTGGCCCGGCGATGGCTGGTGGCGGGAACGGTGGCCTGGCTCGCCATCGCCTGCGGGCTCTTCAGCGCCGTCCGCGACCTCCAGCCGCGCTACCTCGAGGCGCTGTCACCGGCGCTGGCGATCGCCGTCGGCGTCGGCGGCGGCGCGCTCATGCGGCGTGCCCGCCGCAGGCCGACGGCCCTCCTGCTCGCCCTCGCCCTGGCCGGCAACGCCTACTTCGCCGAGACGATCGGCGGCATCCCCGACGCCGCGCTCACCACCTGCCTCGCCGCCGGCGGTGCGGCGCTCTTCCTCCTCCTCGTCGGCGCAACGCTGCGCCTCGGCCGACTGCGCGGGGTGTGGGCCGCCCTCGTCAGCATGGCCTGCGCCGCGACCCTGCTCGCGGCGCCCGTCGGCGTGTCGATCGAGGAGGTCGACGGGAATCTCACGGTGGCCGGCGTGATGGGGTCGGGGTCCGAGTTCGCCGACTACCTCCACGCCCACCGCCACGGCGCCTACTACGAGGTGGCCAGCACGAGCGTCTACGGCGTGGTCACCCTGATCGCCCATGACGCCCAGCCGGTGCTCGTGCTCTCCGACTTCCACGGGCCGCTCGTCTCGCTGCCGAAGCTCATGAGCCTCGTCCGGCTGCGAGCCGTCCGCCACATCATTATCAGCCACGCCTGCCGCAGCGGCCCCCACTGCCCAACGACCACGGTCTGGTCGTTGAAGCACTCGCGCGAGGTCGTCCGCGGTGGGCTGTACGAGTACATCCTGCCGCTGACGCCGGACACGAAGCCCGTCGCCCCGCGCCGAGCGGTCGCGCGCCGGGCCCCCCGCCGAACCGCCGGAGCCACCGTCATAGCGCGTCGGTAGTGATCGTTCAGCTGACGTCACCAAGCGGCGCCGCACCTTCTCGCGCCGTGCCGGTGCCCGACCTCAAGTCGGTTCTCCCCCGAGCCGATGGCATCGCCGTGCCGGTGCCCGACCTCAAGTCGGTTCTCCCCCGAGCCGATGGCATTGGATGTGGTCCAGTCTGCGCGCGGATGCGCTCAGCTCAGCCATCGCCGTCGCAGCGGTCGCGGTCATGTCCTGGCTCGGCCTGTACGGCTTCGCGTGGACCGACTACGAGGTCGAGGCGGCCCCAGCCTTCTCGGCGCTTGTCCATGGCCAGTTTACGAGATTCATGGAGCAGCTCCCGGCCTACGGTGGCTCGCTCGAGATGCGGGCGCCGATCGCTCTACTGGTCGGACTCGTCGGCGGCGACGAGCTGGCTGTCTATCGAGCGGTGGCCTTACCGTGTCTGCTCGCAGGTGCCGTGCTCGGCGTCTGGCTCGTGTCGAGAATGCGCGCTGCTGGGCGCTCGCGCCTGTCGCGGGGAGTCGTCCTCGGCCTCTGCGTCGGCAATCCGATCACGCTGCGGGCGCTGGAGCTCGGCCATCCGGAGGAGCTGTTGGGCGCTGTCCTCTGCGTTGCCGCGGTGCTCGTGGCCACGAGAAACCGTCCGGTCTTGGCCGGGCTGCTGCTGGGTCTGGCGATCGCCAACAAGCAATGGGCCCTGCTAGCTGTCGGACCGGTGCTCGTGGCCATTCCGGCCAAGACGCCGGCCGGGGAGGAACGGGTGCGCGCCACGTTCGTCGGTGCTGTGGTGGCCTGCGCCTTCTTGATACCGATGCTCAGTTTTCACCCGCCCGGGGCGACTAGCTCGGCCGGGATCGCCGTGAGCCAGAGCGGCGCGATCTTTCAGCCAGAGCAGGTGTTCTGGTTCGCAGGTGATCGCGGCCACGCGGTGCGGGGGCTGTTCGGCCAGCTGAAGCCCGGGTATCGGACACCGCCGAGCTGGCTCGGCGGGCTGGCTCACCCGCTGATCATCGCTCTGGCCGTTCCTCTGACCCTTCTATGCCTGGGCCGCCGACGGCGGGGTTGCCGACCCGGCGACGCCCTGCTCCTACTTTCGCTGCTCTTGCTACTGCGATGCGTCCTCGACCCGTGGGATGCTGTCTACTACCCGCTGCCGTTCCTTCTGGCGGTGCTCGGTTGGGAGGCGACCACCAAGCACAGGCCGCCCGTCCTGTCATTGACGGCGGCTGCCGGAGTCTGGTCCATCTTCGTCTGGCTCCCCGAGACGCTGAGCGCAGACGCCACCTCGGCAGCATCGATGGCAATCGCCCTCCCCGCCGCTACCGCTCTTGCTGTTGCCCTCTACGGAGGGCGTGCGCGGAGTGCCGTCAAGTCCCGAAGGCGGGCCGCCGCGATCAGTCGGCGATCACCAACGCCTTGGTGAAGTGGCTCAACACCTCGCTACCGCCGTCCGTCACGGCGACCAGGTCCTCGATCCGCACGCCGAGCTGTCCGGGCAGGTAGACGCCGGGCTCGACGGTCACCACGTTGCCGGCGACCAGCGGGTCCTCAGCGCCCCGCCTCGAGAGCCGCGGGCCCTCGTGGATCTCGATCCCGACCCCGTGGCCGAGGCCGTGTCCGAAGCGGTCGCCGCGCCCGGCGTCGTCGATCACCGCCCGCGCCACCGCGTCGACCTCGCGCCCGGTCCGGCCCGGCGCGACGGCGCCGAGGCCGGCGAGCTGTGCCCGCAGGACGAGGTCGTAGATCTCGCGGCCGAGCTCGTCCGGCACACGGCCGACGGCGAAGGTCCGCGTGCAGTCCGAGCAGTAGCCGTCGAGGCGGGCGCCGATGTCGATCGTCACCAGCGTGCCCGGCTCGATCGGGTCGGTCGACGGGCTGGCGTGGGGCGAGGCCCCGCGGGTGCCCGAGGCGACGATCGACGCGAAGCTCGGCTCCTGCGCCCCGAGACGGCGCATCTCGTGCTCGAGCTCGACGGCCACGTCGCGCTCCCGCCGTCCGGCGAGCCCGCGCTCGAGCAGCCAGGCGTAGACGTCGTCGACGAGCGCCGCCGCCGCCCGGATCCGGCCGAGCTCGCCTTCGTCCTTGACCGCCCGAAGGCGCTCGACGAGGCCTCCGGCCGCGATCAGCTCGACTCCGGCCGGGGCGTGGTCGACGAGGCGGGCGTGCTGGCGCACGGTGATCGCCGCGTCGTCGAAGCCGATGCGCCCGCCCGGGAGGTTCTTGGCGAGCGCGTCGAGCAGTTCGCCGGTCACGATCTCCCGAGCGAACTCCGGCGTTACCTCCCCGGCGACCTGGGTCTCGTAGCGGAAGTCGGTGAGGAAGCGCCAATCGCCGTCGCCGGCCACCAGCGCCAGGCCGCTCGTGCCGGTGTAGCCGGTCGTGTAGAGGAGGTTGGCCGGGCCGCTGACGATCAGGCCGGCGAGCCCCTGGGCAGCGGCCAGCTCGACCAGCCGCTCGGCGCGTCGCGGGGACGAGGTCGGGGCGCCGTTCGCGGTCATCCGGCGAGCTCGGCCGCGAGGCGGACGAGACCCTCGTGGTAGCCGTCGACGCCGCGGCCGCTGACCGTCGCCACGCAGAGGTCGCCGACGACCGAGACGCGCCGCCAATCCTCGCGCCGCTCGACGTCGGACAGGTGCACCTCGACGGCGGGCAGACCGGTGATCTCGAGCGCGTCGCGGATCGCCCAAGAGTAGTGCGTCCAGGCTCCGGGATTGAGCAGGACGCCGTCGACCACGCCCGCGAGGCGGTGGAGATGTTCGACGAACTCGCCCTCGGCGTTGGTCTGGAAGAAGCGCACCTCGAGGCCGAGCTCGTGGGCGAACTCGGAGACGCGCCGCTCGAGCCCGGCGAGCGTCTGCGTCCCGTAGAGCGCCGGATCCCGGCGGCCAAGCATGTTCAGGTTGACCCCGTGCATGACCTCGATGCGGTTGGCCGGAAGCGCCATCTCACGACAACTCTCTCACGGCCCGCTCGAGCTCGGCGTCGGCCACCGCCGCGCCTGTCCGGACCCGTCCGGGGGCGTCGACGAGCACGAAGGGGACGGTCCCGCCGATCCGCTTCTTGTCGCGGGCGGTCGCCGCCACCACCGCCAGCGGGTCGACGCCCTCCATCCGCGTCGGCAGGTCGTGGGCGGCGAGCAGCTCGGCCACCTCGGCGCGGAGGGCGTCCTGTCCCGAGAGGCGGAGCGCCGCGAGCAGGCCGAGCGCCACCGCCTCACCGTGGCGATAGCGGCGGTAGCCGGTGACCGCCTCGATCGCGTGGCCGACCGTGTGCCCGAGGTTCAGCGCCTGCCTCCGCCCGCCGTCGCGCTCGTCCTCGGCGACGACGGCGAGCTTCAGCCGCGCGCAGGCGGTGACCATCGGCTGGTCGACCGGGGCGCCGGAGCTGACCCGCCGCCAGAGGTCGCCGCCGGCGATCAGCGCCGTCTTGACGACCTCGGCGTAGCCGGCGGCCAGCTCGGCGGCCGGGAGCGTGACCAGCGTCGCGATGTCGACGAGGACGCCGGCCGGCTGGTGGTAGGCGCCCACGTAGTTCTTGGCCTCCGGCAGATCGACCCCGGTCTTGCCGCCGTAGGCCGAGTCGACCTGGGCGACGAGGGTGGTCGGGACGTGGACGATCGGCACGCCCCGCTGGTAGGTGGCGGCGCAGAAGCCGGCGAGGTCGCCGACCACGCCGCCGCCGAGACCGACGAGGTGATCGTCGCGCGCGACGCCCCGGCGGGCTAGCTCGCGCCAGACGATCTCCGCGCTGGCCAGCGTCTTGCTCTGCTCGCCGGCGGCCACCGCGATCCGCCCCTCGAGCGGACCGAGCCGGTCGAGGTAGAGCGGCCCGACGTTCTCGTCGGTGATCGCGAAGCGGCGCGACCGGGGCAGCGGCCAGACGTCGGCGCCGAGCAGGCCGGAGCCGATCAGCACCGGGTACTCGCCGGACGCGCTGGTCCCCCAGAGCAGCCGCGTCCCCGCCGGCGCCCGACCGACCGCGTCGATCGCCGCGAGCATCCGCGCCGGGTCGGCGCGGCCGGAGGCCGGGAGGATCGCGTCGGCCAGGCTCTCGTAGATCGGCGTCCGCTCGGCGTGGAGGGCGGCGAAGCGCCGCCGGTCGGTGGCGAGCGGGCGGCGGCGGCCGCTCGCCCGCCGCCAGGCGGTATGGACGTCGATCTCGATCAGGACCACTGTGTGACCGGCGAGGGCGGCGCGCACCCGCGGCGAGAGCACGCTCCCGCCGCCGAGGGCCAGCATGTCGGGCGGGCCGGCCGCCGCCAGGGCCTCCCCCACCACCCGCTCTTCGAGCACCCGGAACGCGGCCTCGCCGCGGCGCGAGAACTCCTCGGCGATGGTGTGCCCGAGGCGCTCCTCGAGCAGGGAGTCGGTGTCGACCGGTGCCACTCCCCGGACGGCGGCGAGATGGCGGGCCGCGGTCGTCTTGCCGGCCCCCATGAAGCCGATGAAGACGATGGCCACTCTAGTTAAGCGCCGATCCGCTCACGGTAGGCGCCAAGGGCGCCGAGCACGTCGTCGATGTGGTCCCCGCCGAGCTTCTGGCGATAGGCCGAGGCGAGCACGTAGGCGACCATCGCCTCGCCGACGACGCCGGCGGCCGGCACCGTGCACGAGTCGGTCCGCTCGCGGAGCGCCTCGCCCGGCGAGTGGGTGGCGATGTCGACGGAGCGGAGCGGCTTGGTCAGTGTCGGCAGCGGCTTCATCGCCCCCCGGACGATCAGCGGATCGCCGTTGGTCATGCCGCCCTCGAGCCCGCCGGAGTGGTTGGTCTCCCGGTAGAAGCCGCGCTCGGCCGAGTGGAAGATCTCGTCGTGGGCCTGCGACCCCGGCTTCCCGGCGAGCTCGAAGCCGTCCCCCAGCCCGACCCCCTTGATCGCCTGGATCGAGCAGATCGCGCCGGCCAGGCGACCGTCGAGGCGCTCCTCCCAGGAGACGTGGGAGCCGAGGCCGGGGATCAGCCCGAAGGCGCGCACCTCGAAGACGCCGCCGAGCGACTCGTTGGCCTTGCGCTGGATGTTGATGTGGTCGACCATCTTCTTCGTGGCCTCGCCGTCGAGGCAGCGGACCGGCGATTCGTCGACGGCGGCGAAGCTCGCGAGCCCGAGCGGCTCGGCGTAGACCGGGGCGTGGACACTGCCGATCTGGACGACGTGGCTGACGACCTCGACCCCGAGGGCGCGGAGGAACTCCTTGCAGATCGCACCGCCGGCGACCCGGGCCGCCGTCTCCCGGGCGCTGGCCCGCTCGAGCACGTCGCGCACGTCGGTGAACTTGTACTTCTGGGCCCCGGCGAGATCCGCGTGTCCCGGTCGGGGCAGGTGGACCTCGGCCACGGCCGCCTCCACCGGCCAGGGGCTCATCCGTTCGGCCCAGTTCTGGTAGTCGCGGTTGGTCACCTGGAGGGCGATCGGACCGCCGAGGGTGCGGCCGTGGCGTACGCCGGCCGTGACCTCGGCCGCATCGCGCTCGATCTTCATGCGTCCGCCCCGGCCGTGGCCGAGCTGGCGGCGCGCCATATCGCGGTTGATCGCCTCGAGGTCGAGCTCGAGTCCGGCCGGCAGCCCCTCGACCAGGCAGGTGAGGCCGGGGCCGTGCGACTCGCCGGCGGTGATCAGTCGGAGTGGGTCCATCGGGGGCTGAAGCTTACGCGGCGTGCTCGCCCCCTCCGGCCGCGACGCGCGGTGGGCCCTCGTGCGGGGCCCACCGGGGACGGTCGTGCTCGGCGCGGCGTCCGGTCAGCCGCCGAGGAGGTGGGTCAGCACGCTGGGGAGCGCGTTGAGGACCGCCGGGATCACCGAGACGGCACCCTGAGCCACCGTGTAAACGAGGTCGCTGAGCGCCGGCTGCGTCGACTGGCTCACCAGCATACGTCCCTGCGGAGCCTCCTGGGCCCGCACCCTGCGCGCCGCCGCAGCCGACGAGTGGGTGACCACGCGCCAATCGGAGACGGCGATCGATGCCTGGAGAACCGAGGGACCACCGTTCGTCCCCGCCGCCCCGAGTGCCTCGAGCTGGCCGGGCTTCAGGAGCAGAACCTGGCAGGTGGCCGGAGTCGGGAGGCAGACGCCGGGACCCGAGACGACCGTGCGCGGGTTCACCAGGAAGGCCACGGCCCGACGGCTCCTGAGGACGCCGAGGTACTCGACGAGCGGGTTCGTCCCCGAGGGCAGCGGGCTGAGCCGCAGAACGCCGGACAGGCTGCGCGTGCCGCTCACATCGGCGACCTTCATGTCGACGGCGTAGGAGTCGCGGGAGCGAAGCACCGCCAGCTGGGCCTTCGGCGACGGTGTCACCACCGGCGTGGGCGTGGCCGGCGTGGTCGTGGCCGGGGTGGTCGTGTTCGGCTTCACCGGGGTGGTGTTCGCCGGGGTGCTGGTGACGGGAGTGGTCTTGGCGGTTGTGGTCGCCGGGGTCTTGGCGGTCGTCGTGGCCACCGCGCTCGTCTTGGTCGCGGTCGTATTCGCCGCTGTTGCCACCGCGGCCGCGGCCCGCTGGCGGAACGGGTCGAGCTCCTTGCCCTTGTACAGCTTGGTCGACGGCGTGCCGGGACCGGCGACCGCGTTGAGCGCGCTGGCCGGCGACGGGGCGCCGGGCGGCGGGGTGACGACCGCCGGCGGCCCGATCACCGGCTGGGACGAGCCCGAGCCTGAGAGGAGCCCAGCGCCGACCGGAACCAGGACGGCCACGGCGGCGAGCACGACGACGACCGGCAGGAGGCGTTTGTCGACGAGATCGGTTCGGATGGAATGCCAGAAGTTCATCGGAAGATCCTCACCTGGTCGGGGTCGTCGTGGATGCCGGGATGGTCGACCCCGCCGGCGACGTCGTCGACGCCGTCGAGGTGGATGAGGCGGGGGAGATGCCTGTAGCCGGCATCTGGCTGTACGCGGTCGCGCTGACTGCCGCCTGGGTGCCGTGGACGGTCGGAACCGCGGTGGCCGCCGTCGTCGCCGCGACGGGCGTGAGCGCCACCGACTGGATCGTGAGCAGGCGGCCGTGGGCCACGACCTTCCCGCCGTTCAGCAGCGTGTAGTGGTCGACCGACCGCAGGAAGTGCTGGAGGTCGATGTAGCCGCCGTTGAAGGTGAAGGTGAAGCTCACCGGCGAGAGGCCGGCCGGGCCGTTGGCCGCGGCGGCCGCAGCGGCCGTGGGCGCGGTCACGCTGATCACCTTGAAATCGACCCGCTTGTGGTGGGAGGTGCGATCGAGGGCGACCAGCAGGCGCGGCACGCCGTCATCGGCGGGGACGGCCTTGTATAGAGACTTGACGACCTGGAGGTTCGCCGTGTAGCCGGCCTCGGCCGCCCTGGCGGCGGTCAGCTGGGACTGGGCGGCGCCGAGACGCACCTGCGCCGCGGTCAGCTGGGAGCCCAGCTGTGAGGCGTCCTGGCGCTTGGGGCTGACCACGGCGACCCACAATCCGGCGAGCGCCGCGGCCGCCACCAGCACACATACAACGAGTCGATCGCGCGGCTTCATCGGGTGCTCCCTGGGGTCGAGGGTGTCGCGGTCTGCGCTGTGGCGCCCGCGGGGGACGTGGTCGGGGCAACGGTGGCCGCGCTCGCCGCGTAGACGAGACTGGCCGTGAACGTCGCGCCGGGGCACGTGTTGGCGGCGGACGGCGCGGCGGCCGTCGTCGCCTTGGTCGAGTTGGAGAGCGAGACGCCGGTCACGCCGACGATGCGGTGGAGATCGACGAGCACGGTGGCCACCTCGCTATGGGTGGTCGCGCAGCCGGTCAGGGCCACGGTCGGGCCGACGACCGGGGCGACTGCCGCTGCCGCTGCCGCTGCCGGCGGGGTGGTCCCGGACGGTGCGGGCGAGGCTGCCGGCGGCGGGGTGGTCCCCGCCGGTGCGGGCGGGGCGGGCGCCGGCGGGGCGGTCACCGGGGCGGTTGGGCCCGCGGCAGTGGGCCCGCCCGTCAGGGCGGACAGCGTCACGTCGGTGGGCAGGGCACGAGCGATCTGGTCCATCGCCGCGCTCCAGTCGAAGCGGGAGGCGGCGACCGCGGCGACCGCCTGCTCGCGGGTCTGGCGGATCGAGGCGAAGGTCACGTACGGTTGGAGGGAGGTCGCCTGCGACTGGACGACGTCGGCCTGCGAGGTGACTCGCGTGAGCTTGCTCTGGCGATCTGACACCTGGGAGGCGGAGATCGCGTAGACGACGCTCAAGAGCACGAGCGCGGCGAGCCCGCCGACCAGAACGTAGACCGCACCGCCGGCGCGACCGGCGGCTCCGCCGGCGCCCTTGCGCTGGTCGCTGGGGATCAGGTTTACGGCCTTCATGACATTCCCTCCTCGATCGCCAGGCCTGCGGCGATTGTCAAGCGGCTGGCCGGCACGCTGCCGGCGGCATCCGCGGTCACCTGGGAAACGAGACCGGCCGAGACCGGCATCCCGAGCTCGGCGCTCAGGGCAGCGTCGAAGCCGGCGATGTCGAGCGCCGGCCCGCAGAGCACGGCGCGGGTGACGCCGCCGCCGGCCCCGGCCTCCTGGCCGGTGTGGAAGTCGAGCGAGTTGCGCACCTCGGCGGCGATCCGGTGGGTGCCCTCGGCCAGCGCCGCCTGCGCGATCGCCTGATGGCCGCGGGACCCCTGGTCGCCCTCACCGGGCGGATCGGCCCGACGTCCGGAGCCGACCGGGCGGCTGCCGGCGACCAGCTGCCGCGCCTGGGTCAGTGGGACGGCGCAGCGCTCGGCGACCTCGGCGACGATCTGGTCGACGCCGCCGCCGATCACCCGGGTGAACTGGCAGGTCTGGCCCTCGGCCACGGCGAGGTTGGTCAGCCCGCCGACCGCGAGATAGAGAACCCGTTCGCTCGCGGCGCTGGCCGCCGGGGCGAGGGCGCGGATCATCGCGAACGCCGAGAGGTCGATGCCCTCCGGCCGCAGGCCGGCGGCGCGGGCGGCGTCGAGCACGCGCTCGACCATGTCGCGCCGAGCGGCGACGAGGATGATCTGCTGGCGCGGGCCGTTCGCCGTCTCGACGACCCCAAGGGAGTGGAAGTCCATGATCACGCTGTCCAGCGGCATCGGGATCTCGTCCTGAGCCTGGAAGCGGACCGCCGTGGCCAGCTCCTTGGCGTTGGCGATCGGCGGCAGCTCGAGGCGGCGGACGACGATCCGCTGGTTGGCCACCCCGATGCGCACCCGCTTGGAGAGCCCGCTCGTCTCGAACAGCTGGCTGAGCGAAGCGGTCAGCGTCGCCACGTCGGTGACCTCGCCATCGCGGACGACGTCGGGGGGCAACGGCAGCCCGACCGCTCGCTCCACCGACACCCCGCCGTTGACGTGGACCTGGACGGCGACGATCCCGCCCGGCTCGATGTCGAGGCCGACGAGCGCCCCCGCGGGGCGGCGGCTCGAGCCCCCGCCCCGGCGAACGGTCATCGCCGGCATCGACGCTCTCGACAGAGACGGCCGGCGCAGCTTGATCGGCTGGCTGAGCCGCGACTTGGCGGCCGGCTCCTCGGCGGCCGGCTCAGCCGCTTCGGACACGGGTGCCGGGCGCGTGCGCACCGGCCTCGACGGGCGCTTGAACTTGATCGGCTGGGTTAGACGGTTGGGCATCAGTTTCAATCTCTTTTTAGGGGACTGGCGCCTGCTGTCCAGCGCCTTCCGTCCCTTCATCGGCCGGGCCAGAAGGGACCATTAGCGGTTGCTCGAACATCCGGCCACCGGCCTGTACCCAGCCGCCGGAGAGCTCCGCGCCGGGCCGGACGACCACTGACACACGGGCGTCGCGAGAAGCGCCGCCCGTCCGCGCCGGCGGCGTGCCCACCCGCCGAGCCGGAGTCCTACTGGAGGCCGACGACACTCAGGTACGCGGAGACGAGGGCATCGCCCGCGTAGATCGCCACCACGCCGCCGAGAGCGAGGAACGGACCGAAGGGAACCTTCGTCTTGCGACCGGCGGCTACGCCGACCCGCGCCATGACCGCGCCGCCGACGACCACGCCGCTGACCAGGGCGATCAGCACGGCCGGGCCGACAGCGGCGCCGAGAAAGAGACCGAGGACGCCGGCGAGCTTGACGTCGCCCATGCCCATGCCGCGGGGATAGGCGAGGACGGCCAGGAGCAGGAAGGTGGCGGCGGCAGCGCCGGCGGCCAGCCGCTCGATCTCGCCGCCCGGGTCGAGCGACGTGCCGATCACGACGGCGAGGACCGCCGCGGGCGCCGTGATGGCGTTGGGGATCAGCTGCCGGTCGAGATCGATCAGGGCGACCGGGACGAGGATCAGCACGAGCACGACGCCGAGGGCCGCCGCCGCGGTCGGGCCGTCGGCGAGGACGACGCCCGCGCAGAGCGCGGCGGTCGCCGCTTCGACCAGCGGGTAGCGGGCCGAGATCGCCGTCCCGCAGCTCCGGCACCGTCCGCGGAGCCAGAGCCAGGCGAGGATCGGCACGTTGTCGTACGGCTTGATCGGCACGTCGCACGACGGGCAGTGCGACGCCGGCCTGGCCAGCGACTCGCCCCGGGGGAGGCGGTAGGCGACGACATTCAGGAAAGAGCCGACGATCGCCCCGAGGACCGCGGTGAATGCTACGGGCATGGCGTTAGGCCTCTCCTGGCGAGATGACGGGTCGCCTCTCTATCGGCGGCCCGGCCGCCGGACTTGATCGGCCGAGCCCAGCTCAGAGGCCCTCACCAGGTGCCGATGCCTCCGACGACACCGGTGCAGCCGCCGTTGCCGGCCACCGAGGCCGACACGTTGCACCCACGGGCAACGGTGCCCCCGGTCCGGTCGAGCATGAAGACGATCCCCGTCTTCGACGTCACGCGGATCGAGAAGCCGGTGAGGGTGGCCGACCCGGCGAGGCCGCACGGGCTCACGGCGTAGGGCGGGCTGCCGACGCACGGGGCACTCGGGCTCACGAGGGTCGTCTCGACTGCGTTGAGCGCGCCCGTGGCGCCGGCCCCGGCCGCCTGCGAGACGTAGACCTGGCCTTCGGTGTAAGCCGCCTCCTCGGCGGTCTGGGCGGTACGCGCGACCTCCTTGGCCCCGGCGTCGCTCGCCTTGCCCTTCTGGTTGAGGAAGGAGGGGATGGCGATGGCGGCGAGGATGCCGATGATCAGAATCACCACGAGCAGCTCGATCAGGGTGAACCCTTCGTCGCCGGCTGCGACGCGTCCTTTTCGGCACTTCGGGAGCATGGAATCCTCCTGGATCCGTTCGGCGTGGTTGAGCGCCAGCTCCGTTGGTCGTGCACTGCCGCGGTCACGGCAACCCGGCTATCTCGACGACCCTCCTGACGGGAGGGGATCGAGACCCGTGGCTTTGCGTCACACCCTCGCGGATGCTTTGCCATTGGCACCTCGGCTCTGGCCTTGCCAGACGAATCGGCCCGGGGCCCCCTGCGTGGAAATCAAATGGACGCTTGTTCGACCGAGCCGGATATTTCGGATCCGGCCGCGTCGAGCACCTCCGCACCCCCGCGGCGATGTACGAGTCTACCGCCGCACCGAGCCGTTAACGCCGTGTGGGGGAAGGGGGGACCACCCACCCACCCAGGGTCTTCTTCTCCCTCCGCTTCTTCCCCGAGCTTTTCCCGCCTCCCACCGCCCCACCCGC
>JBPCNA010000230.1:0-20871 GCA_051001735.1 Solirubrobacteraceae bacterium
TCGGGGTTGGTCCGCAGCGCCGACGACTCGTCCGATAGCGCCACAGTGCCGGTCTCGAGCACGTAGCCCCGGCTTGACACCTTCAGCGCGAAGTTCGCGTTCTGCTCGACCAGCAGGATCGTCGTTCCCTGCCGGTTGATCTCGGCGATCGTCTCGTAGATGCGCTCCACCAGGATCGGCGCGATCCCCATCGAGGGCTCATCGAGCAGCAGCAGTCTCGGCTCTGCCATCAGCGCCCGGCCGATCGCCAGCATCTGCTGCTCCCCGCCCGACAGCGTGCCGCCCTTCTGCCTCTCGCGCTCCTCGAGACGCGGAAACAGCTCGTAGACCCGCTCGAGGTCGCTGGCGATGCGGTCGTCTTTGCGCAGGTAGGCGCCCAGCTCGAGGTTCTCCCGCACGGACATGCGCGGAAAGACGTGCCGCCCCTCAGGCGACTGCGAGATGCCCTTGCGCACGATCTCCTCCGGCGGAGTCTCGCCGATCTCCTCCCCGTCGAATCGGATCGATCCCCGCGCCGGTGGGGTGAGCCCCGAGATCGAGCGCAGCGTGGTGGACTTGCCAGCCCCGTTCGAGCCGATGAGGGTCACGATCTCGCCCTCATCGACGTGGAGCGAGATGCCCTTCAGCGCCTCGATGCTGCCGTAGCAGGTGTGCATGTCCTCCACCGCGAGCAGCGCCATCAGGCGACCTGCTTTCCGAGATAGGCCTCGATCACGCCCTCGTCGTTGCGGATCTCATCCGGCTTCCCCGCTGCGATCCTCTTCCCGTGATCGAGCACCGTGATGCGCTCGGAGACGTCCATGATCACCTTCATGTCGTGCTCGATCAGGAGGATGGTGAGGCCCCGATCGTCGCGCAGCAGTCGCATGAAGTCGGTGAGACGCGCCGACTCCTGTGGGTTCATCCCGGCGGTGGGCTCGTCGAGCAGAAGAAGCCTGGGCTGGGAGGCCAGGGCTCGTGCTATCTCCACCCGCCGCTGATCCCCGTAGGACAGGTTGCCCGACATCTCCTCGAAGGCAGCCTGGTCGAGTCCCACGAAACCGAGCGTCTCGCCCGCCCGCTCGCGCGCCCCGCGCTCCTCCCGTCGCACGCGCGGGGGGCGGAGAATGGAGCCGAACAGTCCCGCCTTCATCCGGGAGTGCTCCCCCACCATCACGTTCTCGACCGCGCTCATCGTCGAGAAGAGACGGATGTTCTGGAACGTCCGCGCCACGCCCCTCCCGGTGATCACGTCCGGGCGCTTGCGGGTCACGTCGCGGCCGTCGAACACGATCCGGCCGCCGCTCGGCTTGTAGAGGCCGGTGAGCATGTTGAAGAAGGTGGTCTTGCCCGCCCCGTTCGGCCCGATGATCGAGGTGATCGAACCCTCGGGGATGGCGATGCTCACGTCGTCGACGGCAACCAGCCCCCCGAAGACCTTGGTCACGTTCTCGGCCACCAGGAGACCCGCGCCCTCGCCGTCGTCCGAGGCCCGGCTATCGATGACCGGCCGAGGATCGCTCACGCCCGCGCCCCGGTCTCGTCGGCCGGGCGCTCGGTGAGCTCGATCGCCCGTCTTCGCTCGGGGAACAGGCCCTCGGGACGCAGGACCATCATCAGCACGAGCAGGAAGCCGAAGATCCCGAACGAGAGCTGGGTCAGGTTGAAGTCCAGGCCGAGCTTGCTGGGCACGTCGTTGAGAACGTCGGGAATCAGCCAGCGGTCGATGTAGGCGAGGGCGACGGCCCCCGCCACCGTCCCCCAGATGCTGCCGAGACCGCCCAGGATGACCATCGCCAGGATGAAGATCGAGAACGAGAACTGGAACTGGTTGGAGTTCACGGCGTTCTGGTAAGAGCCGAGCAGGGTGCCGGCCATCCCTCCGAAGGCGGCGCCCGCCGCGTACGCGAGCAGCTTCGTCTTCACCAGCGGCACCCCCATGCTGGCTGCCGCCACCTCGTCCTCGCGGATCGCGATCCACGCTCGCCCAAGGCGCGAGTCCCGCAGCCGGAAGTTGACGAACAGGACCAGCACGACCATGGCCAGGGCGGCCCAGTAGTAGGGCCGCAGGTCGAAGGCCGAGTCGAACTCCACGAGCGGGCCCAGCGGGTTGGGCTGGTCGACCGGTGAGATCGCCTGCTGTCCGTTGGTGATCTTGTACCCGGCGATGTTCACCTCGTCGCCGTTCAGCGCCACCCGGCCGATGATCTCTCCGAAGGCCAGCGTGACGATCGCGATGTAGTCCCCCCGCAGACGTAGCGTCGGCAGGCCGATCAGCGCCCCGAAGATCGCCGCGATGACGATCGCGGCCAGGACTACCAGCAGGAAGTTGAGGTGGATGCCCGCCAGGTCCTGGGCGAACCCGCCGGCGCCGATGTGTATGCCCTTCTCCCCCCCGATGCCGGTGAAGTGGTCGGAGGCAAGCCACCCGACCGTGTAGGCGCCCAGCGCGTAGAACGCCACGTAGCCGAGGTCGAGCAGGCCGGCGAAGCCGACCACGATGTTGAGGCCGAGCGCCATCACCACGTAGGCCAGGGCGATGATGGTGGCGTTGAGGAAGCCGCTGGTCTGGGCGAAGAACAGCGGCAGGAGGAGGCCGAGCACGACGAGCCCGGCGACCGCCGCCGGCTGCCACCAGGCCGGCAGCCGGTCGACAAGCGCCGCGCGCCGGGCCGACATGTCGTGCAGCGCCTCGTTCATCCCGCCTCCCGCGTCTCCTCGCCGAGCAGCCCGCGCGGCCGCAGGACCATGATCAGGATCAGGTAGGCGAACACCACGGCCGGCGTCCACAGCGGGCCGATGCGGGCGTCCGAGAGCTGCTGGATGCAGCCGATGATGAGGCCGCCGAGGACGGCTCCGCGGACGTTGCCGATGCCGCCCATGACGGCGGCGGTGAAGGCGATCAGCCCGGCCTCGAAGCCCTGGAAGTACCACACCGTCGTCTCGTACAGCGCGTAGACGAGCCCGGCCGCCCCGGCCAGCATGCCGCCGAGGAGAAAGGTCATCGAGATCGTCGTGTCCACGTTGATCCCCATCAGTCGGGCCGCCTGCGGGTCCTGTGCGGTCGCGCGCATGGCGCGGCCCGTTCGCGTGCGCGAGATGAACCAGGTCAGGGCGAAGACGAGCGGGACGGTGACGCCGACGGCGAGCACGTCGGCCCGGCGGACCGTCACTCCGGCCACGCTCAGCACCGTCGCGCCCTGGTGGATCAGGTCATCCACGCCGGTCGGCGCGCCGCCCCGCCAGAGGAGGCCGACGTTCTGGAGGATGAAGGTGAAGCCGATCGCCGTGATCAGCGCCGCCAGCTTGGGCGCGCTGCGCAGCGGCCGGTAGGCCACCCGCTCGATCAGCACGTTCAGCCCGCCGCAGACGACCATCGAGATGACGAGGGTCAGGAGCAGGCCGGCGGCCAGCCCGAGCGGGCCGGTGGCCAGGCCGAGGCCGATCGAGCCCCAGATGCCGGCGGCGGTGAACGAGCCGATCATGAAGACCTCGCCGTGGGCGAAGTTGATCAGCTCGATGATCCCGTAGACCAGCGTGTATCCGATCGCGATCAGCGCCCAGATCGAACCGTTGGAGATGCCCTGGACGAGGTTGCCGCCCAGGTAGGCCAGGTTGTGGCGCAGGACGGCGTGGCCGTTCTCGAACGCCGGGTAGCCGGAGGTCAGGTCCCTGACCGCGTAGTAGACGGGGAGCGCGGCCAGGGCCGCGATCAGGCCGTAGCGGTCGAGGAGGCGGCGCAGTGCCACGCGCGGTCCGAGGGCGGCGGTTGGCGGGGCGAGGGTGTGGGCTTCCATGAGGCCTTTCGGCGCCGGGGCGGCCGGAGGGGCGCGTCGTGCGCCCCTCCGGTGTCGTCTACTGCTCTGGGTCGGTGATCAGTTGACCGTCTTCTCAAACAGCGGGTTGCCGTCCGCTCCGACCTTGTACAGGCCGTAGGACTTCAGCGTGGTGTCTCCGTTGGCGTCGAAGCCGTACTTGCCCAGCACCGAGGCGCGGGACTTGATCGCGAACAGCGCGGCCAGCACCGCCGCCTTGTCGCTGCCCTTCGCGCCGAGCTTGGCGATCGTGTCGAGTCCGAGCTTCATCGCCTCATAGCCGTAGATCGCGTACGGGTCGGGGCTGCCGCTCCCGTACTTGGCCTGGTACTGGGCGAGGAACGTCTTGCCGCCCGGGTAGGCCTTGAGGTCGAGCGTGGCCACCGTGCACTGGATGTTCTTGTCGATGCTCAGCGGCACCCCGCCCTTGCTCGGGTTCGTCCACGAGTTCGTGCACATGCCGTCGGGGCCGTAGATCTTCGCGTTGGGAAGCGCCGCCGCCACGTCCTTGGTGATCTGCACGCCGCCGTTGGCGACGATCCCGCTGAACACGAAGCAGTTGGCGCCCTGCGCCTTGATCGTCTGGGCGTAGGTCCGGTAGTTCGGCGCCTTCGGATCGATCCCCGTGTCGCTGGTGACGGTGATCCCGTAGGTGGCCTTCTGGAGGTCGAGCAGCGTGGCCAGCCCCTGGCCGTAGGTGTCCTTGTCGTTGGCGATGGCCACCTTCGTGCAGCCGTCCGCCTTCATCGTCTTCAGGATCGCCGCCGCCTGGATGGTGTCCCGTGGCACGATGCGCAGATAGGTGCGCTTGCCCGCCGGGTAGTACTTCTGCGGCTCGTTGGGAATCGTCGCCGGCGGCTGGGCGACGGTCAGGCCGACGTAGGTGTTGGCCGGGCTGACCTCGGCCAGGCCGACCTGGTTGAGGATCGGGATCACGCTCTTGCTGGCCCCGGAGTTGAACTCGCCGATGTAGTAGACGGCCTTGCCGTCCTGGGCCGCCTTGCGCGCGTTGGCGCTGGCCTGGGCCGGGTCCGCCTTGCCGGCCTGCGCCGTCGAGTCGTCGAGGTTCAGGTAGTTGACGTTGAAGCTGCCCGCCTTGTTGTTGGCCTGGCTGAGGGCGAGCTTGATGCCGTTGACCATGGGCATCGTCTGTGCCCCCGAGGCGCCCTGGAGGGGGAGGCTCGAGTACACGTCGACGGTGTTCGCGCCGCCGCCGCCGGTGCTCGTCCCCGTCGTATTGCTGCTGGTGCTGCTGCTGCTGCCGCAGGCGGCGATCACCGTCGCCGCCGCCACGACCAGGCTGACCATGCCCAATCTCGTCTTCACCGCTGGCTCCTAAGTCTCGCGGCCTCACCCCACCCGGCCGATTGGCACGATCCTAGACGCGGCGAGCAATCGAGGCAACCGCTGCATCCCGGGTGCCGCCGGCGGGGGCCGGCGGCCGGGTGGAGCGGACGATGAACCAGACGGAGGCCACGACGATGGCCGCCCCGAGCAGCGTCGCCGCCGCGATCGGCTCGCCCAGCACGGCCCAGCCGAGGAGGACGGCGATCACCGGGTTGACGTAGGCGTAGGTGGACACCCGCGAGATCGGCACGTGCTGGAGCAGCCAGGCGTAGGCGGTGAACGCCGCCAGCGAGCCGAACACCACGAGGTAGGCGAAGGCGACGGCCGAGCGCGCCGAGAAAGCCGCCGGATCGACACGTGCCGCCTCGCCGGTCGCCAGACCCGCGAGCACCATCACGAGGCCGCCGGCGGTCATCTGCAGCGCGGTGGACACCAGGGGGTCGCGCGGGAGCGCGACGCGCGTGCTGGTCACCGAGCCGGCACCCCAGGAGATCGAGGCGGCCAGCACCAGCAGCACCCCGGCGAGGCCGGTCCCGCCCGTACTACCCCGGGGCACGACGAGGATCGCCACCCCGGCGAAGCCGGCGGCGACGCCGAGCAGGGCGGCGCGGCCGACCGGCTCCCCGCTCACGGCCCGGATCAGCACGATCACCAGGGGCACCGACGCGACCACGAGCGCGGCCAGGCTCGAGGCGATGTGGCGCTCGGCGACGGTGACCAGGCCGTTGCCACCGGCGGTCAGGAGGATGCCGACGACGGCGGCGCCGGCCGCCGCCCTGCGGTTGACGCGCAGCGTGCCGCGGCCGCGGCGCAGCGCGAGCCAGCCGGAGAGGAGGGCGCCGGCGAGCAGGAAGCGCACCCCGGCGCCCAGCAGCGCCGGCACGGTCTCGACCATCACGCGGATCGCCAGGTAGGTCGAGCCCCAGACGACGTAGACGGTGCCGAGGGCGAGCCAGGCGAGCCACGCCGGGGCGGGGGAGGCGGCGGTGTCGCCGACCGTCCGGGACGCGCGCACGGCCACCGAATCGAGGGTAGCGTCCGCTCTATCGTGATCGCCTTCGACGACTTCGCGCGGGTCGACATGCGGGTGGGCCGGATCGTCGCCGTCGACGGGTTCCCCGAGGCGCGCAAGCCGGCCTGGAAGCTGACGATCGACTTCGGGGACGAGATCGGCGTCCGGCGCTCGTCGGCGCAGATCGTCCACTACCCGGCCGAGGCCCTGACCGGGCGGCTCGTGGTCGGCGTGGTCAACCTCGCGCCGCGCCAGATCGGGCGGTTCTTCTCCGAGGTGCTCGTGCTCGGCGCGCTCGACGAAGGACGCGGCGTCGTGCTGCTCGCTCCCGATCTCGACGTCGCCCTCGGCAGTCGCATCGCCTGACCGGTCAGCGGCGGCGCGCACGGAGGGCGCGGAGGAGTTCGCCGCTCGGCCGGAAGGGGTCGGCCACCGCGCCGGCCCCGTCGAGCGACGCCGCCGCCCAGAGCTCGCCGTCCACCTCGGCCACGACGACGTGCCCCTCGGGCACGGGTCCGTCGTCGAGGTCGGCGAGCCGGGCGAGAGCCCGCTCGTCGTCGGGGTAGGCGCGCCGGATGGTGACGGGGAGGCCGTCGGGAAGGGCTCGGAGCTCACCGCGGGCCCGCGTCTGCCTGCGCATATTGAGATACATACGATCCTCCAATCTGCCGTACAATGGCCTCGTTGTGAGAGCATTTCAGACGAAAGGCGAGAGTCAATGTCATACAATCTCGACTTGTCCGGCCTCCGGCGCGGCGGGCCCAGCTCGCTGACGCAGCAGCTCGTCGACCTCATCCGGGAGGCCATCGACGCCGGCGACCTGGCCGCCGGCGCCCGCCTCGAGCCGACCCGGGCCCTGGCCGAGCGCGCCGGCGTCAATCACCTGACCGCGGTCCGCGCCTACCGGCGGCTCGCCGAGCTCGGCTACGTCAGCGCGGCGGTCGGCCGCGGCACCTTCGTCCGGCGGACGCCGCCGGCGATCCGGCCGGCGGCGTCGAGCAGCGACTGGCAGGCCGGGGTCCTGCCCCCCCGGCGCCCGTCCTACGCCAACGAGATCCTCGCCCAGAGCTTCCGCACGCCCGGCGAGGCCGACGTCATCTCGCTGGCCACCGGTTGGCCCGATCCCCGGCTCTACCCGGTCGACGACCTGGCTCGCATCGTCGGCGAGCTCTTCGCCGAGGAGGGCGGTCGGGCGCTCTCCTATCTCGATCCCGCGGGCCTCCCGGCGCTGCGCGAGGAGATCGCCGTCCGCGGGCGGGCGAGCGGCTTCGCCGGCGAGGCGGCGGAGATCATCGTCACCTCGGGCGCGCGGCAGGCGCTCGACCTGGTCACCCGCGTGGTGCTCCGCCCGGGCGACGTCGTCGCCGTCGAGGCACCGACGTTCGCCGGCACGCTGAGCTCGCTCCAGGCGACCGGGGCCCGGCTGATCGGCGTCCCGGTCGACGACGACGGCCTCGACGTCGACGCGCTCGAGCGGATCCTCGCCCGCCACGAGATCAAGCTCTGCGTCCTCCAATCGGCCTGCCAGAACCCCACCGGGCGCGACCTGTCGGCGACGCGCGCGGCCCGCCTGATCGAGCTCGCGCGCGCGCGCTCCTTCTTCGTCCTCGACGACGGCGTCTACGCCGGGGTCCGCTTCGACGGGCCCGACCGCCCTCGCCTGCGGTCGCTGGCGCCGAGCCACGTGATCTACGTCGACTCGCTGTCGAAGACGATGGGCGGCGGGCTGCGGCTCGGCTGGATCGCCGCCGACGGACCGGTGCGCGGGCGCCTGATCGATCTCAAGCTCGACAGCGACTTCCACACCTCGAGCCTGATCCAGCACCTCGCCGCCCGCTACCTGGCCAGCGGCGGCTACGAGCAGATGCTCGCGCGGACGATGCCCGTCTACCGCGACCGCCGCGACGCGATCCTCGCGAGCATCGATCGTCGCCTGGCGGGCGAGGCGTCGTACGTCGCCCCCCTCGGCGGGCACCACGTCTGGGTGACCCTGTCCCGCCCGACCGACGAGCAGCAGCTGCTCAGCGAGGCGCTCCGCACGGGGGTGGCCTTCACCCCCGGGCGGGCGATGGTGCCCGAGGAGTCGGTCCGCGGCCAGCTCCGCCTCTCCTTCGCGCTGCTCGAGCCGCCGGCCCTCGACGAGGGTGTCCGCCGGCTCGGGGCCGCCCTGCGCCAGCTCCGCCGCGCCGGCGAACGGGCGGCGATGGCGATCTCCTGATGCGGCGGCTCTGGCCCGCCCCGCGGGTGGAGGACTGATCCGGGTCTGGTCCGGGTAGGCTTGGCCATCGGATCGCGCCGGCCTCCTTGTCCGCCGCCGGAAGCCGCCGGCCGCTTCCGGCGGCTTCCGGTCGCGCTTTCGGCGACGATCCTGCTCGCCGGCGGATGCGGCGGCGTCGCCGCGAGGAAGCCGCTCGCAAAGGGTGCAGCGGCGCCGGTCAGCTCGTCGCGATGCCCCTCGGCCCCCCCGTCGGGCACCTGCGTTTTCGTCCTCACCGACGGGCGGCGATTCCGCTGCCCGGCAGAGGGGTTCGCCCAGTCGACGCCGACGCTCGCCGCGCTCGGCCGTTGCGCCCGGCTGCGCCCATTGTCCGTACCGGCGGGGGCGCGGGCGGTCTTCGCGGCCCTCGGGACGGTACGGGCGTGTCTGAAGACCCGCGGGCTCGGGGTCACCGGCGGTCCGGTGTTCCCGCCCGATCCGCAGATCCCCGACGCGCCGGCCGGCGAGCTCGTGGTCGGCGCCGCCGGCGGCGCGGCGTTCGTGTCCTTCTACGCCAGCCGTGACCGCGCCCGCCGGCTCGAGCCCACGGTCGTCCGGACCGCGCGGCAGTCCGGCGGGGCGGCGGAGCGCAGCGGGTCGGTGACCGTCGTCTGGGTCCATCAACCGCCGCCCGACCTGCTCCGGGACGTCCGGGCGTGCGCTTTTCCGACGGGGCTCCGCCTCGGCGGCTGACTCGGGTGCGGCCACATGCGCGGTTCCCCGATCGAATCGCGGCCGGGATCGAACTGGGCGCGCAGCTCGCCCACCACCGGGGCCGTACGGACCTCGTCGTGCTCGGCCTACCGCGCGGCGGCCTGCCGGTCGCCGCCGAGGTGGCGCGGGCCCTTGCGGCGCCCCTCGACGCGTTCATGGTGGCCAAGATCGGCCAGCCCGGGCGGGTCGAGCTGGCCATCGGCGCGCTCGCCTCGGGCGGCGTCCGCGTGCTCAACGAGGGCGTCATCCGCGCCGCCGGGATCGGGGCCGACGAGGTCGAGGAGCTGGCCCGCCGGACGGGGGAAAAGCTCGCCGAGCGCGAGCGGTGCTACCGCGGCGGCCGGCCGCCGCCGGCGGTGGCCGGCCGGGTGGCCATCCTCGTCGACGACGGCGTCGCCACCGGGGCGACGATGCGGGCCGCGGTGACCGCGCTGCGGGCGCTCGGGGCGGCGCGCGTGGTCGCTGGCGTGCCGGTGGCGCCGCCGTCGACCTGCGCCGGGCTCGCCCCGCTGGTCGACGAGATCGTCTGCGTCCATATGCCGGAGCCGTTCGTCGCGGTCGGCGCCTGGTACGAGGACTTCTCGCCGACCACCGACGAAGAGGTGCGGCGGCTACTGGCCTAGATCAGGCGGGCGCCCCGCTGCGGCCGCAGACCGGGCAGCTCTCGCCGGCGGCCAACTCGGTGCCCGCGCAGTGCGGGCAGTTCTCGGACCGCTCGAGCACGCCGAGCAGCTCGCTGACGCCGCAGACCAGGAGCCGCTCCTCGTCGACCTCGACCCAGGCGCCGGCCGACGCCGGGAAGACGACGTGGTCGCCGGGCCGGACCGGCATCTGCAGCCCGGCGGAGGCCCACCAGTCGATGCCGGGACCGATGGCGAGGACGATGCCGTGCTGGGGCGGAGGCTCATTGGACCCGGCCGGGACGACGAGCCCCGATCGCCGGAAGCGGTCGGGCTCGAGCTCCTTGATCACGACACGGTCGAAGAGGGGACGTAGCTGGCGTCTGATCATCGTCACTCCCGGCTGGCGATCGACCTCAATGATACGCCGCGTGGCCGTCCGATCGCCGCGATCGGCGCATCCGCCGAGACCGCCGAGCCGCGGCGGCCGACGGTCCGGCGGCATCTCGTGCCACCGCGTCCCCGGTCGCGTTAGCCTGCCGGTGTGCCGCAGCCGCGCAACCCGTTGACCTACCTGATCATCGGCTCGGTCATCGGGCTCATCCTCGGCGCGGTGGTGGGCATCGCGATCGGGGGTGGGTCCGGCCGGTCGTCGCGTCCGCTGGTCAGCACGGCGACGGTGATCAGCACGCGGACGATCCGCCTCCCCGCCGCCCCGGGCGACACGTCGCCGCCCTTCGCGCCCCACACGACGACGACGGCGACGACGCCGCCGGTCGACACGACCACGCTCGACACGACCACGCTCGATACGACCACGACGACGACCGCCACCGACACGACCCCGAGTCCGAGTCCGCCGGACCCGAACTCGGTGCCGCCGGCCGACCCGTACAACCCGCCGTCCAACTTCTGCGTCACCCACGTCTGCGGCCCGAACTTCAGCCAGCAGGTCGGGTTCGCCGTCCAGTGCGCCGACGGCATCTGGTCGATGGCGGGCGGCAGCGCCAAGGCCTGCCGCAACGACGGCGGCGTCGGCTGAACCGCCGGCCGGAGGCCTTCCCGATCACATACCGTCCCGGCGTGCCCGGCATTCGCCCGATCGAGCCTGGGGATCTCGACCGGATCGACGAGATCCACAGCCTGGCCTTCGAGCTCGAAGGGGCGCGGCGATCGCCGTTCTTCCGGGGCCGGCTCGACCACGCTGTGGCCACAGATCCCGACGGCGCCTTCGTCGCCGTCGGCCGCTCCGGGCGGGTCGACGGAGTCGCGATGGCCAGCCGGCGCGACGGCCTCTGGGGGCTGACTCTGCTGGCCGTCGACCCCGCCACGCAGGAGCGCGGGCTCGGCGGCCGCCTGCTGACCCGGGCTCTCGCCTACGCCGAGCCCGGCGACGCGCGGATGGTCCTGGCCTCGCACGACCCCCGCGCGCAACATCTCTACGCCCGAGCCGGCTTCCTCCCGCGCCCGACGGTGGCCGCCCGCGGGGTCGTCTCCCGCCGCGGTCTCGCACCGACGCCCCGTGTGCGCGAGGGCGGCCCCGGCGACCTCGAGCTCTGCGCCGCGGTCGACCGCCGGACCCGCGGCTTCGCCCGTGCGGCCGATCTCGCCTTCCTGATGCGCAGCGGCGCCCGGCTCTGGCTGATCGACGACGACGGCGGCCAGGGCTACGCGCTCGGTCAGGCCGAGCGCGTGACCACGCTCTGCGCCGGCGACGGCGTGACGGCAGGCGAGCTCCTTACGCGCGTGCTCGCCCGCTCGGGACCCGGCGAGTTCGAGGTCGCCTGGCTGACCGAGGGCCAGCGGTGGGCGTTCCCGGCGCTGTTCGCCGCCGGCCTGAGCGTCCTTCCCTGGGGTCCGATCTGGGCCGACGCGAGAGTCGGCCCGCTCGTCCCCTACGTCCCCAGCGGAGCGCTCCTCTGAACCCGGCAGTGGCCACGGTCGGCGTCTACGGCTTCTCGGCCGAGACGTTCGTCGAGGCCCTCGGCCGCGAGGACGTCCGGCTGGTGATCGACGTCCGCCAGCGGCGGGGCGTCCGCGGCCCCGACTACGCCTGGGCCAACGCCGGCCGGCTGACCGCCGCGCTGGCCGCCGCCGGGATCGACTATGGCCACCGCAAGGACCTCGCTCCGACCACGGAGCTGCGCCACCTCCAGTACGCCGAGGACGCCCGCCAGGGCGTCGGCAAGCGCTCGCGTGTCGAGCTCGCCCCGGAGTACCGGAAGCGCTACATCGCCGAGATCCTCGACCAGGTCGACCTCGGCGCGCTCGTCGCCGAGCTGCCCGCGGGCGGGACGTCGGCGCTCCTCTGCGTGGAGCGTGACCCCGAGGCCTGCCACCGCTCGCTGATCGCCGACCGCCTCGGGCAGCGGCACGGCGTCGCCGTCCGCCACCTACGGCCCTGACGACTCAGGCGAGGCGCCGCTCGAGTGTCGCCTCCAGCGTCGGAGCGACGCCGTCACCCGGCTGCGTGCGCTCGATCCGCAGATCGGCTCGGCGACCGTCGAGGCGGAGCGTGGCCAGCTGGTTGTCGAACGTCGGCGCCTGGGCCAGCCGCCAGGTCGCCTCTGGGTCGGCCACGCCGACCGCGTGGGCCAGCCGGCGGGCCACCCGGCCGAGGGTGGGGGAGCGGCGCCAGGCGCGCAGCAGGGTGCGCTCCTTGCGGTCGAGTGGGTTGCGAAAGGGCGAGCACACCACCTGGTGGACGGCGCTCCGCACGCCGGCCTGCGGCGGGAAGTCGACCTCGTGGAGGTAGCCCTGGTGGACGTCGCCGCCCAGGAAGAGGATCGACGCCGGCGGCGGTCCCAGGCGGCCGGCGCCGACCGCACGGGTCAGCGCGAGCAGCCGGCGGAAGGAGTTCTCGAAGGCCGCCCAGTGCTCGAGATCGAAGTCCTGGCGGAGCCGTTCGCTGAGGCGCGCCGCCGCCGCACCCCAGGCGCCGGCGCACATCGCCTCGTTCCACGCCTCGAGGTAGTGGAAGGTCGGGGCGAGCAGAACCGGGAGGGTGTTCGCGAGGATCAGGTGATCGAAGGAGCCGGTCGTCTGCTCGGCCAGCCAGCGCCACTCGGCCTCGTCGAGCATCTCCCGATGGCCCTCTTCGAGCAGCCGCCCTTCGCGCCCGTCGAGGACGACCAGGCGCGAGCCCGCGAGATCGCGGGCGTAGCTCCAGAGGCCGCCGCCGCCCTCGCAGTCGGCGGCCAGCGCGAACTCGGTGAGGATCGCCCCGGCGTCGCCGGCGGCGCGGACCCGGGCGAGCAGCGGGTCGCGCTCGAGCTCGTCGGGCGGGAGGTTGCCGAGGTGCTGGTAGATCCAGTAGGTCGACAGGGCGCCGGTGATCCGCCCGGTCCACCACGGCTCGCCGCGCATCTGCTCGACCCAGGCCGCCGAGGTGTTCCAGTCGTCGTGGACGTCGTGGTCGTCGAAGATCATCGCGGTCGGCACGGCCGACAGAAGCCAGCGCAGCGGCGGGTCGCTCCACGCCTCCCGGTAGAGAGCGGCGTACTCCTCGAAGTCGGCCACCTCGAGACCGGGCGGGATGCTCACGTCGCGGCGGGCGCGGATGAACTCGGCCGTCTCGGGCGGGACCTGGTCGGCGTAGACCTGATCGCCGAGCAGCAGCAGCAGGTGCGGCCAGCCAGCCGGGTCCTCCGCCCGCATGCGCAACGCCAGCGCGTAGAGGGCATCGACGCCGGTGCCGAGCTCGTGCTCGTCGGGACTGAGGGTGTAGGGCGGCCGGTGCGGGCGCGACACCCGGCAGGAGCCGAAGATCAGGTGGAGTGGGCCGGCGGTCGGGAGGGTGCGGATGCGCGGCGCCGGCCACTCATCGGCCTCCTCAGGCCAGCGGCGGACGCCGTCCAGCAGCACCGCGTAGGCGGTCGACGAGTTCGGGGCGAGACCGTCGACGGCCAGGATCGCGTAGTGGCGGCCGTTGACCCGAAAGGTGTCCGTCCGGTGTCCGAGGACCTCGACCCGGCACTGGTCGTCGGCCTCGAGCCAGATCGTCGCCGCCCTGTCGCTGACGAAGCGGAGCATCGGACCGATCACGAGGTTCGCCACCGGCTTACCTTAGTTTCCGGCGCCTGCCGGCGCCAGGGCTACGCCGGCGCGGGCGCCAGCGCCGGCTCGACGATCGTCATCGGCTCGGCCTCGGCGATGCGGGTCTTGAAGTAGTCCTCTCGGGCGATCCGGCCGAGAGCGACGAGGACGATCCGCAGGATGCCCTGGTGGCCGACGATGACCGGCCGCGCGGCGGCCGCCAGGACGTCGGCGACGGCCGGCCACGCGCGGGCGAGCGCGTCGCCGAGCGGCTCCATCCCCGGCACCGGCGCGCCGAACGGATCCGCGCGCCATTCGGCAAAGGGCCGCCCGAAGCGCCGGGCGGCCTCGCCGCGGTCGAGGCCTTCGAAGGGGCCGTAGTCGACCTCGATCAGGCGGTCGTCCACCCGCAGCGGTGCCCCGGTGGCGGCGGCGATCGCCATCGCGGTGTCGTGGGCCCGCGAGAGCGGGCTCGAGAAGATCGCGTCGACGCCGGCGGCGGCGAGCAGCTCCCCGGCGCGGCGCGCCTGCTCGCGACCGATCGCGGTCAGCGGGACGTCGGCCTGGCCCGAGTAGACGTGGCGGATCGACCGCTCGGTCTGCCCGTGGCGGACCACGTAGAGGCGTCGCTGCTCGGGGTCGGCCGGGGCGTCCATCGGGTCCGGGTATTCTGACCGTCGCGGCGGTCGATGCGCCCGTGCACGTCGCGGTGCACCCCGGCGCCGTCGCCGACGGCGCTGCTATAGATGCGCGGACAGCAGGCCGAGTCGCCGTCGCCTCCGGGCACCGCGAGCGGGGGAACCAATGCGGTCACGCCCCACCCGGGGCAACACAGAGTGGCCGTCGGGGCGAATCGCCGGAGTCATGCCGGCGTAGCGCGGTTGGCGCGCGAGCCCGTCAGCTCACCTCGTAGGCAGACCGACCGACTGAGAGGACGACGATGCCCTGGCGATACGAAACTAGACGGCAGACGTCGCGCCGTCGCCGGACGGCTGCGAGGACGGTCGGCCGCGTCGGGATCGTCCTCGGGCCGCTGGCGCTCCTGACCGGTTCGGCGCCCGCCGGCACGGCAGCCGGCACCGGGCATCCCGCGCGAGCGCACCGGATTCGCGGGTGGAACGAGGCGGCGACGCGCTGGATGACGCCGGCGCTAGGCGGCCTCGCTCCGGCCGCGCTGCTGCCGCCCCTGCCGCAGCCATCGATCACCGCCAGCGGGCGCCTCATCCGAGCCATGTTCCTCGCCGGCGACCGCATCGCCCGGCTGCCCTACAAGTGGGGCGGCGGGCACGGCTCGTTCACCGACGACGGCTACGACTGCTCGGGTTCGGTGTCCTACGTCCTCCACGCCGCCGGGCTGCTCGCCGCGCCCGAGGCGTCCGGGGCGCTAACCGCCTACGGCGAGCCGGGGCCCGGCCGGCGGGTCACCGTCTACGCCAACCCACAGCACGTCCTCGTCTCGGTCGACGGCCGCCGCTTCGACACGATCGCCCTCCAGCAGACCGGCACCCGCTGGGCGCCGCAGGTCGGCTCGGTCGACGGCTACGTGATTCGCCACCCCGCTGGGCTCTGACCGGGGGCCGGTTGCGACTTGGTCAGCGGCCCACCCGGCGTCCGGGAACGTCCGGAGGACCTCGCCGGGCGAACTGCCCGCCGGCCTCCGGCGTCTCACCGAAACACTGATGCGGGGGCGATCGCCGACGCTTGGGTCCCGCCCCACCGCCCGCGCGCCTCTACCGGCACCGTCGGCGAGCGCTGCTACAGTCGGACTTGTCCTTTAACCCGGTCCGGCGAGGCCAGGAAGGAACCGATGAGCAGCGAGAAGGTCGTTCTCGACGCCGACGGCATCCGGCGGGCGCTGACGCGCATCGCCCACGAGATAGTCGAGAAGAACAGCCACGGCGAGCCGCCTGCCATGGTCGGCATCCATCGCCGCGGTGCTCCCCTCGCCACGCGGCTCCAGCGCCAGGTCAGCGAGCTGCTCGAGGCCGACGCGCCCCTCGGCGACCTCGACATCTCCTTCTACCGCGACGACGTGGCCACCCGCCCCGAGGCGCCCGTGGTCAACGCCTCGAACCTCGACTTCGGGATCGACGGGCGGACCGTGGTCATCGTCGACGACGTCCTCTTCACCGGCCGTACCGTACGCGCGGCGATCGACGCCCTCTTCGACTACGGCCGCCCCGCCCGGGTGCAGCTCGCCGTGCTCGTAGACCGCGGCCATCGCGAGCTGCCGATCCGGCCCGACTACGTCGGAAAGAACCTGCCGACCGCTCGCAGCGAGCGGGTCAACGTCAGCGTCGTCGAGCTCGACGACGTCGACCAGATCGCCATCGCCATCCCCGGGAGGAGCTAGATGCGTCACCTGCTGTCGATCGAGCAGCTCGATCGTGACCGGATCGAGCGGCTGCTCGATCGCGCCGCGTCGTTCGCCGAGGTCTCAGACCGCGAGATCAAGAAGGTCCCCGCCCTCCGGGGCCGGCTCGTCGTCAACCTCTTCTACGAGTCCTCGACCCGCACCCGGTCATCCTTCGAGCTCGCCGCCAAGCGCCTCTCGGCCGACGTGCTCAACTTCGCCGCCTCCGGCTCCTCGGTCGAGAAGGGGGAGTCGCTCAAGGACACGGTGGCCACGCTCGCCTCCTACGGACCCGACGCCCTGGTGATCCGCTCGCCCCACGTCGGCGCCGCCGCCCTCGTCTCGACCTGGACGACTGCCGCGGTGATCAACGCCGGCGACGGGACGCACGAGCATCCGACCCAGGCCCTGCTCGACGTCTACACCCTGACCCGCCGCATCGGCCCGCTCGACGGGCGCCGGATCTGGATCGTCGGCGACGTGCTCCACTCCCGCGTCGCCCGCTCCGGCATCCTCGCCTTCACCAAGATGGGCGCCGAGGTCACCGTCTGCGGTCCGCCCACGCTGATCCCCGCCGGGATCGAATCGCTCGGCTGCGAGGTCAGCTACGACCTCGACGGCGTCGGCGCGGCCGACGTGATCTACGCCCTGCGGATGCAGAACGAGCGGATGCGCGAGGACTACGTCCCCTCGCTCCACGAGTACACCTCCTGCTACCAGATCAACGCCAAGCGCCTCTCGGCTCGCCAGGTCGTGATGCACCCCGGGCCGGTCAACCGCGGGGTCGAGCTCTCCAGCGACGTCGCCGACTCCCCGCAGGCGCTGATCGGCGCCCAGGTCAGCGCCGGGGTCGTCGTGCGCATGGCCGTCCTCTACGAGCTGCTCGCCGGCGTCCGGCGACCCGGCCCGCACCCGCCCGACAGCGCCGACGCCGCCGGCCAGACGGCGACCGAGGCCCAGCTCGCATGAGACGCCTGTTCAGCGCCGAGACCCGCCCGGCCCAGCTCCTGATCCGCGGGGCCCACGTGGTCGACCCGCGCGCCGGACTCGACGGTCCGGCGGACGTCCTGATCGACGGCGGGACGATCGCCGTCCTCGGCGCCCCCGGAACGGTCGAGCTCGCGCCCGGCACCGAGTCGATCGATGGCGAGGGCCGCCACCTCTTCCCCGCCTTCGTCGACCCCCACGTCCACTTCCGCGTCCCCGGCGAGGAGCACAAGGAGGACCTCCACAGCGGCACCCGCGCCGCGGCCGCCGGCGGCTACTGCGCCGTCGTCGCCATGCCCAACACCCGCCCCACGGTCGACAACACCGCCGTCCTCGGCTCCCTCCGCGAGGCGGCGATGCGCGAGGCTCGGGTGCCGGTCGGCTTCACCGCGGCGATCAGCCCCGGGCTCGCCGGCGAGCGCCTGACCGAGATGGTCGAGCTCCGCGCGGCCGGCGCCGTCGCCTTCACCGACGATGGCCGCCCCGTCGTCTCCGCCGGCCTGCTGCGGCGCGCGCTCCAGTACCAGCGGCTCTGCGGCGGCGTGCTCGCCCTCCACGAGGAGGACCCGTCGCTCTCGGGCGCCGGCGCGATGCACGAGGGCGCCGTCTCGGCGCTGCTCGGGATCGCCGGGATCGCCTCGATCTCGGAGTCGACGATGGTCGCCCGCGACGCCGCCATCGCCGCGCACGAGGGTGGCCGCCTCCACATGCAGCATCTCTCCGCCGAGCAGTCGGTCGAGGCCGTCGCCGCCGCCAAGGCCGCCGGCGTCGCCGTCACCGCCGAGGCCTCGCCCCACCACCTGACGCTGACCGAGGACGACGTCCGCGGGCTCGACACCCGCCTCAAGATGAATCCGCCGCTTCGCGCCGCCGCCGACCGCGCCGCCCTCGTCGAGGGCCTGCGCAGTGGGACGATCGATTGCGTGGCCACCGACCACGCGCCCCACGCCCGCGAGGACAAGGACGTCCCCTTCGAGCAGGCGGCGATGGGCACCACCGGCCTCGAGACCGCCTTCGCCGCCCTCTACACCACGCTCGTGCGCCCCGGGCTGATCCCGCTCGAGACCCTCGTCGAGCGCATGAGCGCCGGCGCCCGCGTGCTCGACCTGCCTGTCCCCGGCATCGCCGTCGGCGCCCCGGCCAACGTCTGCCTCGTCGACCTCGAGGCGACCTGGCAGGTCGGCGAGTCGGGCTACGAGAGCCGTTCGGAGAACTGCTGCTTCGGCGGCCGCCACCTCCACGGCCGCGTCCTTCTGACCGTCGCCGCCGGCGGCGTCGCCTACCGCCAGCGCGCCTTTGCGATCGGCCCCGCGTAGCCGGCGCGGGGGCTGACCCGGCCGAGTCGCCCGGGCGGCCGCGCTCCGCGCCGGCTCGGCTGGCGGCCCGACACCGCTCCCAAGGGCAAGCCGCACGCCGCCGCCCGCGTTACGCTTTGGAAGAATGCCCACCGAGGAGATCTGATCCATGCCGGACAAGCCCACGCTCCACGTATGCAGCATCGACGACGGCGGCCCCAAGGTTCATCCCTGCCGCCGCGCCGCTGCGGCGCTCACCGCCGCAGGGGTCGACCACGAGAGGAGCGTCTTCGGTCCGAACAAGCCGTTCGGGCTGTTCACCAGCGGCAAGCGGCCGGAGCTCAAGGCGATGAGCGGTCAGGAGAAGCTGCCGGTGCTCGAGCTGCCCGACGGCTCGACGATCAACGGCGCCGGGGCGATCGTCGCCTGGGCGAAGTCCAGGGCCGACGTGACCGCCTGATGCCCCCCGCTCCGAGGCTCACGCTCTACGTCTGCGAGCTCGACGAGGAGGGCCCCCGCTCGCACGCCTGCCGCATCGCCGGGGAGTCGCTCCGCGACGCCGGCCACAACTTCGAGAAGATCATGGCCGACCGCCATCGGCCCGGCGGGCTCCTCGTCAAGGGCAAGCGCCCCGAGCTGCTCGAGGCGACCGGGCAGGAGAAGCTCCCCGCGCTCAAGCTGACCGACGGCACGACGATCATCGTCGGCAGCAAGCCGATCGCCGCCTGGGCCGCCGAGAACGACCGCACGTCGATCGGCAAGCCCGTCCCCGTCCCCGGGCTGCCGAGCGGCCGCTCGAAGGAGGATTGCTGAGCGGGCGCCGCGCCGGAGCGCTCCTCGCGGCTCTCCTCGCCCTCGCCCTCGCCGGCTGCGGCTCGTCGTCGCGCCGCGCCGCCCGCCATCCAATGCCGGTCGCGCCCTCCACCGCCTCGGTCGCCGCCGACGGTAACCCGGTCCCCACCGCCCGCGACCTCCAGCTGCCGTCGAGCGGGGTCGCCGGCATCCCCGCCGTCGCCGCGCCCCGCGGCGGCCCGGTCGGCTGCGTCGCGCGGAGACCCGTCTACTTCGAGTCGGGCCCGCCCCGGCGCCGCGTCGTGGCGCTCACCTTCGACGACGGGCCGAGCGGGTTCACCCCGCAGATCCTCGGCGTGCTCGAGCGCAAGCGGGTCCATGCCACCTTCTTCGTGATCGGCAACCAGGTCCGCGACCACCCGGAGCTCCTCCGCCGCGAGCTCGGCGACGGCGACATGATCGGCGACCACACCTGGACCCACGCCGACATGACGCAGCTCCCAGCGGCCGTCCAGAGCCGGCAGATCGCCCTCGCGCGGCAGGCGATCGCCCAGGCCACCGGCTTCGAGACCTGTCTCTGGCGCGCCCCCTACGGGGCGATCGACGCGCGCATCGAGGGCCTGGCCCGCGGGCTCGGGCTCGACTCGATCCAGTGGAACACCGACCCCCAGGACTTCAACATGCCGCCGGTCGCTGCCATCATCCGCCGTGTGCTCCACGGCAACCCCGCCGACCCCGATCCCGGCGTGCGGCCCGGGGCGATCGTCCTCATGCACGACGGCGGCGGCGATCGCAGTCACACGGCCGCCGCCCTGCCTCGCCTGATCGACGCGCTCCGCGCCGGCGGCTACAGCTTCGTCACGGTCCCCGAGCTGCTCGGGATCCGGGTCGTCCGCCGCGGCTGATGGCGGGCCGCTTCGAAGTCTCGTTCGACTCGGACGGCGACCGCTGCGCCGCCTGGCTCTACCTGCCCGCCGGGGGGCCGCCCTACCCGTGCGTCGTCCTGGCGCACGGGTTCACGATGGTCCGCGACTGTCGGCTCGACGCCTACGCCGAGCGCTTCGCCGCGGCCGGCCTCGCCGCGGTCGTCTTCGACTACCGCCACTTCGGGTCGAGCGAGGGACAGCCCCGGCAGCTGCTCGACATCTCGCGCCAGCTCGCCGACTGGCGGTCGGCGATCGGGTTCGTCCGCGGGTGCGACGAGCTCGACTCCTCGCGCATCGCCCTCTGGGGCACGTCGTTCAGCGGCGGCCACGTCGTGGGCCTCGCCGCGGAGGATGCCCGGATCGCCGCCGTCGTCAGCCAGGTGCCCTACGCCGGTCTCGGGCGCCGCGACGGACCGGTCCGCGCCGGCTTCCTCGCCCGCATGATCGGGGCCTCGGTCCTCGACGAGATCCGCGGCCGCCTCGGCCGCTCGCCCCATTACATCCCGGTGACCGGCGAGCCGGGCACGTTCGCCGCCTTCAACACCGCCGGCGGCCGGGACCAGATGACCTCGATCGTCCCCGCCGGATCGACCTGGGAGAACCGCTTCACACCGCGGGTGAATCTGCGCCTCCCGCGCTACCGCCCCTACGACCGGACCTCCGACGTCCGCTGTCCGCTGCTCGTCTGCGTCTGCGAGCACGACTCGATCACCCCGGCGGCTCCGGCGATCGCCGGAGC
>JBPCNA010000231.1:0-7789 GCA_051001735.1 Solirubrobacteraceae bacterium
TCCGCGTCCGCCTGGCCGCACGCTTCGCCGCACTCGCCGCCGCAATCTCCCTCAACCACCAACTCGGACGGCCAAGCCGCTCGATCGCCTGCTACACCGCATAAACCCGTGGCACTACTCATCTAGACCGCGGGCTCTCACGACGAAACCCGGTCCTGCGGCCACCCGGATCCGCGCATATCAGCCTGACCGCGCGTCGCGCACCAGCCAGGCCCGCCGCCCCCTCAACCGACACGATGCCCGCCCCCGCAGCGGGCATCCGGTGCTGGGCACTTGACAAACGTCTCTCCATATCAGCGAACCGCCTCGATCCAGTCGGCCGGACGCCCGCACAGCGCGCCCCAGTCCTTCGCCGCGAGGTCGTCGACCTGGCGGGCGCCGGCCAGGCGGGGAACGGCCGAGATCGGCCCGAGGCGGCGCCCGGCCTCGCCGTTGCCGGGGTCGAGGCTCCCGCCGCCCTGGACGACCGAGATGACGTGGCGCCCGGGCCGCCACGTCACCGCGCCGGCGCTGGTGGCCTGTCCGCGGCCGGCGAGCTCGTTGGCGACGGTGCCGAGGTAGGCGCCGTCGACGTACACCCGGAACGGCCGGGCGATCGATCCCTCGAGCCAGATGTCGTAGGTGCCCGACCGCCGGGCGACGACGGAGCCGACCACCTTCCCGGGGCCGGTCGGGATCAGGCTGAGGCCGTCGCTCGGGTCGATCGCCCAGCGCGGGGGATAGGCCGTCCGCGTGGGGACGATCACGAGGGGGATCGGCGCCGTCGCGTAGGCCAGCCGCCCGCCGACGGCGCTCGCCCGGCGGGCGAGCGACCGGACCGCCGGGCATGACGGGATGGCCGCCGGGGTCGTGCGGGTGCCGAGGGGTAGGTGGGCGACGATCTGGCTCTCCGCGCCGGGGGGTCGCTGCCAGATCTCGTAGTAGCGACCCGACCAGACCAGCCGGTAGATCGACGGGGGCCGGCTCCAGGCCGGACCGTGCCGGAGGACGATCGTCCGGTAGTAGTCGATGTAGGCCGGGGTGAACGTGTCGAGGTCGTAGCTCTGCCCCTGGTGGATGGCCGTGCCGTCGGTGGTCTGCGCGGCGAGCGCGAGTCGCCGCTGCCAGCCCTCGCCCGGGCTCTCGGGATCCGCGGCGGCGAGGAAGTGCTTGCCGAACTCCTCGAACTCGGGGTAGAGGGTCGGTCCCTGACCGGCGATCCGGTGCCCGACGCGCTCGAGTTCGACCATCCGCCTCCAGGGCGCGTTGCTGACGTCGTGGTAGGCCAGGGCGTTCGAGGCGAGAACGCCGCCGGCCACCACCAACGCGAGGGCGACGGCTTCGAATCGCCGCCCGGCGGCGTGAAGCGCGATCGGCCCGAGGGCGATCGCCACCATCACCGCCGGGGAGACGATCATCAACGCCTTCGCCTGCGCCCAGGGCGAGCCGCTCCGCGTCACGTAGTACCAGCCGATCAGCGAGACGCCGAGGTAGAGGAGGGCCCAGGACCGCCGCCGGATCGCCCAGGCGAGTCCGAGCGCCGCCGAGACGAGCGAGACACCGAGCAGGAGGTGGGTCGCCGTCAGCAGCGCGGACGTGTCGGGCTTGGCGCGGTAGTCGCCGGAGAGAAAGGTCCCGAACATCTGAATCGGGTCGAGCGGCCCGAACAGGTTGCCGAATTCGTGCTGTGCGGTCACGGTGGCCGTCACGGCGGGCAGGAACGTCCCAAGTACGGCGAGCGTCGGGAAGGCCAGGGCGGCCGTGACCGCCACGAAGCCGCCGGACTGGAGCAGCGCCGTGCGCCGGCCCGCGCGGCCTCCGCCACGGAGGGTGACCGCGAGCGCGGTGACCATGAACAGGCCGAGCCACGGCGCGATCGACAGGCTGATCAGGCTGAGGCCGGCGGCGGCGGCGACGGCGACGGGGATGACGCGGCGCGCCCCGCCGCGGCACTGCTCGGCGAACCAGGCGACCACCGCCGCCAGCAGGGCGATCGCCCAGGCCGTCCCGACCTCCTTGACGCTCCCCTGGAGTGCGTAGGCGAGGACGAGCGCCGACTGGGGTGCGAGCGCGGCGACGAAGAAGCGCAGCCAGGTCGGACGGACGCGCGGGGCGACGATGGCGTAGACGCAGAGGGAGGTCATCGCGGCGAGGAGCGCGAGAAACGGTTGGAAGATCCAGGCGACGTTCTCGCCGACCGCCTCGGCCATGGCGCCGGCCGCGGTCGGACCGCCCGACGGATATCCGCCGTTGCCGTAGTAGGCGGACAGGCTGAACTCGTAGGACGACGGCGGCAGGCCGCCGAGGTGGCGGCCGTGGCGGAGGATGTAGTCGGCGCCGATGAAGTGGATCGACGTGTCGCCGAGGACCGTGTAACCGGCGAAGGTCGGCTCGCCGGTCAGGACGATCGGCGCGGCGAAGACGGCGAAGACGACCACGGCCGCGGCGAGCGCCCCGCGGTCGAGGCGTCCTCGGTCGCGGAGCCGGCGGCGGCCGACGATCAGGCCCGAGACGCCCAGCAGGAGGATGCCCGGCGTGGTCAGGGGCGCCGACCACGAGAAGTAGGAGAAGAGCTGGGAGAGGACGAACACGCCGGCGACGCCGATCGGCGGCAGGAGCACCCCCGGCAGCACACTGCCGGTCGCTCGCTCGACGAGCAGGCCGAGCCCGACGGCGACGACGAGGTAGAGGGCCACGAACAGCACCCAACAGACGAATAGGTCCATGCGATGTCGGTCTCGCGGCGCCCGGACGCGCTCGCGGCGGCGGCCTAGCGTAGCCGACCCGCCTACGCGCGTCCTGGCGGCGGTGGATTCGGCGACTCGTACCTCCACTGCCCACCGGGGAGCTACGCGTGAGGCGTCGGACCCACCAACTCTGATCCGATTCGCGTGGGTGTTGGGGTCGCACGCGGCACCCGGCGCAGCCTCTCAGGCGCCGTTTACGCGTAGTACTCGCTCTGCTCGGCGTCATCATCGGAGGGTTCGTCGCGACCGGGATGGCGGTCCTCCTTGAGGAGCGCAACCTGCGTCGTGAAGCCGATGCCGCCGCCCGGGTTCTCGCTGACGCTCTCTCCCGGGCGGCCGCTCAGCAGCGCCCCTTGGCTCGCTACGCCTGATTCGCGGAGCCGTCATACCGCGATCCAGTGCCCAGCGAAGGCGTATCGACAACTCCCCCTACTCGACCCGCGGTTCGTCCATTCACCGTCCAGCTTTCAGTCGACTCGCCCAACTTCAACCGGTCGCTACCCGAAGCGGTCGTCGCTCGTGTAGTTCATGAAACGGGGGTACTCGGGCTGGAAGGTGAGGGTGACCGTCCCGAGAGCGCCGTTTCGGTGCTTGGAGATGATCAGGTCGGCCTCGCCCGGTCGCTCGGAGTCGTCGGGGTTGTAGTAGTCGTCGCGGTAGATGAAGACGACCACGTCGGCGTCCTGCTCGACCGCGCCCGATTCGCGCAGGTCCGAGAGGAGCGGCCGCTTGTCCTGGCGCTGCTCGACCCCCCGGTTGAGCTGGGAGAGGGCGATCACCGGAACCTCGAGCTCCCGCGCCAGCAGCTTGAGCCCCCGCGACATCTGGCCGATCACCTCGGCCCGGTTCTCGCTGCGCGAGTCGGCCCGCAGCAGCTGGAGGTAATCGACGATCACCAGCCCGAGGCCCTCCGCGTGCTGGGAGTGGAGGCGGCGGGTCTTGGCGCGGATCTCCAGCAGCCCGATGTCCGAGGAGTCGTCGACCCAGAGCGGCGACCCGGCGAGGCGCTGGCTCGCCTTGATGATCTTCGGCCACCGGTCCTCGCCGACCCGGCCCTTGCGGAGCTCGTCGCCCTTGATCCGCGCCTGGGAGGCGATGAAGCGCTGGGCCAGCTCGGCTTCCGACATCTCCAGCGAGAACAGTGCGACCGGCTTGCCGTACTGGATCGCCGCGTTCTCGGCGATGTTGGTCACCAGGCAGCTCTTGCCCATCGACGGTCGCGCCGCCAGCACGATCAGGTTGCCCGGCTGGAAGCCGCCGGTGATCGCGTCGAGGTCGCGGAAGCCCGACCCCGTCCCGGTCAGCGTCGTCTCCTCCAGAGAGAGGCGATGGAGCTTGTCGAGCTCCTCGTTCAGGACCCTGCCGATCTCCCGGAAGTCCTGGGTGCTGTCGCCGTGGGCGACCTCGAGCACGACCTTCTCGGCACGCTCGACGATCTCGCGCGCCCCCTCGCGCTGGTTGAGCACGCTCGTCTGGATCTCGTAGGTCGCCCCGAGCAGGCGCCGCATCAGCGCGGCGTCGCGGACGATCTGCGCGTAGTGGCGGAGGTTGGCCACGTTCGGGACCGTGCCCGCCAGGACGTCGACCGCCTCGCTCCCACCCGCCGCTTCGAGCCGGCCCGTGCGACGCAGCTGCTCGCTCACCGTCAGCAGGTCGATCGGCTCGCTCAGCTCGTAGAGCTCGAGCATCGCCCGGTAGATGACCGCATGGCGCTCCCGGTAGAAGTCCTCGGCCCGGAGGGCCTCCTCGATGACCAGCGAGTACATCGTCCGCTCGGAGAGCAGGATCGCCCCGAGCACCGACTGCTCGGCCTCTATGTTGTGGGGCGGCGTCATCCCCTCGCCCGCTCCGCCGCCCCCGTTGCGGGGGTGAGGGAGGATCTGGGCAGGGGTGCTCATCGGGCGGCGAGTCTAGATCGCGCCGGTGTCACCGCGGGACGGCCGCGCCGCTCGTTGCGCACTAATCGAGGATGCCGCCCCGGCCGGACGTCGGTCGCCGGCGCCCACCGTCAAGCCGCAGGCCCCGGATGCCGATGCGACCGCGAGGGTCGATCGACTTCGGCTGCCCGACGGCCCCCCTCCTTCACATATGCCACCCCAGATCTCCATTCCCCGGACGGGATCCGTGTCCGCCCAGCCGGACCCGGGCACGGTTCTCGCCGGTCGCTACGAGGTGGTCCGCCGCCAGGCCGACGGCACGCTGCTCGGGCGCGACACCGCCACCATGGCCAGCGTCACCATCACCGCCGCCGAGGCCGGGCTCGTCTCGGCCGACGCGGCGGGCCTGATCGCCCGCGAGGTCACCGACCTCGAGCGCCTCCCCGGGCTCGCGACGCCCCTCTTCGCCGGACGCGACGGCGGCTGGTTCCTGCTGGTGACGCCGCTGATCCGCGGCGTCCCTCTCGCCGAGCGGCTCGCCCCCGGCGGCCTGCCGCTCGCCGCGGTGCTCCAGGTCGCCCGCGACCTGCTCGCCGCGCTGGCCTCCGCCCACTCCCGCGGCCTCCTCCATCTGGCCATCAGCCCGGCGACCGTGATGGTCAACCCCGACGGCGCGATCCGCGGCGCCAGCCTCGCCGGCTTCGGCGGCGCCGCCCTGCGCGACTGCATCGCCGGCGACCCCGGGCCCTCCGACGTCCGCTACGCCGCGCCCGAGCGCGCCGGCGTGCTCGACCGCCCGGTCGACCACCGGACCGATCTCTACTCGATCGGCCTCGTCCTCCACGAGTGCCTCACCGGCCGGCCGGCCTACCTCGCCGGCAGCGACGGCGAGCTCCTCCGCCGCCGCCTGACCGATCGGCCCCCCGCCCTGACCCCGGAGCGCCCCGAGGTCCCGGCGGCGCTCGAGGCCGAGATCCTCCGCATGCTCGCGGTCGACCCGGTGGACCGTCCGGCCGACGCGGCCGCCGCCCTCCGTGCGCTCGACCCCGCCGGCGCGCCGCACTCCGGCCCGCCCCGGGGTGCCGGTCCGGGCGCCCTCGTCGGCCGCGATGCCGAGCTCGCCGCACTCGTCGCCCGCCTCTGCGCCGCCCGCGACGGCCACGGCTCCGCCGTCCTCCTCGAGGGAGCCGCCGGCGTCGGCAAGACCCGTCTGCTCGAAGAGCTCTGTCGCCTCGCCGCTGCCGAGGGTGCCACCGTTCTGCGCGGCGCCGCCCGCGAGTACCCGCCGGCTCCGGCCAGCGGCCTCGACGGCGTGGTCGACGGGCTCCTCGCGCTCGACCCCGAACGGCTTCGCGCCGCGGTCCGCGGCCCGGCCGCCACCTCCGTCTGCGACCTGCTGCCCCGGCTCGGCCCCCTCCTCGGCGTGGCCGCCGCACCCGCCCATCACCGTCCCTCCGATCCCGTCCGCTGGTCGGGCGCCCACGCCCTCGCCCGACTGCTCGCCGCCGCCGGTAGGCCCGGGTCGCCGGCGCTGATCGTCCTCGACGACTGCCAGTGGGCCGACGCCGCCGTGCTCGACCTGATCGCCGCCTGGAGCGCCGTCGCCGGCGCCAGGCACGCATCGCTGATCGTCGGCCTCCGGCCGCGCGGCCTCCCCGACGACCACCCGCTCCGGCAGATCGCCGCGATCGGCCGGGTCGCCGTCGGACCGCTTCCCGACGCGGCGGCCGCCGAGCTCGCCCGTTCGGCCGCCGACTCGGGCGACGCGACGGGCGCCGACTTCGTCGCCGCCGCCGCCGCCGGCAACCCCGCCCGGGCCGCGCTCGCCGCGAGCGGCCTCCGCGACGCCCGCGTCGTGCCCGGCCGCGTCCCCTCCCCCGAGGACGTTGCCTCCTGGCGGCTCGAGCTGCTGCCCGACGAGGTCCGCAAGCTGCTCGGCGCCGGTGCCCTCCTCGGTCGGGAGTTCTCCCTCGACCTGGCCGCCGCCATGCTCGGGCGCGGCGACACCTGGACCGAGCTCGCCCGGGCCGGCGCCGAGCGCCGCCGGCTCGTCGTCCGGTCCGGCCCCGAGGAGCGCCGGCTCACCTTCTGCCACGACGATCTCCGCCAGGCCGTCCTCGCGTCGATCTCCCCCGGCGACCGCCGGCGGCTCCACGCCCGGGCCCGCGACGTCCTCGCCCCCGACGGCGGCGACGTCTACGCCACCGCCTGGCACGCCCTGGCCAGCGGCGATCCCGAACGCGCCGTACCCCGGGCCATGGCCGCCGCCCGCGCGGCGACCGGCCGGCAGGCGCTCGACGTCGCCGAGCACTATCTCCGCGAGGCGCGCCAGGCCGCCGCCGGCCTCCCAACCGAGCGGACGCTCGAGATCGTCGAGGACCTGGCCGCCGTCTACCTCGCCCAAGGCCGGACCGACCTCGCCGAGGAGCAGCTCTCTGCCGCCGCCCGCACCGCCCGGGAGCCGGCCCGCCGGACGGCGATCGGCGTCACCCTCGCCCGGCTCGACGCCTCCCGTGGAGACCACACGGCGGCGACGCCGGCCGCCGAAGCGGCGATCCAGAGCCGCGGGGAGCGCCACCCCGGGGCCTCGCCGGTCGCTCTCGTCGTCCTCCTCGCCGTCGAGCTCCTCGCCCACCTCCGGGTCAGGCGCCGCCGCCGGCGGAAGGCCGATCCCGCGGCTGCCGCCGAGTACCTCCTCCTCGCCCGCTGCTACGCCGGCGCCGGACGCCGGGCCGGCGCCGTCTGGGCGGCGCTCCGCGCCCTGCACCTCGCCGAGGCCGCCGGGTACGGTCCGCTCCTCGCCGACTGCCAGGGCGGCTTCGCGCGGGTCCTCCGCGAGGCGGGCTTCGATCGTCGGGCGCTGGTCGTCGCGCGCCGCGCCGTGACCGCCGCCGCCGGCCTCGGCGACCTCGCGGCCGGCCGGGCGGTCGCGGTCGAGGGCGAGCTCCTCTACGGGTCGGCGCAGTACGCCGACGCCGCCGACTGCTTCGCCCGGGCCGCCGGGCTCCTCGGCGAGGCGGCGGCCCCCGACGAGGCCGATGCGGCCATCCTCTGGGGCGGCTTCTGCGACTACCGGGCCGCCCGCGTCGACGAGGCCCGCGGGACGGCGGCCGGCGTTCGCCGGCGTGCGCTCGGCCGCGACGCCGGCAAGCTCGCCGCGGCGGCCACCGGCCTCAGCCTCAAGGC
>JBPCNA010000232.1:0-4095 GCA_051001735.1 Solirubrobacteraceae bacterium
GGACGGACGGGGCCCCGGAGGCGGTGGCGGCCACGGCGAAGCTCGCCATGGCGGCGCCGACGAGCGCGCCCGCGCGTGGCGTCCAGCGGCCCCGTGTCCCTCGCATGGGTGGATCATAGGGCCGACCGCAGCCGCCCCGGGCCGGTGACGGCGCTTTCCCAGCGGGAATTCTTGCCGCCGCGACCGCGCCCCTCGACCTGCGCCGTGCTCGAGCTGGTCGCCGCCCTCGCCGCCGCCGGTCGGCGCCCCCGGAGCCGACGCGGCCTCCACGCTGAGCGCCCTCGGCGCGACGCGCGAACAACTCACCCCCGACGAACGGCGGCAGGTCCATCAGGTCGCCGGCGGCGGCTCAGCCGCGGACGAGCCGCTTGTAGGTGATGCGCTTCGGCCGGTCGGCCTCGGCCCCGAGCAGCGCCCGGCGGTGCTCCTCGTAGGCCTCGAAGTTGCCCTCGAACCACGTCACCTGGCTGTCGCCCTCGAACGCCAGCACGTGGGTGGCGACGCGGTCGAGGAACCAGCGATCGTGCGAGATCACCACCGCACAGCCGGCGAAGGACAGGAGGGCCTCCTCGAGCGCGCGGAGGGTGTCGACGTCGAGGTCGTTGGTCGGCTCGTCGAGGAGGAGCAGGTTGCCGCCGCCGTGGAGGAGCTTGGCCAGGTGGAGGCGGTTGCGCTCGCCGCCCGACAGCTTGCCGACCTTGGTCTGCTGGTCGGAGCCCTTGAAGTTGAACGACGCCGTGTACTGGCGCGAGTTGACCCAGCGGTCGCCGACCCTGAGCTGATCCTGGCCGCCGGAGATCTCCTCCCAGACGTTCTTCTCGGGGTCGAGCGCGTCGCGCGACTGGTCGACGTAGGCGAGCTGGACGGTGTCGCCGATGCGCAGCACCCCGGCGTCGGGCTGCTCGGCGCCGGTGATCATCTTGAAGAGGGTCGTCTTGCCGGCGCCGTTCGGTCCGATCACCCCGACGATCCCGCCGCGGGGCAGCGAGAACGAGAGCGACTCGATCAGCAGGCGGTCGCCGAAGCCCTTGGTCAGGCCGTCGGCTTCGACGACGACGTCGCCGAGGCGGGGGCCGGCCGGGATGTGGATCTGGACCTGGTCGAGCTTGACCTCGGCCTCGTGGGCGAGCAGCGACTCGTAGTTGGCCAGGCGGGCCTTGGCCTTCTTGCGGCGTCCCTTGGGATTGGTCCGGACCCATTCGAGCTCGGCGGCGATCGTCCGCTGGCGCGAGACCTCCTGCTTCTCCGATTGGGCGAGGCGCGCCTGCTTCTGCTCGAGCCAGCCCGAGTAGTTGCCCTCGTAGGGGATGCCCCGACCGCGATCGAGTTCCAGGATCCAGCCGGCGACGTTGTCGAGGAAGTAGCGGTCGTGGGTGACGGCCACGACGGTGCCCTTGTACTCGGCCAGGTGGCGCTCGAGCCATTCCACCGACTCGGCGTCGAGGTGGTTGGTCGGCTCGTCGAGCAGCAGCAGGTCTGGCTGGGAGAGGAGCAGGCGGCAGAGGGCGACGCGGCGGCGCTCGCCGCCGGAGAGGGTGGTCACATCGGCGTCGGGCGGCGGGCAGCGCAGCGCGTCCATCGCGTGCTCGATCATCCCGTCGAGGTTCCAGGCGTCGGCGGCGTCGATCTGCTCCTGGAGGCGGGCGAACTCGTCGGCGGTAACGTCTGAGTAGTTGGCGGCGAGCTCGTTGAAGCGCTCGACGAGGGCGTGGAGCTCGGCGACGCCGTCGAGCACGTTGCCGCGGGCGTCCTTGGCCGGGTCGAGCGCCGGCTCCTGCTCGAGCAGTCCGACCGAGGCGCCCGGTGCGATCTCGGCGTCGCCGCGGAAGTCCGTGTCGCGGCCGGCCATGATCCGCAGCAGCGTGGACTTGCCCGAGCCGTTGCAGCCGAGCACCCCGATCTTCGCCCCGGGGAGGAAGGCGAGGGTGATGTCCTTGAGGACGGTCTTGTCCGGCGGGAAGACCCGCGACATCTTGTACATCGTGAACACGTATTGGGTCGACATCGCCCGCTGAGGATAGAGCCTGCCGTGGCGCTGCCTCGCTAACGTGGCTGGAGAATGTCCAATGTCTTCGATCTCGAGCAGGCCCTGCTGCTCCTGGAGCTCGAACCGCCGTTCGACCAGCGGCAGGTGCAGCTCGCGCGGCGCCGGATGGCCAAGGTCTGGCACCCGGACATCGCGCCGCCGGGGCGCCGGGTCGAGCACCAGCGCCACCTCCAGGCGATCAACCAGGCGGCCGACGAGCTCGAGCGCCTCGCCGAGGGGTCGCGCGGCGGACAGGTCACCCACAACGCGGTCAAGGTCTCGGCGGCCGCGAGCCGGGCGGCCCGCGCCGAGGCCGGCCGGCGGGCCTACGAGGAGCAGGAGCGCGCCCGCGCCGCCGACGCCGACCGCGCCCGCCACGATCCGTTCGGCAGCCGGGCGCCCGACCACTCCGTCGTCCACCGCTACGCCCGTTGCCTGTCCTATCCCGAGTGGGGGGTCGGCTCGGTCACCGGCGTCTACTTCAGCGGCGAGGGCGACGACATCCAGCAGTGGGCGCGCGTCCTCTTCAGCCAGGGCGTTCGCACGGTGCCGGCGGGCAGCCTCGAGTTCGTCGACTTCTCCAAGCCCGACCCCGGCACCGCCCGGGTCCAGCGTTTCATGGTCGCCGCCCAGCACGCCTTGGCCGACGGGAACCCGGAGCTCGCGGCCCGGCGCCTGATCTACGCCCGCGACGCCGACCCGACGAACGTGCCGGTGCTCCGGCTGATGACGCTCGCCTTCTGGCAGGCCGGGAACCTCGAGGCGGCGGCCCGGGCGGTCCGCGACTGGGCGCGCGTCGAGCCCGGCCGTCCGGCCGCCCACCGCTTCGCCGCGCGGATCTACGAGGACATCGGAGCGATCGATCTGGCCGCCGAGGCCGCCGAGCGGGCCGCCCGGCGAGCGCCAAAGGACGCCGGTGAGTGGGAGCGCCTCGGCCGGCTGCGCCTCCGGCTGATGGATCGCCGGGCGGCGATCGACGCTCTCCAGCGGGCTCGCGCGCTGGGGCCGACCGTCGAGGGCCTGCTCGACCTGGCGCTCGCCCTCCACCTGGCGGGCGACATCGGCGGCGGGGTCTCCGCCTGCGAGCAGGCGGTCGAGCTCGCCCCGGATTCGCGCGAGGCCTGGTCGCGCCTGGCCCACGCGCTGGCGCGGACCGAGCGCGTCAGCGAGTGCCTCGATGCCTGCGAGCAGGCGCTGTCCCTGGGAGCCGATCCCGAGGTGCGTCAGCTGCGCGAACGGCTGCTCGCGGCGCGCCCGCGGGTTCTCCCGCCGGCCGTCGCTACCCTTTGGTGAGAGCCCGAGGTTGATCCGAGCAGCCAGGGCGCGACGTAGAGGAGTAGTACATGGGCGGACTAACCAATCCACTTCACCTGGCGTTCATCGCGATCATCGCGTTGATCTTCCTCGGGCCCAAGCGCCTACCGGAGCTGGCCAAGTCGCTCGGCAGCGGCATGCGTGAGTTTCGGGAGACGCTGAGCATGGACCGCAGCCCCGAGGTCGACCCGATGCTCACCGTGGCGACCGACGCTCCCCCGGCGCCGGCCCCGGTACCCGAGGTCGCCCCGGCGACCGCTCCGGCAGTGCCCGCGACGGTCACCCCGCCGCACGCTCCCGAAGCCTCCTGAGTCCGGGTCCCAGCGCCGCCGCGTCGCTCCGCGGTCCGAGCCGAGGTCGCCGGTAGCTGAGGTCGCCGCCGCCGCGCCGCTCCGCGGCTCGGGGCCGGCGCTGGCGCTGGCCGACGGTCAGGGCAGGAGGCCGGGTCCGCGGCCGACGACGACCGCCGCGGCCATGCCGGCGGCCTCCCGCGGTGTCAGCGCCTCCAGGACGAGCGGGTGCGACACCGGGAACCCGAGCACGAGCGGCGGCCCGGCCACGCCCGGCAGCCCGGCGGCGCGGGCGGCGACGAGAGGGGCCAGGTCGTGCCGGCTGAGGGGTGAGATGACGGACGACTGGCGCCCGCCGGTGTGGCCGAACTGGGTCGCGGCCCCCGCGCCGAGGACGACGGCGGCCGCGGCGGCCGGGGCCGGCCACCGGCGCCTTGACCGCATCGGCGAGGCCGGCGCCGTCCG
>JBPCNA010000233.1:0-9336 GCA_051001735.1 Solirubrobacteraceae bacterium
TTTTTGGTTGGTGGTGTTCTCCTCCCTCGTCTCCACCCATTTCGTCTCCCCCTCTCGCCGCCCCCCGCCCCGCGGCTCCTCCCTGCGTGCCGGCTCCGCGTCCGCTGGTGGCGGCGGGCGCCGCCGCGGCTGCAAGGTCGGGTCCTCGACCCGTGCCGGCTCCGGCCGGTGGGCGCCGCGCAGCCGGGTGCCGGCGTAGACCAGGCCGATGGCGGCGGCCATCGCGACGAAGATGCCCCATTGGAGGCCGATCGTGGTGGTCAACCGAGCGTTGCCGGATGTGCCCGGCTTGTCGAGCATGCGGTAGAAGACGAGCACGCTGGTCCAGACCCCGGCGACGAGGAGCACCGAACCGTCGCCGCCCGGCAGGTGGAAGGCGCGTCGCTCGGCGCGGGCGAAGAGCAGCACCAGCACGCTGCTCGCCACCAGCAGGACTGCCGCCTCGACGAACGAGAAGGCGGCGAAGGCGCTCAGCGTGTAGCTCGCCGCCCGCAGCGAGCCCTGCACCGTCTCGGTCACGCTCTTGCCGTACCACGGAAGGAACATCGACGCCCAGAGCGCGAGGCCGGCCAGCGCGGCGACCCGCTCCTCCGGGGCGAGCGAGGTCCAGGCCCGGCCCACGCGGGCCGCGCCCCGTGCCGGTCCGGGATGCCGCTCGGGCGCCGCGACCACCTCCCCGGTCGCTCAGACCCGCACGGCGCCGGCCGTGCGCAGGCGCTCGACGAGCAGCTCGGCGTCGGCCTCGGAGACCGTCCGCAGCTGCCCCTGGAAGGCGAGCTTCCAGTGCTCTCGGGGCCACTTGCGGATGTGCGCGAGCTCGTCGACGAGCGTCTCCGCCGGTACCCAGTCGCGCTGGTCGAGAACGAGCTCGGGCACGGTCGGCAGCCGCCACGGGTAGGGATCGGCCTTGCCGGGCTTCCCCGGCCAGATCGGCGCGCGGTCCTCGAAGAGCTCGCCGGCAACGCGAGCGCTCGCGGCGAAGGCCATGATCCGCGTCAGGTAGAAGACGATGCGGTCGCCTTCCTCCATCTCGAGCGCCTGACGGCGCCGGCGCTCCTTGCACCCGATGACCCGGAAGTCGAGCTCGCGCGTCGCGGCGAAGTTCTCCTGCGAGCCCGTCAGGATCCAGGTCTTGATGGCCACCAACGCGATTGTACGCCCGGGCCGGGCGGGTCCGCGCGGCGTCCGCGGCGCCTCAATCGATCGGGATGTCCTCGACGGCGAGCTCGCGCCCGCGCCCGTCCTGCTCGAGTCGGGTGACCGCCCAGTCGATCAGTGCCCGCAGGACGACCAGCAGCTGGCGGATCAGGTCGGTCAACTGCTCCTGGAGCTCGGCGGGCAGCGTCGCCCGCAGCAGCTCGAGCAGCCGCCCGAGGGCCGCGAGCTCCGACTGCGCATCGCCGCCGTCCGTCTGCTGCCAGCCGGCCGGCGGTGTCCCGCCGTCGTCCGTCTCCTGCCGGTCGCCGGCCGGCGGCGTCCGGCCGGACGCGGCTCTCCGGCTGTCGCCGACCAGCCGCTCGGCGGCCGCGCTCGCCGCGCGGATCTGCTCGCGGAGCTCGCCCAGTGGATCGACGCTGCTCACCGCGCGCTCCCGTCCACGAAGTTGACCTCGAGCGCGCCCTCCGCGAAGGCGGCGCCGGTCGGGCGGAACTCGCCGAGCCCCGGTGGGAGCATGATCGTCCGCTTGTGACCGTCGACGCGCACGATCAGCTCGAGGCCGACCTTCTTGAGCGAGATCGCCCCCTTCTCGGCGAAGGGGAGGTCGAGGCGCAGCACAGCCGAGTGCTCGCGGACCTCGAGCTCGTGGGCCAGGCGCCGGTGGAGCACGGCCGCGGCGTCGCGGTCGGCGAAGAGGGCCTCGCCGAGGCGGTCGAGCATCTCGGGGCCCTGGACCTCGGTCTCGAAGTACGGCGCCCGCAGCACCGGGACGGGCGAGAAGGCGGCCTCGACGTCGGCCAGCTGCTCCTGCTGGCGCTCCCGCCAGGCATCGAAGTAGGGACCGACGGTCGACGGGAAGATCCGGTTGACGATCACCGCGTCGGTGAGGAACCCGTAGAGGTTCAGGTAGGTGAAGGTGCGCCGCGACTCGTCGGTCACCATCCGGTCGGGGTTGGTGACCAGCCGGATCGAGACGCGCTCGTGGTCGCGCAGGATCAGGTTCATGGCGATCAGGTTGCCGACCAGCCGGTTGACGTCCTCGAGCACGTCCGGCCCGGGAAGCGAGATGTCGAGCACGGCCCGGGCGAAGGGCCGGGCCGCCGCGAGCAGCTGATTCTGGGCGGGGAAGATCTTCTCCAGCCACCAGCGGGCGACATCGGGAAAGGACAGCAGGCGCAGCGTCTCGCCGGTCGGGGCGCAGTCGACGACGATCACGTCGTAGTCGTCGGACTCGTGGTGGCGGCGGATCGCCAGCAGGCTGAACAGCTCGTCGAGCCCAGGCGGGACGGTCAGCTCCTCGGCCGAGATGCGGTCGACGCCGCGCTCGAGGAGAATCTCGCCGAGCCACTCCTGCACGGCCGACCAGTTGCGTTCGAGCTCCTCCTGGGCGGCGACCTCCTGGCCCCAGAGGCGCTCGCCGATCTGGGCCGGCTCGCCGCCGAGCCGTATGCCCAGCGAGTCCGACAGGCTGTGCGCCGGGTCGGTGGAGAGGACGATCGTGCGGTGGCCGGCGGCCGCGCAGCGGCGAGCGGTCGCCGCGGCGACCGATGTCTTGCCGACCCCGCCCTTGCCGGTGTAGACGATCGTGCGCGGAGCCATCGGCCCGGGCGAGTCTAGTGCAGCGTTCAGCGGTGCTTGCGCGCCGGAGCGACCAGCACCGTGGCGGCGGTCGCCGCGGCGTTGCCGGCCAGATCGGTCGCCGCCACGCTCACGCGGTAGCGGCCCGGGTGGGCCGGGTGCCAGACGAGCGTGCGGCTCCCGTGTCCGAGCAGCTCGGTCGTCCGGTAGACGACCTGTCCGTCGCGGCGGGCGGTCAGTGTGACGTCGGAGATCTTCGAGAGCGCCAGTCGGAGCCGCGCGGGCCCGCCGGCCCGTTCGGCGCCGAAGGGGGCCACAGCGACCGCCGGCGGCTGATGCATGTAGGCCGTGAAGTGGGCGGCGGTCGTGCAGTAGACGTCGGCGTTCGGACGCGGGGCGGTGGGGGGCGGAGCGGGCGGGACCGGCGCCGTGCCGCCCGAGGGCCCGGCGATCGCGTAGGCGGGCGTCGGCGCCGCGGTACGCAGACGGTCGCAGAGCCGTTGGAGGAAGTCGCGCACGAGCGTGTGGTAGCTGAGGTTCGACTCGCTCGACTGGTCGTAGAGCGACCAGGCGCCGGTGTCGTAGCGGGGGACCTCGAGTCGGGCCTCGGCCTCCCCGGCGGCGAAGAGGGCCCGGGCGTCGGGGCTGTTGGCGAGCCCTGCGTAGTCGTAGAGGCCGACGAGCGACTGGACGAACGCGTTGAGCACCCGCTCGCCGGGGACGAAGCTGTAGATCAGGTAGTGCGCGCCGGCGGCGGTGGCCACGCGCACGCCTTCCGGAGGCGGGGTGGCGAAGATCCCGAGCGCCGAGCGACCGGCGGCGAGGTAGTCGGCCCGGCCGAAGCGCACCCCGGCACGCCCGAGCGCCTGCAGGGCGGTGCCCTGCGCGATCGAGCTGACCCACGGCGGCGCTCCGCCGTCGAAGCGGAAGTCGTACTCCCACGCCAGCCCGCCGGCCCGCTGCGTGGCCAGTCCGACCGCCTCGTCGAGGAGCGCGCCCAACTGGACGTCGTGGGAGCGTCCGCCGAGGAAGTAGCCGTTGGCCTTGCCGAAGGTCCCCAGCCACTGGATCTCGATGCCCTGCCCGACGTAGTACTGCCAGACCAGCTGGCTGCCCGGGAAGCCGACCCGCTGCCCGTCGTAGAGGAGCGGGCCGGTCGTCCACCAGACGCGGTTGCGCGCGAGCGTGAGCACGAGTCCGGGGAGGCGGGAGGGCGTGAGCAGCCCGGCGGCGGCAATCTGGTCGAGATTGCCGAGCACGGCGCCGAGCTCCGTCCGCCGCGTCCCGGTGATCCGCCCGAAGGACCGGCGCGCGTCGAGCAGGACCTGGCGGTCGCGGTCGCGGGTCGGCCGGTCGATCAGGCCGGCGGCGAGGAGCCGATCGAGCTCGCCGGAGAAGGTGCGCGGTCGCGCGGCGGCGGCGGCGTGGGCGGCGCGGCGGTCGGCCGGCGGGGGGCCGCGAAGCTCCGGAAGCTCGTAGGCCGGGTCGACCGGATCGAGGCGGCGGTGGATCACGCCGTGGTCGAGCACGAGCACGACCTGGTCGGCCGGCTTCGGGGGAATCGGTCGGGCGGTCGCGTCCGGCGCGGCGGTGAGGTTGCCGAGCGCCAGCACGGCGAGCGCGGTCGCGATGCGTCGCACGGACCGATCCTACGACGGGTCGTCCGACGGGGATGCAGGTCGCCTTGCACGTCCACGGGGGGCGCCCGCCGGCGGCGTCGAGTAGGGTTCCACGAGCACGCGGCGGGGGCCGCCGGGGCGGTGGACCAGATGTCGGGCGCCTTCGCCTCAAACGGCACCCCACGGGGGTACAGACCAGTCGGCTGTATTTAAAGCTCCAGTAACGGCGGGTCGAATCGCTCGAAACATATCTATCCGGATCAGGTATACCGGGGTTGCCATACCACCAGGTTGGTGGTAGACCACGCAGGCAACTGCAGCGAGGAGAGACGAAGACCGCATGAGCCGCTTCCAATGTCTTGCCAACCAGTCGGGCGTTCCCGTCGCGAACGGCAGAGGTGACCAACGATGTGCCTAGCAATCCCCGGGCTGATCATGGAGGTCGTCGACGAGCCGAATCGTCTGGCGATGGTCGACGTGGCCGGAGTGCAGCGACGTGTCAACATCGGTCTGCTCGACGCCGACGGCAAGGGCGTGGGCCCGGGCGACTGGGTCCTGATCCATGTCGGCTTCGCGCTCTCCCACATCGACGAGGAGGAAGCGCAGTCGACGCTGCGCCAGCTGATGTCGATGGGCGAGAGCTACGAGGAAGAGCTCGAGGCGCTGAAGACAAGCGTGATCGATTGATGGATCTCGAAGCTCCCGTCACCCGCTGCATCACCTGCAGCGACGAGGGACTGCCGATGCGAATCCTCGCTCTCGCCGACGCGTCGGGGCAGGCGGTCTGTCTCGACGAGGACGGTGCCGAGCAGTCAGTTGCCGTCGATCTGGTTGAACCGGTCGCGATCGGCGACGACATCCTGGTCCACGCCGGGGTCGCCATCGCGCATATGGGAAGGTGCCGCGTATGAAATTCGTTGACGAGTATCGGGACGCCGAACTGGGCCGTGCCGTCGCCGGAGAGATCCTGGCGACCGTCGAGCCCGGGCGCCATTACAAGCTCATGGAGGTCTGCGGCGGGCACACGCACTCGATCTATCGCTACGGCGTGGACGACCTGCTCCCCGAGAACGTCGAGCTCGTCCACGGTCCCGGGTGCCCGGTCTGCGTGATCCCCATGGGCCGCTTGGACGACGCCATCTCGCTGGCGCATCAGCCGAACGTGATCTTCACCTGCTTCGGAGACATGCTCCGCGTTCCCGGCTCCAACGGCACGCTGCTGGATGCCAAGGCCGAGGGCGCCGACGTGCGGATGGTCTACTCGCCGCTCGACGCGCTGCGGATGGCGCGCGAGAACCCCGACCGCGACGTGATCTTCTTCGCGATCGGCTTCGAGACGACGGCACCGTCGACGGCGCTGACCCTCAAGCGGGCGCGGGCCGAGGGCATCAAGAACTTCTTCTGCATGTGCAACCACGTGATGATCCTGCCGCCGCTGCGGGCGCTGCTGGAGTCTCCGGACCTCCGCCTCGACGGCTTCATCGGGCCGGGCCACGTCTGCACCGTGGTCGGAGCCCGGCCCTTCGAGTTCATCCCGGTCGACTACAACAAGCCGATCGTGATCGCCGGCTTCGAGCCGCTCGACCTGCTCCAGGCGATTCAGATGATCCTCCAGCAGCTCAAGGACGGCCGCTGCGAGGTCGAGAACCAGTACGCCCGCGTGGTCCCCAACGACGGCAACCTGCGGGCCCTCGAGGTCATGTCCGAGGTGTTCGCGCTGCGGCCGCACTTCGAGTGGCGCGGCCTCGGCTTCATCTCGCAGAGCGCCCTCAAGCTCTCCGACGACTACGCCGACTTCGACGCCGAGCTTCGCTACAGCGTCCCCGGCGTCCGCGTCGCCGACCCGAAGGCCTGCCAGTGCGGCGAGGTTCTCAAGGGCGTCATCAAGCCGTGGGAGTGCAAGGTGTTCGGCAGCGCCTGTACGCCGGAGCACGCCATCGGGACCTGCATGGTCTCGCCGGAGGGTGCCTGTGCGGCCTACTACAACTTCGGGCGCTTCGCCCGAGAGCGCGAGGTGGTCTGACTTGTCAGGAGCCATCTCCGAGCGCGAGGCGAAGGTCCTCAGCACCATCGGGACGGCGCGCGCCAAGCGCGCCCGCTTCCGCGACAAGCAGATCACCATGGCGCACGGCGCCGGCGGCAAGGCGACACAGACGTTGATCGAAGGTCTCTTCGTCCCGGCCATGGGCACGGGAACCCTGGAGGAGATGGCGGACGCCGGACTGGTCGAGATCGGTGGCGTCAAGCTGGCTATGACCACCGACAGCTTCGTCATCAAGCCGCTCCGGTTCCCCGGTGGCTCGATCGGCGAGCTCGCCGTGAACGGGACGGTCAACGACCTGGCCATGGCCGGCGCCAAGCCGGTCGGCCTGACCCTCTCCCTGATCCTCGAGGAGGGCCTCGACTCGGATGTCCTGCGCGAGGAGGTCGAGGCGATCGCCACGGCCGCCAGGACGGCTGGGGTCGAGATTCTCGGCGGCGACACCAAGGTCGTCGAGCGGGGACACGCGGACGGCATGTTCATCTGCACGACGGGAATCGGCCACGTCGACCCGCGCGCCACCCTTTCACCTTCCGGCCTCAGGCCCGGCGACCGGATCCTCGTGTCCGGGACGATCGCCGACCACGGTACGGCCATCATGCTTTCCCGCGGTGAGTTCGAGCTCGATGCGAACATCGAGTCCGATACCCGGTCACTGTGGCCGGCCGCCGAGAGCCTGCTCGCGGCGGCGGGTCCCGAACTGCGCTGCATGCGGGACGCAACCCGCGGCGGCGTGGCATCGGTGCTCAACGAGCTGGCTCGCGCCTCTGGCGTGGCCATCGTCGTGCGCGAGCGCGACGTGCCGATCGATCCGACGGTAGCGGCAGCCGCAGAGCTGCTCGGGATCGACCCGATGTACGTAGCAAACGAGGGCAAGTTCGTCGCGTTCGTCGCCCCCGAAGGGGTCGACGCCGCGCTTGCGGCTCTGCGCTCGGTCCCCGGCTGCGAAGCGGCAGCCGAGATTGGCGAGGTCCGGCGCGAGCCGCCGGGGATGGTGCTGGTTGAAACTAGTTTCGGCGGCAGACGGGTGATGGACCAGCTCGTTGGTGATCCGCTGCCGCGGATCTGTTGACCTGGAGAAGAGGAGTGTTTGATGGCAGTTGAATTTGCACCCGGACAGCACACCACAGAGCAGATCACTGCTCACATTCTGTGGATGACTGTCGGGCTCTCCTGCGAGGGAGACACCGTAGCCATGACATCCGCGACGAACCCCAGCCTGGAGGACCTGATCCAGGGCATCATTCCCGGCATGCCCCAGCTGGTGATTCACAACCAGGTCGTGGCGTTCGAGGTCGGCGACGAGTACATCCAGGCGTGGTATGACGCCGAGTCCGGCAAGCTCGATCCGTTCGTCCTGATCATCGAGGGCTCGCTCGGCAACGAGCAGACCAGCGGCGATGGGTTCTGGACCGGTTTCGGCGTGAACCCGTCGACGGGTCAGCCGATCACCACCAACGAGTGGGTCGATCGTCTGGCGCCCAAGGCGGCTGCTGTTGTCGCCGTCGGCACCTGCGCCACGTACGGCGGCATCCCCGCCATGAAGAACAACCCGACCGGCGCGATGGGTGTGCCGGACTACCTCGGTTGGAACTGGAAGTCGAAGGCCGGCCTGCCGGTCGTCTGCATCCCGGGTTGCCCGGCTCAGCCGGACAACATGACCGAGGCGCTGCTCTACCTCGCTCTGCACCTCGTCGGTATGGCGCCGGTGCCCGAGCTCGATGAGCAGCTGCGGCCGAAGTGGCTCTTCGGTCGGACCGTGCACGAGGGCTGCAACCGCGCGGCCTTCTACGAGCACGGCGACTTCGCCACGGAGTACGGCTCCGACCACCGTTGCATGGTGAAGCTGGGCTGCAAGGGCCCGGTCGTCAAGTGCAACGTCCCGATCCGCGGTTGGCAGAGCGGTATCGGCGGCTGCCCGAATGTCGGCGGTATCTGCATGGCCTGCACGATGCCGGGATTCCCCGACAAGTTCATGCCGTTCATGGACGAGGACAAGAACGCGAAGGCGTCCACGATGCTGGCCAAGTTCACCTACGGCCCGCTGCTTCGCTGGGGACGTCAGAACTCGATCAAGACCAAGGGCGACAAAGAGCCGGCTTGGCGCAAGCCCGGTCCGACCAACGAGTCTGGCTACCAGAAGCGCTGGTAGCCGCAGCCGACCCCTTATCGAGCGCAATCGAAAGAGATTGAGGAGAAGAAACTAGATGGCAACGGTACAGAGCCCAGTAGGCCAGAAGGTGGTCGTCAAGGAGATGTCGTGGGATCCGATCACTCGGATCGTCGGCAGCCTCGGCATCCACACGGAGATCGACTTCACGAACCGTCAGGTGCTGAAGTGCTACAGCACCTCGATGATCTTCCGTGGATTCGACATCTTCATGAAGGGCATCGACCCCCGGGACACGCACTTCATCACCAGCCGCATCTGCGGGATCTGCGGGGATAACCACTGCACGGTCTCGTGTCTCAACCAGAACATGGCGTACGGCGTGAAGCCGCCGAAGCTCGGCGACTACGCGTTCAACCTGGCGGAGTCCGCGGACTACATGTTCGACCACGCGATCTTCAACGACTGCATGGCGAACGTGGACTTCTGCGAGCAGATGGTCAAGGACACCAACCCGAGCGTCCTCGCGCAGGCGGAGAACACGCCGTCACCGCACTCGGACATTCACGGTTACAAGACGATCGCCGACATCATGCGGGCCCTGAACCCGTTCACGGGTAGCTTCTACCTCGAGACGCTTCAGGTTGCTCGTTACACGCGTGAGATGTACTGCCTCTTCGGCGGTCGCCACACGCACCCGTCCACGATCATGCCGGGTGGTTGCAGCGCCGACATCACGCACCAGACGCTCACGGATTACTACGTGCGCCTGATGCGCTACATGGAGTACGTCAAGCGGACCGTCCCGATGCACGACGATCTGTACGACT
>JBPCNA010000234.1:0-5304 GCA_051001735.1 Solirubrobacteraceae bacterium
GCGCGGGGTTGCCGTGGGGCCGGCGGGCCGGGCGCCGGCGGTCGCGCGGCCGGGAGCGTGGGGTTCAGCCGGACGCGACGCCGCGGGCGGGCAGGTCGATGGTGAACAGTGCACCGCCGCCGGCGGCGTTGGTCGCGCTGGCGCGGCCGCGGTGGGCACGGGTGATCGAGTCGACGATCGAGAGGCCGAGACCGGCTCCGGCCTTGCCGCGCCCGCGGCCGCGTCGGCGCGCCAGAAGCGCTCGAAGATCGCCTCGCCGGCGTCGGCCGGAAGTCCGGGCCCGTGGTCGCGGACCTCGACCCTGGCGCGTCCGCCGTCGGCGGTGACGGTGACCTCGATCGGCGTGGACGGCGGGGTGTGCACGAACGCGTTGCGCATGAGGTTGGCGATGACCTGGCGGAGCTGGTGCGGGTCACCGTCGACCATGGCCGGGCGGTCGGCGTTCAGCGTCGAGGCCGAGATCCGCGCGAAGGCGGCCATCCTCGTCGGGCCGGACCGCGCCGGCGACCACCTGCCCGACGGGGGCGTGATCGTCCACGACGACGCCACGGTCGCCGTGGTCGACCCCGGCCCCGCCCGACCCGCTCCGCCATACGCGTCGCGCGGACGGCAGTCGAGCGTCGCCCTGCGGCGGTCGGGCTCGGCGTACGTCGGGACCACGGCGCTCTTCGTCAAGGCCTGAGCCGGGGCGCCCGCGACCGACCCGAGGCTAGGATCGAGAGGATGCGGCTGCTGGGCCCCGTCGAAGGATCCGGACGAGTACCTCACCGCGCCGCCGCGCCGCGCCGCCTGTACTTCGCCGCCGGTCGAGCCGCCGCTCGAGCTGCGACGGCGCGACGCCCGGGCGCGGCAGTCGCTGCGGCACGTGTGGAGGCTCTCCCTGATTCCCGCGGTGCTTGACGTCTCGCCGCCGGTGCGCCTCGTCTGCATCGGCGTCTTCGCGGCGGACCTCGCCGCCAACCTCGCGCTCGGTCTGAAGGCCTGGCGCGGGCGCGATCGCGCGAGCCGCCCGCGGCCCCGGCGGTTGTGACGGAGGAGCGCGCCCGATACGCCGCCGGCCCGGCGCGAACACCGGTGCGCCATCGGGCGCGGGGTCGGGTACGCAATGATTGGCCGATGTCCGAGCGCTTTTCGAAGGCCGCGAAGCAGGCGCTCGAGCGCGCACTGGAGCAGGCGGTGGCGCTCGGGCACGATCAGGTGGCTACCGAGCATCTGCTGCTGGGCCTGCTCGGGGAGGAGGACGGCGTTCCCGTCCGCGCGCTCGGCCGGCACGGCGTCGAGGCCGAGGCGCTCCGCGCCGAGCTGATCCGGATGATCGGCGGCGGCGAGCCGGGGCCCTCGTCCGGCGACGAGGTGGCGACGCCGCCGACCTTCGCCGCCTGGCTCGGCACTGCGCTGACGCTGGCGTCGGCCGAGGCGATGGCCGACGGACGCGCGATCGAGGTGACCGATTTCCTCGTCGCGCTTGCCCAGGATCTTCAGAGTCCGGCCGGTTGGGTGCTCGCCGAGTTGGGCGTCGACCGGGCGGCGCTGTGGGCTACGGCAGAGCACCTGCGCCTGCTCGACCGGGAGATCGACCGGGTCGGCCGCGAGATGCACGAGGCCGGCACGGCGGATCAGCTCGTGCGCGCCGGCGATCTGCGTGACCAGCGGCGCCGGCTGATCGACCAGCGCACGCGCAAGGTCGTGCGCGGCCCGCCGCCCGACGGCGAGTCGTCAGCCTCCGGCTGAGGCAGCCGGCGCCCGCCGCGGTCGCCTGGCTGGCAATATCCCCGGCATGAGCGACCCGATCCGCGAGCTCCTGGCCGACCTGCCGCTGGCCACAATGACCGAGCGCCCCGAGGGCATGCTCGCGATTCGCTGCGCCGACGTACCCGAGGCGAGGCGCTCGACGGCCGACGCCTGGGTCGAGTCCCACGGCGGCCGCATCGCCCGCGAGCCGCTCTTCAAGGTCCACGGCGGCAAGAGCCCGGAGGGGATCGGCGGCGAGGCGTTCTACGTTCTCCCGCCGAGCGCATTCACCGGCTAGGGCGACCCGCCGGCGTCAGACGTCGATCCGGCTGAGCTCGATCCGGCGGGCCACGGTTTCCGTCCACTGCGCCGGCCCGAAGCGGGCGCGGACGGCCTCGGCGCTCGCGAGATGGTCGTAGTCGACCCGGCGGTGCTCGACGGTGCCGTCGTCGTGGATGACGGCGAAGGCGGCGCGCGGATCTCCGTCGAACGGCATGCCGACGCTGCCTGGGTTGACGAGCTTGACGCCGCCGCTCGACGTCCGTTGGAAGGGGAGGTGGGTGTGGCCGAAGATCAGCCGGCCGGCACCCACGCCGGCGAGGAGTTCGTCCTCGTCGGGTGCGGGCGTGGGGAAGAAGGAGCGTACGTCGGAGACGGGCGAGCCATGGCAGGCGAGCACGGCCCCGATGCCGCCGCGCGCGGGCAGCTCGAGCTCGGTGGGAAGCGCGTCGAGCACGGCGACCTCGTCGTCGCCGAGTGCGGCGCGCGCGGCCGCGACCGCGCCCCGGACCTGCTCCGGCGCGTCGGCGGAGTTCGCCGTCCAACGCTCTCCGTTCCCGCGCAGCCAGCGTGCCCCGACCAGGTCGCGCAACCGCGCCAGCGTGTCGGCCGGCCAGGCGCCGAAGAGGGCGTAGTCGCCGCCGAGGATCCAGCGCTCGACCGGCGGCGCGTCGGCGAGGACGGCGTCGAGAGCGGGGAGGTTGCCGTGGATGTCGTAGAGCAGGCCGACCATCGCACCTAGGCCCGCGACTGGTCCCAGGAGAAGCCGCGGACGGCGAGGAAGATACCGCCGAGCGCCCAGACGCCGAGGACCGCGAGCGCGGAGACGGTGTCCGACAGGCTGTGGCCGGTGACCATGGCGCCGCTTAGGCCGTCGATCAGGTGCTTGAGCGGGAGCACTTGGGCGATGTCACGGAGGAACGTCGGCGCGTGCTTGGGGTCGAAGAAGACACCGGAGATGAAGATCACCGGGAGGAAGACGGCGTTGACGTAGGCAGGTGCCGAGTCGAAGTTGGGGATCGCGTGGGAGAGGGCGACTCCGAGCGAGGCGAAGCAGACGACGCCGACGACGGTGAAGACGACGAGCTCGAGGCCGTCGCGCGGCCAGCCGATGTTGAAGAACAGGCGCCCGGCGACGACGATGATGGCGATCTGGATCGCCGTGTTGGTGATGGCGTTGAGCGCGACTCCGCCGAGATAGGTGGTCCCCGGGAGCGGGGTGCCCCGCATCCGCTTGAGCACTCCGGTCTCGCGCAGGAAGGTCATGTTCATGGCGAGTGCCGAGAACGTCGTCGACATCACGCTCATCCCGGCGATTCCCGGGACGATCACGTCGAGGTCGTGCTGGTTGCCCTGGAGGATGGCGCCGAGCAGGCCGAGGAAGAGCAGGGGGAGCAGGAAGTTGAAGAACGCGGCGCTCGGGTTGCGCCAGAACATGCGTCGCTCGAGGCGGTACTGGCGCCAGAGCAGGATGCCCGCGTCAGACATCGGCGGTCAGCTCCAGGTAGACGTCCTCGAGGCTCGGGCGGGTGACCGACAGGTCGGCCAGCCGCTCCCCCCGGTCGAGTGCCGCGGAGGTCAGGCGGTGGAGCAGCATCGTCGGATCGTCGGTCTCCTCGGCGACCAGCCCGCGGCTGCCGTCGCGATAGCTGACGCGATAGCGGGACGCTCCGTCGACGCCGAGCTCGCGGGGGGACCCGACGGCGAGGATCGCACCGTCCTTGATGATCGCCACCCGGTCGGCGAGCGCCTGCGCCTCGTCGAGGTAATGGGTGGTCAGGAGCACGGTCTTGCCGAGGTCCTTGAGCGACAGGATCGTCTCCCAGGCGGCGCGGCGGGCCGCCGGGTCGAAGCCGGTGGTCGGCTCGTCGAGGAAGATCAGTTCGGGATCGCCGACGAGGGCGAGGGCGAAGTCGAGCCGACGCAACTGGCCGCCCGAGAGCCGGCGGGTACGTTCGTCCTGCTTCTGGCCGAGTCCAGCGAGCGCGATCACCTCATCGACGTCGCGGGGATTTGGATACAGGCGGGCCCAGTGGGTGAGCGCCTCGCGGACGGTGATGTGCCGGTACATGCCGCAGCTCTGCAGGACGATGCCGACCCGTCGCCGCAGCTCGGGCGACTGCAGTCCGGGGTCGTGGCCGAGGACGCTCACGGTCCCGCCGCTGCGCTCGCGGTAGCCCTCGAGGATCTCGACGGTCGTCGTCTTGCCGGCGCCGTTCGGTCCGAGCAGGCCGAAGACCTCCCCGCGGGCGACGGCAAAATCGATGCCCCGCACCGCCTCCAGCGTCCCGTAGGTCTTGCGCAGGTCGCAGACCTCGATCGCCGGGCTGTCGTCGGTCATCGCCCGCATCATGCCAAGATCGTCTGGGCCGTCATGCGCTGCGCCTGCATTGATATCGGCTCGAACACGACGCGGCTGCTCGTGGCCGAGGACGACGGCACGGCCGGCGGCGTGCGCGAGCTTGCGGCCGAGCGCGTGTTCACGGCGATCGGCGCCGGGACGGGTCCGGACGGCTCTCTCCCGGCGGCGAAGATCGCCGAGGTGGTCGACGTGGTCGCAGCGCAGATGGCCTCGGCTCGGCGCCATGGGGCCGACCCCATCCGCACGGTCGGCACTGCGGCGATCCGCCGGGCTCCGAACCGGGAGGTCTTGGTCGCCGCGCTCGCCCGCGTGGACATCGAGCTCGAGATCCTGAGCGGCCGGCAGGAGGCGCGGCTCGCCTTCGCCGGAGCGATCGCCTCGCTCGGGGCGGCGCCGGTCGGCTCCGTAGCCGTCGTCGACATCGGCGGCGGGTCGACCGAGCTCGTCGTCGGGCACGCCGGCGACCAAGCCCCGTGGTCGGTCTCGCTGCCCGTCGGGTCGAGCTCGCTGACCGGCGGGTGCGTACGCCACGACCCGCCGAGCTCCGCCTGCCTCGACGCCCTCGCCGCGGCGGCGAGCGAGGCCTTCGCCGCGGTTTCGCCCCCGGCAGCGGTGCTCGCCCTCGCCGTGGGCGGGTCGGCCACCTCGCTCCTGCTCCTGGCCGGCGCCGGCCCGCAGGGGGCGACGGCGACGCTCGACGAGCGGTCGCTGATCGGGGCACTGGCTGCGCTCACGGCCGAGGGCGTCGCCGCGACGGCGCTCCGCCTCGGCCTCCATCCCGAGAGGGTCCGCGTGCTCCCGGCCGGCATCACGCTCCTGGCCCGAGCCAGCAGCGTATTCGCCGCGCCGCTCCAGATCGCCCGAGGCGGCCTGCGCGAGGGGATCATCCGCGACCTGCTTTCCGCCGGCGGGCGCGGCGGTCGCGACTGACC
>JBPCNA010000235.1:0-22789 GCA_051001735.1 Solirubrobacteraceae bacterium
CACCGCAACGACAGCATCAACCCCGACCGCATACAACGCCTCGACCTGATCCCGCCGCACGACTGCAACATTCCCTGCACCGGCCAGGAATCCTGCCACCCAACCCGACGACCCCCTGAACGCTTACATTGGCGGAGCACCTGCCGGCCGACGTAGTCAAGCCATGTAACACCACCGTAGCAGATGCCGACCATAAACCGGGCAGGGTTCGAGCGGGCTTCGCCAGCCAAACATGACCGGGCAGCTTGTACTAGCCGCTACGCGCGGACGCGGTCGTCGGAGCGCCTGATATGCGAGCGTTCGCACCGGCGGTTGGGAGACCCATGCGCTGACAGAACGACCGGCTGCGGTGGGCTCGCTGAGGTACCCTCGGTTCGGGAGGCCCGTTCGTAGGGAATGTCGTTATATCAGTCAGTGTGAGTTCCTGGTGCTCTCGATCGGGAGTCGGCCCGACGAGGTCGTATACCGGCGTCGTCGAACTCAGCCTCGGCGGCTCGATCCACGACCCCCGTGACCCAGTCGGCCGACCCCTGTGCAACGTCCCCGCCATGGTCGCCGAGTCCGAATCCGAGCTGATCAGGATGCGCACCCGCGAAGGCCGCGCCGTCGCCCGGCTGCCGGCAGGCCCGCGACCGCACGCCGAAGCTGACACCCAGGCAAGAGGAGCGCCTCGTCGCGTTCCACCGCGCCGGAGAGAAGGAACCCCGCCGAAAAGCCGAACTGTTGGCGTGGGCCGGTCCACGGTCTACCGGGTAAAGCGAACGCGCCCGCCGGTCCGACGGAGCCGGGCCAGCCCCGTTTCCCCTGGTGACACCGACCCGACCGCTGGGCCTACCAGTGAACGCCCTTCATCACGTTGGCCAGGGCGACCTGCTCCATCGAGGCGTGCTCGGTCGGATCCGACTGACCCTTCGCCGCGGCGGAGTCGGGGAATATGTTGTAGGCCATGTGGAGGATCTGGTCGACGGCCTTGGGCATGAGGGCATAGGAGACCTCGCCGAAGGTACCGAGCTTCGTGTTGACCTGCTTCGGCTTCGTGCGCATCGCCTCGCAGATCATCGTCGCCGCCTCGTCGGGTGTGATCGCCGGGAAGGCGTCGTACATCTTGGTCGGAGCGATCATCGGCGTGCGGACGAGCGGCATGTGGATCGTCGTGAACGTCACCCCGTCGCCGACGACCTCGCTCGAGACGACGCGGGTGAAGGCGTCGAGCGCCGCCTTCGAGGCGACATAGGCCGAGAAGCGCGGTGGGTTGGTCTGCACGCCGATCGACGAGACGTTGACGATGTGGCCTGAGCGCTGCCCCTGCATGTGGGGGAGCACGGACATGATCAGCTTGATCGCCCCGAAGTAGTTGAGCTGCATCGTCCGCTCGTAGTCGTGGAAGCGGTCGTAGCTCAGCCGCACCGACCGGCGGATCGACCGGCCGGCGTTGTTGACCAGGAAGTCGATCCGCGGGTGGTCGGCCAGCGCCCGATCGACGACCCCGGCGATCGCGTCCATGTCGGAGAGGTCGGCGTCGTAGACGAAGGCGGTGCCCCCGGCCGCCTCGATCTCCTGGCGCGTCTGTTCGAGCTTCTCGCGCGTGCGCGCCACGAGCAGCGGGATCCCGCCTGCGGCGGCGACCTTGAGCGCCGTCGCCCGCCCGATCCCCGACGAGGCGCCGGTGATCAGGACGGTCCGGCCGCCGAGCGCCGCTCGCAGCGAGTGGTCCTTGTAGAGGTCGGGGTCGAGGTGGCGCTCCCAGTAGTCCCAGAGCCGCTCGGCGTAGCTCGCCAGCGGGGGGGCCTCGATGCCGGTTCCGGCCAGCGCCCGCTCGGTGTCGCGGGTGTCGAACGGGCTGGTGAAGCCGACGTTCGCGAGCACCTCCTCGGGAATGCCGAGGTCGGCGAGCACCTGCCGGCGGATCTGCTTGAGCTGCGGAACCTTGAGCAGGAGCGAGCCGACACCCTTGGGCAGCGCGTCGGTCAGCCGCTTGTCGATCCGGATCGCCATCTGCGGGGCGTGCGCCGCCCGGGCGAACGTGTTGAGCACGACGCCCGAGCGCTCGGACTTCGGGTTGGTCAGGTGGAAGGTGTTTCCGCCCGGCCGCCCGGATCGGGGAGGTGGGCGATGTGGTCGAGTGCGCCGGCGACGAAGTCGACGGGAACGATGTTCGTGTGGCCGAGTTCGACACCGACGAGGGGCACCCACTCGGGAACCCAGTGGCGGATCTTCTTGATCGCCTTGAAGAAGTAGTAGGGGCCGTCGATCTTGTCCATCTCGCCGGTCGCCGAGTGGCCGACGACGATGCTCGGCCGGTAGACCCGCCAGGACACGGCCGTCTGGTCGCGGACGATCCGCTCTGACTCGAACTTCGTGCGGTGGTACGGCGACGGCAGCTTCTGGCCCTCGTCGAACATGTCCTCGCGGAACAGCCCCCGGTGGAGGCCGGCGACGGCGACCGAGGAGACGTGGTGGAAGAGGCCGGCGCCGAGCGCCTCGGCGAGGGCGATCGCCTGTCGGGTGCCGCCGACGTTGAGTGCTTCGTTGCGCTCCGCTTCGGCGGTCATGTCGTAGATCGCTGCGAGGTGGAAGAAGTGGTGGATCTGGCCCCGGAGAGCGTCGATCTCCCCGGCGCCGACGCCGAGCAGCGGCGACCCCAGCTCGCCGATCACCGGGTGCAGCCGGCCGGTGCCGCCCACGCGGCCGCTGAGCGCCTCGAAGCGGGGGAGCGAGCTCACGCGGACCAGCACATGAATTTCCCCGTCGCGCTCGAGCAGCCGCTCGAGCAGATGGCGGCCGATGAAGCCGGTCGCCCCCGTCACGAAATAGGCCATCCGCGTCCCTCCGATTTCGACTGCCTGCCCCGGCGGTCACCCGGGCAGGGCCGAGCCTATCGCCCGGGGGGCGCCGTGCCTACGAAGCCCGGCGCAGGACGGTTCCTACCAGCCGCCGCGGGGTTCCTCGCTCGACTCCTGCGCCTTGTGGGCGGCCTTGCGGGCCTCCTTGCGCTTGTCGAGCTTTCCCTGGGCCAGGCTCATCAAAAGGATGAACAGCGGGAAGAAGATGATCAGGATGAATCCGGCGTTGGTGACCACCTTGTCGTCGGTCTCGCCGTAGAGCCCCTGCCCCCCGTCGTGAGCCAGCGCGGCCGGCGCGAGCAGCGCGAGTCCGACCAGCGCCACGAGTCCGGAGGTGAGGAGAGAGCGCATGGCGCGCCGATCCTATAGGAAGGGGGGGTGGAAACCGTTCTTCGAGAGCGTCTGGAGCCGGGCATCGAGGTGCTACGCCTCAACCGTCCGGAGCGACGCAACGCGCTCGACTCGGCGACCCTCGAACTGCTGGTCAGCGCGCTGCGCGAGCTGGCGGTCGATCCTTCGGTCCGGGTGGTGGTTCTCTCGAGTACCAGCGTCCTCGCCCTCTGCGCCGGCATCGATGTCGGCGAGCCGCTCGACCACGACGGCGGCATCCGGCGCATGGAGACCTTCGTCGCCCTCTACGCGGCGATCGAGAACCTGCCGATGCCGCTGGTCTGCGTCTGCTTCGGCCACTGCGTCGGCGGCGGCGCCGAGCTCGTGACGAGCGCCGACCTGCGCGTCGGGGCCACCAACCTCGGGCTCCGTTTCGTGGGCGCGCGGCTCGGGGTCCCGATCGGCGTCGCCCGGCTCGTTCCTCTGGTGGGACTCAGCCGGGCCAAGGAGCTCGTCTTCAGCGGGCACATCATCCGGGTCGACGAGGCGAGGACGCTCGGCCTCCTCGCCCGGGTGGCCGAGCCCGAGGACGCCGAGGCGGTCGCGCTCCGACTGGCCCGCGAGGTGGCCGCCCACTCGACCGAGAGCGTCCGCCGCTACAAGGCGATCTTCCGCGAGTTCGAGCGCTCGCAGTCGCGGGTGGAACGGGAGAACCAGATCCTGCTCGAGTTCCAGCGCGAGGGCGACGGGCTGCCGAGCGGCCCGGTCGACGGCTAGCCTGCGCGGGCTTGCCCGCGCGCCTTCCAGCCCTGGGCGCCGCTGGCGTCGAGGGCTGGCCGGGCCGGTGCGCCGGGGTCCAAGCTGGTCACGGCCTAATTCGTCTGCCGCGTCGGCTCCGGCGGACCGTTCTACGGTCGCTGGCCCCATCCGGGGTTTCGGCTACGCCGCTGCCGGCAGCCAGCGGTCGTCCTCGTCGCCGCGGTGACCTGCCGGCGCGGGGCCGGTCACCGTGATCCATGTGTAGACCGAGGCCCGCTGAGCGCAACCCGGACGCGCCTGGGGTGTTCCGGGGACATTGGGGCGCGCTAGCTCGCCCGGAAACCGATCACCTTTAGAAGGAGACTCGCCTGATGCCACGCCTGATCGGACTGCCCGCCGCCCTCTGCGCCCTCATCCTCTGCGCCGGACTCGCCCTCACGGGAGCGAGCGCCGAGGCTCGGCCGGTGGCGCACGCAGCGACCACGTGCGACGACTCCTCGGTCGGAAGCCTGGGCTCGGACAACTACTTCACCGGGATAACCACCAAGCACGCGAGCTGCATGACGGCCCTTCGCGTCGCCGTCGGCTGGCAGGCCTGCCGCCTGAAGCGCGGGGGGGTTACCGGACACTGCCACAGCAAGGTCGTCGGCTTCACCTGCCGGGAGACGCGACCGAAGGCTTTCGCCGGCCCGATAAGCTTCGGCGGCGTCGTGTCCTGCAAGCGCGGCACGGCGACGGTGGCCTACAGCTATCAGCAGAGAACCCACTGAAGGTGCTGGCGGGCCGGTCTGGGCGATCGCGCCGCACCCCGGGGTTTAGATGGAGGCCTGGAGATGATGCGCAACCCCCGCCGGTCCGATGTGTTGAGTTAGGCGACCTTCACAAGTCGCCTACCCGCCTGATCCGGGTCGGCGACATCGCAGTACGACCATCGAAGCTTCCGCCGACAAGGAGAACCCGTTGATTTCTCGCCGGATTCGAGTGCCTATCGTGCTCTGTGCCCTGATCCTCCCGCTCGGCATAGCCGGGGCGAGCGCGGGCGCGAGCCCGGTTGCCCGCTCCGCTGCTGGATGTTCGAAGCTCCAGACTCCTGACTTCAGCGGCGGCTACGCCCTTTCGACCACGGTCAAGGGTGTCGGCTGCGGTACCGTCCACGGCGTCGAGGCTGGTTGGGAGACCTGTCGCCTGAAGCACGGCCGTAAGGGGGTCTGCCACACGAAGATCCTCGGCTTCACCTGCCACGAAAAGCGCATGTCGAGCCCCGTTTCGATCGACGCAACGCTCGCCTGCAAGCACGGCCGGAAGATCATCGACTACTTCTACGTCCAAGGCCTGGTCTAGTAGACGACATGAAGCTGTGGCGTTGAGTCGGAAAACCGGTAGAAGCTGGGCGGCTGCGCCAACCTACCCGAGCTTGAAATCCCGCCCGACCACGTCCAGCACGGCGGTGGCCGCGAGGTTCGAGCCGGCGTCGTTGAGGTGGATGCCGTCGGGAATGCGGACGATCGTCGGCTGGCCACCGACGGTCATCGCGTCGCGGTAGACGAAGCCCGGGGTGAAGATGGGAACCATATCGACGATCCGGATCTGGCTGGCCCACGGCTGGGCGGCGACGGCGATCGCCGCGTTGACCACGCGCGAGATCTTCTGGCGGAGCGGGTCGCGCGGCGCCGGGAGGGTGAGCCAGTAGACGCGGGCGGCACTGGCCTGGCGGTAGATATTCATCATTGCCCGAACCCGGTTGGCGTAGAGCGTCGCCCAGTCGGCGCCGCAACAGGCGATCTGTCGACCGCCCGCGCCGGGCATGGTGAAGCCGTCGTTGGCGCCGATGAACATGATGACGACGTTCGGGTGGTACTGGCGCACCTGCGCCGCGGCCTCCTTGCCCCAATCAAGGAGGAAGGTCGTCGAAATCCCGGACCCGATGTGCGCGTCGCGGACCACCTTGATCCCCTTCGGGCTGAGGCGCTGGGCCAGATCCTGGTCGAGCGGCTGGGACATCGAGTCACCCGTGACCAGGAGGGTCTTCAGCGGCCGGGGCGCCGGGACCGGTAGGCCGAGGGTGGCGGGGTCGAAGGCGTCGGGCGTCACCCCGGCAACCGCCGCTCCGGGGGCGGACGTAGTCGAGGACACGTAGGCGAACCCTCCGCCGGCGCTCGAGAGGTTGTTGTCGGCCGAGAGCCAGTGGGTCGCCGTGTGGGCGATCGCGGCCAGCGGCAGGCGGTCGGCGATCCAGCCGGCCGGGTCGCCGACGGCGAGGATCACCGTGCGCCCGATGCCGGGATTCTGGTTGCGCCCGACGCGGCGGACCGAGGCGCCGGCGAAGAGGACGAGCAGGGTCATCGCGACGACTACGGCGACGACCGCGTCCCGGGCGGTGAAGCGGCGCAGTCCCTCCTCGTCGAAGCGGCTCATCAGGCTGTCGTCGTTGGGCATCGGCTCTCCAGGTCTCAGAAGCGGAAGTAGATGAACGGTGGCACACCCTGGCTGGGCACCGTCGCGGCCACGAACAGGACGAGCACGGCGAAGGCGGCCCCGAGCAGCGCCGGTCGCATCCGGCCGATCCGCACCTCGACCCCCTCGACGCCGCGCGAGGGGACCAGCTGGAGCCCGATCACGATGATCACAGCCGCCAGGACGGGGACGGTCCAGAGCGTCGGGGAGCTCCACACGGTAAAGCGCTTGAGGAAGTCGCCGGCCAGGGAGAGGTTCTGCGAGCGGAAGAAGATCCAGCCGAGGACGACGAAGTTGAAGGTGAGCAGCCAGCGCAGCCAGGCCGGCGTCTTGATCCGCCCGTTCCAGACGTGCTCGGCCACCAGCCCGCCGCCGTGGAGGGCCCCCCAGACGACGAAGGTCCAGGCCGCCCCGTGCCAGAGCCCGCCGAGGACCATGGTGATCATCAGGTTGCGATACGTGAAGAGGCGCCCGCCCCGGCTCCCGCCGAGCGGGATGTAGAGGAAGTCGCGCAGGAAGCGGGAGAGGCTCATGTGCCAGCGGCGCCAGAAGTCGCGCAGCCCCGTCGCCCGGTAGGGGCTGCGGAAGTTCTGGGGGAAGACGAAGCCCATCAGGAGGGCGAGGCCGATCGCCATGTCGGTGTAGCCGGAGAAGTCGCAGAAGATCTGAGCGGCGTAGGCGTAGGACGCGAGCAGCGCGTCGGGGGCCCCGTAGGCCTGGGGCACGGCGAACACCGGGTCGACGATCGAGCGGGCGAGGAAATCGGCGAGCACGACCTTCTTGACCAGGCCGAGGGCGATCAGGGCCAGTCCCGAGCTGACCGCGACCCGGCTCGGATCCCGCGGCGAGGCGAGCTGGGGGAGGAACTCCCGGGCGCGGACGATCGGCCCGGCGACGAGGTGGGGGAAGAAGCTCAGGTAGATCGCGGCGTCGAGCAGGGTGGCCGGCTCGATCACCCGGCGCTTGACGTCGACGGTGTAGGAGATCGCCTGAAAGGTGAAGAAGCTGACACCGACCGGCAGGGCGATGGTCAGGAGCGGCAGCGGCAGCCCGAGGCCGGCGTCGCTGAGCACGCGGTCGATGTCCTGGGTGAAGAAGCCGTAGTACTTGAACACGCCGAGGGCGAGGAGGTCGCCGGCGACGGCCGCGGCGCAGACGAAGCGCCGCCGCCGGTCATCCTCCCCGGAGCGGTGGATCAGCTGGGCGGCTCCCTGGTTCCAGAGGGTGATCCCGCCGAGGAGAAGGCAGAAGCGCCAGTTGGCCGCGGCGTAGAAGACGTAGCTCGCGACGAGGATGAACGGCTTCCAGAGACGCGGCCGCTGCATCAGCGCCCACGAAAGGGGCAGCACGATGGCGAAGAAGATCGCGAACTGAGCGGTCGGGAACAGCACGCCGGCTCAGCGCGGGCAGAAGGTCGTCACAGCGCGCGCCATCCTGTCACAGACAATCGGCGGGCGCCCCTCCTACCATGAGTCCGTGGCCGTCGTCATCGCATCCAGCCTCGACAAGGACATCGCCGGGAAGCCGCTTCTGCGGGGAGTGTCGTTCAAGCTCGAGCGCCGCGACCGGCTGACCATCGCCGGGCGCAACGGCAGCGGCAAGACCACGCTGCTGCGGATACTGGCCGCCGAGGAGTCGCTCGACGGGGGCGAGCTCGCGCTGAGCAAGCACGTCCGCATCGCCCTCCACGACCAGCGGCCGCCGCGTGCGAGCCGGGTGGCGCTGCGCGACTACGTGCTCTCGGGCTGCGCCGAGGAGCTGGCGCTCGAGCGGCGCCTCACCGAGCTCGAGCAGGCGATGGCCGGGGGGGCGACCGAACAGGCGACGCTCGACCGGTACGCCCGCACCCAGGCCGAGCTCGACGCGCGCGGCGGGTATCTGTGGCGCGACCGGGCGACCTCGATGGCGCGCGGCCTGGGCTTCACGGACGCCGACCTCGGACGCGAGCTCGACACCTTCTCGGGCGGCGAGCTGACGCGGGCGTCACTCGCCCGCGCGCTCGCCGCCAGTCCCGACCTCCTGCTGCTCGACGAGCCGACCAACCACCTGGACATCGAGTCGCTCGAATGGCTCGAGCAGACCCTGATCGGCCTCGACGCGGCGATCGCGCTCGTCGCCCACGACCGCTGGTTCCTCGAGACGGTCGGCACGGCAGTCCTCGAGCTGGAGGGCGGCCGGTCCAGATTCTTTGCCGGTACCTGGCACGCCTGGCGCAAGGAGCAGGCGGCGCGTGACCTGGCACTCGGCCGGGCGATCGAGCGCCAGCAGGCAGAGATCGCCCGGCTCGAGCGGTTCGTCGAGCGCTTCAGCGCCGGGACCCGCGCCCGTCAGGCCCAGGCCAGGGTCAAGAAGCTCGACAAGATCGACCGGATCGAGCGCGGGCCGACCGATGGCCAGGCGCTGTCCTTCGCCTTCAGCGCGCCGGAGCGGAGCGGACGCGTGGTGTTCGAGCTGGAGGACGGCCGCATCGACATCGGCGATCCGGCCTTCACCCTGCTCGACGGCTGCGAGCTCTGGCTCGAGCGCGGCGAGCACGTCTCCCTGGTCGGCCCCAACGGGACCGGCAAGACGACCCTGATCGAGGCGCTCGCCGGCCGCCGCGAGCTCGGCGCCGGCAAGCTCCGGCGGGGGCACAACGTCCAGGTCGGCTACCTCTCCCAGCACACCGACGAGCTCGACGAGTCGGGCTCGGTGTTGAAGGCCGTCCAGTCGGCTACCGGGCTGACGCCGAACAAGGCGCGGGCCCTGCTCGGGCGCTTCCTCTTCTCCGGCGAGGAGGCCGAGAAGCCGGTCAGCGGCCTCTCGGGCGGCGAGCGTCGCCGCCTCGCGCTGGCGGTGCTCGTCAACTCCGGGGCCAATGTGCTGATCCTCGACGAGCCGACCAACCACCTCGACCTGGAGAGCCGCGAGGCGCTCGAGGACGCCCTCAGCGGGTTCCCCGGGTCGATTCTCCTGGTCTCCCATGACCGCGCTCTGCTCGACGCCGTCGGCGTGCGGACGGTGGCCGTCGAGAACGGGACGCTCCGCACATACGAGGGCGGCTGGCCGGAGTACGTGCGGCTGCGCGAGGAGCGCAAGGCCGCCGGCGATCCGCCGCCGCCGACGCCGGCGCGCCGCCGGATGACGGCGGCCGAGGGCGCCCCGTCTGCCGTCAACGGAGCCCAGGGCGCGACCAACGGGGCGCGGGCCGCGGCGACGAAGCCCAAGCCCAAGCCCAAGGTCCCCGACCCGTCGAAGAACCGGCTCCGCGAGCAGGCCCGCGCCGAGCGGGTGATCGAGGCCGCCGAGGCGGCAATGCGCTCACTCGAGGAGGAGCTCGCCGATCCGGCTGCCTGGGCGACCAAGTACGAGTCGGGCAAATCGGAGGCCCGCCACACCGCGGCCCGCCGCGCCGTCGACGCCGCCTACGCCGAGCTCGAAGCCCTGATCGACTGAGGGAACTCCACTAGGAGCTCTCCGGGACCCCGGCGCGGTCCCCCTCGCCGATTGCCCGGTGGACCCGCGCCGGCACGCCGAGCGCGACGACGCCGGCCGGCAGGTCGCGGGTCACCACGGCGCCGGCGCCGACCACGGTGTCGTCGCCGATCGTCACCCCGGGGCAGACGATCGCTCCGCCCCCGAGCCAGACGTTGTCGCCGATCGTGATCGGCCGGGCCGACTCCCAGCCGCGGCGGCGCGGCGCGGGGTCGATCGGGTGGGTGGCCGTGAGGAGCTGGACCCGGGTCGCGAGCTGGCAGGCCTCGCCGATGGTGATCGGAGCCACGTCGAGCATCACGCAGTCGAAGTTGACGAACGTCCCGTCGCCGATGGCGATCTGCTTCCCGTAGTCGCAGCGGAAGCTCGGCCTGATCACGACCCCTGCGCCGAGCGAGCCGAGGAGGCTCCGCAGCAGCCGGGTGCGCTCGTCCCCGGCGGCGGCTCCGGTGGCGTTGAAGCGGTCGACGAGATCCTGGGCGCGGACGTAGTCCGCCGCCAGGTCGGGGTCCTCGGCGATGTAGAGCTCGCCGCGCAGCATCCGGTCCCGCATCGCGCCCATCGCCGGCATTGTTCCCGACATCTAACATTCACGAGCCGTGCTCGCCCACGCCCGCAACGTCGCCATCCTTGTGCTGATCGCCGCCGTGGTCGTCTTCCTCCCCGGCGGCAGCCGGGCGGCCGGCCTCTTCGCCGCGCTCCTCTCGATCATCTTCGCGGCGGCGATCGCCTTCTTCGCCGGGCGGACCTACCTCGAGCGCCGGACCGACATCTACGGCCTCGAGGAGCGTCACCGGGCGATCGTCTACGCGGCGATCGCCGGGCTCGTCCTGACGGCGGCGGCCGCCTCGCGCCTCGTCGCGACGGGGGCGGGCGCGCTCGGTATGGTCGCGCTGCTCGGCCTCTGCGGCTACGGCCTGTTCTACGTGTTCTCGGCCTGGCGCCGGTACTGATTCACCAGCGCGTACGGTAGACGGGCTGCCGGCGGCGGCGCCTCAGCGCGAACAGCGCGAGGCCGACGAGGAGCAGGAGGAACACGAAGCCGAGGCCGTGGCTCCCGGCGAAAAGGAAGTGGAGCACCGCGGCGAAGGCGAGGGCGTGTCCGATGCGGCGGAGGATGCCGCGGGAGCGCGTCGCGGGGGCCCGGCGCCCGAACAGGGAGGAGCGCGGCCGCGATGAGAACCCGCCACCCCCGAGACGGAAGCCGCCGAGGCGGGCGAGCTGGAGCTTGGCCGGGGCCGAGGACGCGCCGGCGACCGCGGCCGGGGCGGCGAGCGTGAGCGGCAGCGCCATGATCAGGGCGAGGAGACCCGAGGCGAGGAGGCGCCGCTGACGGCCGCCCGGCCGTAGGGCCGGAACTAGTGCGTGGAACGGCGCGAAGGCGGCTGAGCGCATACGTGACTCCCGGTGGTCGCTGGAAGTCCGGTCTACCCGCGGCTCGCGGCGGCCGAAACCGCAGCTCACCCTATCCTCGAAAGTATGTCCACCGAGACAGCCGGCAACCTCACCGAACAGCGGCGCAAGCTCCCGGACCAGCCCGGCGTCTACCTGTTTCGGAACGCCGCCGGCAAGGTCATCTACGTCGGCAAGGCCAACTCGGTACGCAAGCGCGTCGCCTCCCATTTCTCCGGGAGGAGCGCCAACGGCTTCGGGCCGGGGACGATGGTCGGCGAGGTCGCCGCAGTCGAATGCGTGATCGTCGGCACCGAGGCCGAGGCGCTGCTCGCCGAACAGAGCTTCATCAAGCAGTACCGGCCGCGCTTCAACATCCGCCTCCGCGACGACAAGTCGTATCCGTTCATCGCGATCTCGATGGACGAGGAGTTTCCCCGCGTCTACTTCACCCGCGAGCGCCACCGTCGCGACCGCCTCTACTTCGGGCCCTACTCGAGCGCCAAGCGGGTGCGGGGGACCCTCGGCCTGCTCTCGAAGGTGTTCATGCTCCGCTCGTGCACCGGTCCCGAGCCGGGCCGCCGCTCCGGCTCGCCGTGCCTCGACTACCACATCAAGCGGTGCGAGGCCCCGTGCGTCGGCTACGTCTCGGCCGCGGAGTACCGGCGCGGGATCGACGGCGTGGTCGACTTCCTCCGCGGGCGCTACAAGGACATCGCGCGAGATCTGACCGAGCGCATGAACGCCGCCTCCGACGCGCTCGAGTTCGAGCAGGCGGCGATCGAGCGCAACCGCCTCCGTGCCGTCAACTCCTTGCTCGAGCGCCAGCGGGTGGCCAACGAGGCGGTCGGCACGCTCGACGCCGTCGCCGTCGCCCTGGTAGGCGCCGAGGCCAACGCCCAGGTCTTCCAGGTGCGCGACGGCGTCCTCTCCGACCGCCAGTCGTTCTACCTGACCAACGAGGCCGAGCGGCCGCTCGAGGAGGTGCTCGAGGAGTTCCTCCTCCAGTACTACGAGAACGGCGTCGCGATTCCCGCCCAGATCATGGTGCAGGCCGCGGTGCGCCCGGTGCTCGCCGAGGCGCTCAGTGCCCGCCGCGGCGCTCGGGTCGAGCTCCGCGCCCCCGAGCGCGGTGAGAAGCGGCGCATCCTCGAGCTCGCCGAGCGCAACGCCGCGCTCGCCCTCGAGGAGGACAAGCTGGCCGCCCAACACCGCAGGTCCCGGCGGGCCGAGGCCCTCGACGGCCTCCAGCGGGCGCTCGACCTCGACGTCGTGCCGCTGCGGATCGAGTGCTTCGACGTCTCGAACCTCCAGGGCACCCACACCGTCGCCTCGATGGTCGTCTTCGAGGCCGGCGTCCCCAAGAAGTCCGACTACCGCCGCTTCCGTATCCGCACGGTCACCGGCTCCGACGACTTCGCCTCGCTCGGCGAGATCCTCGCCCGCCGCTTTGCCCGCTGGGAGCTCCAGGTCGACATCTCCCCCCACGACCCGGAGTACGACGCGAGCTTTGCCGCCCTGCCCAACCTCGTCGTGATCGACGGCGGCAAGGGTCAGCTCGGCGCCGGTGTCGAGGCGCTCCAGGGGTTCCGCGACCGGGGGGTGACCGTCATCTCGCTGGCCAAGCGGCTCGAGGAGGTCTTCCTCCCCGGCGTCAGCCGACCGCTGGTGCTCGAGCACGACACCGCCGAGCTCCAGCTGCTCCAACGGATCCGTGACGAGGCCCACCGCTTCGCCATCACCCACCACCGCAGCCGCCGCGACCAGGCCATGACCGCCTCGGTGCTCGACGGCCTGCCGGGAGTCGGACCGGCGCGCAAGCGCGCCCTGATCGACCACTTCGGATCACCCGAAGCCGTTCTCGCCGCCAGCGCCGATCAGCTCCAGGCGGTGCCGGGCCTCCCCGCCAAGGTCGGTCGCGAGCTGCACCTCCACCTCCATCGGATCTGAGTCTCCCGTCGGCGAGACCGGGCATCCATGCCTTGACACGTATATACGTATTCCGGTATATATAGCCGCGTGCCATCCGACGCCTTCGCCGTCCTCGCCCAACCGACCCGCCGCCAGATCCTCGGACGCCTCGTCGAGACCGAGAGCAGTGTGAGCGAGCTGATGGAGGGGCTCGCGCTGAGCCAGCCGACAGTGTCCAAGCACCTGCGCGTCCTCCGCGAGGCCGGGCTCGTCTCGTGCACGCCGGAGGCCCAGCGCCGCATCTACCGCATCGAAACCGCCCCGCTCCAGGCGGTCGACGGCTGGCTGGAGCCCTATCGCCAGCTCTGGACACGACACCTCGACGCCCTCGAGCGCCACCTCGACAAGCAGGAGCAACGATGAACCGTATGAGCTTCGACGCCCGCTGAGAGCTCGCCCCGGTTGCCGCGGGCACCCGCCTGACTCTGCGCCACACGATGGCCGACCGCGCGGCGGCGGCGAAGACGGCGGCCGGCTGGCACCTGTGCCTGGTCGTCGCCGAGCGGCTGCTCGCCGGGCGCCCGATCCCGCCGATCCGCGGCGAGGATGCCCGCAGCCACGGCTGGGAGGAGCTCGACGCGGCGTACCGCGGCGCGCTCGGCGGTTGACCGCTGCGCGAAGATTCGCCGATGGCCGAAGCCGAGTCCCGCCTCCGGGACCTGATGGTGATCACCGGCTTCTCGGGCGCCGGCAAATCGACGGCGATGAACGTCTTCGAGGACGGCGGCTACTTCTGCGTCGACAACCTCCCGCCGCGCATGATCGGCGCCCTGGTCGAGCTGTTCGTCCATGAGGGCTCGAAGGTCGAGCGGGCGGCGATCGTCTCCGACGTCCGCGGCGGCGACTACTTCGAGGCCCTTCAGGCCGTCCTCGACGACCTCGACGCCGGCCGCCTGCGCCACCGGGTGCTCTTCCTCGACGCCGACGAGCAGACGCTGATCAACCGCTACAAGGAGACGCGGCGTCGCCACCCGCTCGCCCCCCATGGCGGGATCGCCGAGGGGGTAGCGGCTGAGCGGGCGCTGCTCGAGCCGGTCAAGCTCCGCGCCGACCTCGTGGTCGACACCACCGACCTCTCGGCGGCGACGCTGCGGCGCAAGATCGCCGACGCCTTCCTCTCCCAGCAGGCGACCGGCAAGCTCGCGGTCAACTTCGCGAGCTTCGGCTTCAAGCACGGGCCCTCCCGCGAGGCCGACCTCCTGTTCGACGTCCGCTTCCTCCCGAATCCGCACTACGAGCCCGAGCTCCGCCAACTCACCGGACACGACGAGCGGATCGTCGAGTTCATCGGCCGCGAGGGCAAGCTCGCCGCCTTCTACGAGCACCTCGAGCCGCTGCTCGACTACCTCCTCCCACAGTACGTGGCTGAGGGAAAGTCGTATCTCGTGGTCGCGGTCGGCTGCACCGGCGGACGCCACCGCTCGGTGGCCATCGCCGAGCACCTCTCCGACCGCTACCGCGACCGCGACGATCTGATCGTCGCCGTCACCCACCGCGACGCCGAGAAGCAGGCCCGCTGACCGAGTGGCGCCCCGGCGCGCCCGAGCCGCACCCTTCCGCCGACCCGATCGTGTCCATAATGGTCCGGTGATCGATCACGCCGGCTTTGAGGTGTCAGACATCGTCAGGTCGGCCGCCTTCTACGACGCCGTCTTCTACGCGCTCGGCGGACGTCGGGTACACAACGCCCCGCGGGCGATCGCCTACGGAACCGTCGGTCCCAGCGTCTGGATCGTCGTCCGCGGGCGTCCGGCCGCGCCCGGCTACGGGCACGTCGCCCTGCGGGCATCGGGCCGCGCCGCCGTCGACGCCGCTCATGCCGCCGGGCTCAAGCACGGCGGCAGCGACGACGGCCCTCCGGGGCCGCGACCCAGCTACGGATCGCGGTACTACGCCGCCTATCTGCGCGATCCCGACGGACTCCGCGTGGAGATCGTCAGCGGTACACACTGAAACCGCGCCGATTTCCAGGCCATTGATAGCCTTCCGCGTCCGCGCAGCGAGACGGTCAGCGATTGGAGAGGACGAGGTATGCCTGTACGTGTGGGGATCAACGGCTTCGGCCGCATTGGCCGGAACGTGTTCCGCGCCGGACTGGCCCAGGGCGCCGACATCGAGTGGGTAGCCGTCAACGACCTGACCGACTCGAAGACGCTGGCGCACCTGCTCAAGTACGATTCGATCCTCGGTCGCTACCCGGGAACCGTCGAGGAGACCGAGACCGGGCTGATCGTCGACGGCAAGGAGCTCCGCGTGTTCGCCGAGCGCGACCCGGCCGACCTCCCGTGGGGCGACCTCGGCGTCGACGTCGTGATCGAGTCGACCGGCTTCTTCACCAAGCGCGACGACGCCGCCAAGCACCTCGCCGGCGGCGCCAAGAAGGTCCTGATCTCGGCGCCGGCCTCCGGCGAGGACATCACGGTCGCGCTCGGTGTCAACTTCGACCGGTACGACAAGGACAAGCACGACGTCATCTCGAACGCATCGTGCACCACCAACTGCCTCGCGCCGATGGCCAAGGTCGTCCACGAGGCGATCGGCATCAAGCACGGTCTGATGACGACGATCCATGCCTACACGGCCGATCAGCGGCTCCAGGACATGCCGCACTCCGATCTCCGCCGCGCCCGGGCCGCCGCCCTGAACCTCGTGCCGACGACGACCGGCGCGGCCAAGGCCGTCGGGCTCGTGCTCCCCGAGCTCAAGGGCCGCCTCCACGGGTTCGCCGTCCGCGCCCCCGTCCCGACCGGCTCGCTCGTCGACCTCACCTTCGTCGCCGAGCGCGAGACCACGGTCGACGAGCTCAACGCCGCGATGAAGGCCAAGGCCAACACCGGCGACCTCGAGGGCATCCTCGACTACACCGAGGACCCGGTCGTCTCGACCGATGTCGCTCAGAACCCCTTCTCGTCGGTCATCGACGGCGGCCTGACCGCGGTCATGGAGGGCACGCTCGTGAAGGTTGTCAGCTGGTACGACAACGAGTGGGGCTACTCGAACCGCGTCGTCGACGTCGTCCAGAAGCTGCTGTGAGAACCCTCGGCGATCTCGACCTCGACGGCCGGCGGGTCCTCGTCCGGGTCGATTTCAACGTCCCGCTCGAGGACGGCGCGATCACCGACGATACGCGCATCCGCGAGGCGCTGCCCACGATCGAGGAGCTCCGCCGCCGGGGGGCGCGGATCGTCCTCGTGGCGCATCTCGGGCGCCCCAAGGAGCGCGACCCCGAGCTGACGCTACGGCCCTGCGCCGAGCGGCTTTCCGAGCTGATCGACGCCCCGGTCGAGCTCGCTCCCGGCGTCGTCGGCCCCGAGGTGCGCGCGCTCGTCGACGCACTCGAGCCGGGCGGGATCGTCATGCTCGAGAACATCCGCTACGAGGAGGGGGAGACCGAGAACGACGAGACCCTCTCGCGCGAGCTCGCCGCTCTCGCCGACGTCTTCGTCAACGACGCCTTCGGTGCCGCCCACCGGGCCCACGCCTCGACCGAGGGGGTGACCCACCATGTCGACCAGTCGGCCGCCGGTCTCCTGCTCGAACGCGAGGTGACCGTCCTCGGCGGGATCCTCGCCGACCCGGAGCGGCCGCTCGTCGCCGTGGTCGGCGGAGCCAAGGTGACCGACAAGCTCGGGGTGCTCGAGCGCTTCCTCGAGCTGGCCGACGCGATCCTCGTCGGCGGCGCCATGTGCTTCCCGTTCTTCAAGGCTCAGGGCCACGAGGTCGGCTCCTCGCTCTGCGAGGAGGAGGGAGTCGACGCCGCCCGCCGGGCGCTGGCCGACGCCCAGCAGTCGCGCTGCGAGCTCCTCCTACCGACCGATCTCGTCATCGCCGACCGCTTCGCCGCCGACGCCGAGCACCGGCCGCTCGACGGCGTCGACGTGCCCGACGGCTGGATGGGCCTGGACATCGGTCGGGCCACCGCCGCCCGCTACGCCGAGCGGATCGCCGGCGCCGGCACCGTCTTCTGGAACGGCCCGATGGGCGCGTTCGAGCTCGAGCCGTTCGCGGCGGGGACGCGCGCCGTGGCTGAGGCGATCGTCGCCAGCCCGGCGACCACCGTCGTCGGCGGCGGCGACTCGGCCGCCGCCCTGGCCAAGTTCGGCCTCGAGGACGGGGTGACCCACCTCTCGACCGGCGGCGGCGCTACGCTCGAGATGATCGAAGGCCGGCCGATGCCCGCCCTGACCGTCCTCGGTCACGGCGACGGGGCGGCCGTCGGCGCCCGTGGGGACGCGACGACGTGAGCCGCACGCCGCTGATCGCCGGCAACTGGAAGATGAACAAGACCGTGGCCGAGGCGGAGGAGTACATCCAGGGCCTCCTCCCGCGCCTCTCGGGCGTCGAGGGCGTCGACGTCGCCCTCTGCGTGCCCTTCACCGCGCTTACGGCGATGGTCGACAGCGTCCGCGGGTCGCGCGTCGAGATCCACGCCCAGAACATGCACGACGCCGAACACGGGGCCTACACCGGCGAGATCTCCGCTCCCATGCTCGTCGAGCTCGACATCGACGGCGTCGTTCTCGGCCACTCCGAGCGGCGCCAGTACTTCGGCGAGACCGACCGCGCCCTCTCGCGCAAGGTGCCCGCCGCCCTCGCCGCCGGGCTCAAGCCGATCCTCTGCGTCGGCGAGACCGAGGAGGAGCGCGAAGCCGGCGACACCGTCCGCAAGCTCCGCCACCAGGTCCGCGAGGGGCTCGACCGTGTCGCCCCCGAGCGCCTGGCCGAGGTGGTCATCGCCTACGAGCCGATCTGGGCGATCGGCACCGGGCTCGTCGCCACCGCCGAGCAGGTGCAGGAGGTCGTCGGCTTCGTCCGCGCGCTGGTGGGCGACCGTTCCAAGGAGGCGGCCGAGAAGGTGCGCGTGCTCTACGGCGGGTCGGTCGACCCGTCGAGCGCTCCGGCCCTGCTCGCGCTCGAGGACGTCGACGGCGCCCTCGTCGGGGGCGCCTCGCTCGACCCCGCGTCGTTCGCCGAGATCATCGCCGCCGCCCGATGACGTTGCTGGCGGCCGGGCCGTCGGCGCTGCCGGCGGAGTCCACCTGCCTGATCGTGCTCGACGGCTGGGGTCTTGCCGAGCCCGGGCCCGGCAACGCCGTCTCCCTCGCCGACACGCCCGTCTTCGACGAGCTCTGGGAGACCTACCCCCACACCCGCCTCACCGCCTGCGGGCGCGCGGTCGGGCTGCCCGAAGGCCAGGTCGGCAACTCCGAGGTCGGCCATCTCAACCTCGGCGCCGGGTCGATCGTCCACCAGATTCGTACGGTCATCGACGACGCGGTCGCCGACGGATCGCTCGCCGCCAACGAGGTTCTCCGTGACGCCTTCGACGCCCCCCGGATCCACCTGATCGGCCTCGTCTCCGACGGCGGCGTCCACGCCGCGGTCGGCCATCTGCAGGCGCTGATCGGGATGGGGGCGGGCCGCGAGGTGATCGTCCACGCCTTCACCGACGGGCGCGACGCGCCGCCGACGGCGGCGGCCGCCGAGCTCGATGCGCTCGAGCGCGGCGGCGTCCGCATCGGCTCGGTGATCGGCCGCTACTTCGCGATGGACCGCGACGGCCGCTGGGACCGCACCCAGCTGGCCTACGACCTGCTCGTCCACGGGCGCGCGCCCCACCGGGCGGCGAGCGCCGCCGAGGCCGGGCGCGCGGCGTACGACCGCGGGGAGACCGACGAGTTCATCGCGCCGACGGTGATCGGCGAGCCGACCCCGATCGCCCCCGGCGACAGCGTCGTCTGCTTCAACTTCCGTCCCGACCGGATGCGCCAGCTGACCCGGGCGTTGGCCATGGCCGACGACGTGCCGATCGACCGGGGGGGCGCCGGTCCGGTCGACCGCTACGCCACGCTCACCGAATACGAGGAGGGCTGGCCGTTCCCGGTCGCCTACCACGCCGTCCGCCCGGCCCTGACCATCGCCGCGGTGATCGCCGCCGGCGGCGCCCGCCAGCTCCACGTCGCCGAGACGGAGAAGTACCCGCACGTGACCTACTTCTTCAACGGCGGCGACGAGCGGCCGCCGGCCGGCGAGCGGCGCGAGCTCGTGCCCTCGCCCCGCGACGTGCCCACCTACGACCACAAGCCGCAGATGAGCGCGCCCGGCGTCACCGCCGCCTTCCTCGAAGCCTGGCGCGAGGAGCGGCCGCAGTTCGCGGTGATCAACTTCGCCAACGCCGACATGGTCGGCCATACCGGGGTCATCCCGGCGGCGGTGACGGCGGTCGAGACGGTCGATGCGTGCCTGGGGGAGGTGGTCGCCGCCGTTCACGAGGGGGGCGGCGTCTGCATCGTCACCGCCGATCACGGCAACGCCGACCACATGCTCGAGGATGACGGCAGCCCGAACACCGCCCACTCGATGAACCAGGTGCCCTTGATCGTGACCTCGCCGGCCCGGGACCTGCGCGACGGCGGGATCCTCGCCGACGTCGCCCCGACCGCGCTCGAGCTGATCGGCGTAGCCGTCCCGGCCGAGATGACCGGCGAGTCGCTGCTCGCATGACGGCGCGCGTCTCTCGCGGCCTCTGCGGGGCATTCTTCGTCGGCGCCGGGATCCTCCACTTCGTGCGTCCGAAGATGTACGAGGAGATCGTCCCGCCCGGGTTCGGCGATCCGCCCACCGTCGTCCTGATCAGCGGTGCCGCCGAGATCGTCGGCGGCCTTTCGCTCGCCGCGTCCGGCGGTCGCCGGCTCTCGCGCTGGTGGCTCGTCGGCCTGCTCGTCGCCGTCTTCCCGGCCAACGTCTACATGGCGCTCGAGCCCCAGCGCTCGGGTCTCCCGGGGTGGCTGCTGTGGGCGCGGCTCCCGCTCCAGCCGCTCGTCATCTGGTGGGTCTGGGCGGTGACGCGGCGCTCTCCGCGGCGCGCTCCGACGGACGCCGGGGACCGGTGACCGTTGTGTGTGCAATCATATTGGGGATGAGACAAGCTTCCCCGCCCTCCGAGGTCGCTGGTAGCGTGGGTCCGAGATGAGCACCGTCGCGCGCCCCACCGATTCGCCGCCCGCCGCCCCGGGCGAATCCGGCGCGTGCCTGAGCGCCCGCGAGCTTGGTGCCTGGCGCGGGCTGCTCCGGGCACATGCCCACCTGGTCAAGGCGCTCGACAGCGAGCTCGAGCAGGTCCACGGGCTTCAACTGACCTCCTACGAGGTTCTGCTCTACCTCGACCAGGCCGACGACGCGCGGATGCGGATGTGCGATCTGGCCGCCTGTGTCCTGCTCAGCCGCAGCGGCCTGACCCGGCTGATCGACCGCCTCGAGCGCGAGGGGCTGGTGGCCCGCCACAGCTGCGAGCAGGACGCCCGCGGCGCCTACGCCCGCCTGACCGAGGCCGGCTACGCCAAGCTCGCCGCGGTCCGGCCGACCCACCTGGCCGGCGTGCGCCGCCACTTCCTCGTCCACTTCGAGGATCCCGAGCTCGATCGGCTCGCCGGCTACTGGGAGCGCGTCTCCCCGGGCGCGGCCGCCCCGGGAGGCGGCTGCGGCTGACGCTCAGTGCGCCGTCCGGCGGCGGTGCACCACATAGAGCGCGATCAGGATGACGGCGACGGCGACGGCGCCGTAGAGCCCGACCTGCGCGATCACGCTCTCGACCGCCTTGCCGCCGAAGTAGGCGGCCAGCCCAACCGTCGTCGCCCAGCCGATGCCGCCGGCGGCGTTCCAGACGAAGAAGGTGCGCCAGCGCATGTCGCTGGCTCCGGCCAGCCAGGCCGCCCAGATGCGCAGGCCGGCGAGCCAGCGCCCGAAGAAGACGGCCTTGGGGCCGTGCTTGGCGAAGAACGGATCGCCGATCTCCAGGACGCGGCGCCGCTGGTCCTCGAAGCGCCCGGGTTTCTCGAGCAGGGCGCGGCCGCCGCGCCGGCCGATCTCGAAGCCGATGTTGTCGCCGATGATCGCTGCGGCGGCGGCGATCGCGATCACCCATTCGATCGAGAGCTTGCCCTGGTTGGCGGCAAGCCCCGCGGCGATGAGCGCCGTCTCGCCGGGCACGGGGACGCCCATCGACTCGACCATCACCAGCAGAAACAGGACCGGGTACCCCAGATTCTGGGTGATCGAGATTAGGGAGGCGAGCATCGTCCGGGTGAGGCGGCGCGGCGCTCTACGATCCCCCGCGGTGCCCGCGCTGACCATTATCGCGCGCGATCTCGCCTCGCAGGCCCGCTCGGGCATCCTGGCCACCGGGCACGGTCCGGTCCGGACGCCGTGCTTCGTCCCGCTGGCCACCAAGGCGAGCGTTCGCGGGCTGGCGGCCGACGAGGTCGCCGCGCTCGGCTACGACATCGTCCTCGGCAACACCTTCCACCTCCACCTCGACCCAGGCGAGGGACTGATCGAGCGACGCGGCGGCCTCCATCGCTTCATGGGCTGGCGCGGCCCGATCATCACCGACTCGGGCGGGTTCCAGGTCTTCTCGATGGGTCACGGGACGGTCGCGGACGAGATCAAGGGGCGGCGGCCGCCACCCCGGGCGGGCGGCCCCGGCGGCGAGCCGGGGGCGATCCTGGCGATCGAGGAGGACGGGGTCCGCTTCCGCTCCGCCCGCGACGGCGACGAGCGCTTCATGGGGCCGGAGACCTCGATGGCGATCCAGGCTGCGCTCGGGAGCGACGTGGTGCTCGCCTTCGACGAGTGCACGCCGTTCAACGTCGACCGCGACTACACCGAACGGTCGACCGACCGGACCCACCGCTGGCTCGACCGCTGCCTCGCCTGGCGCGACGCGCGCGCGCCCGACGGGTCGCTGTTCTACGCGATCTCCCAGGGCGGCGTCTACGAGGATCTCCGGCGGGCCTCGACCGAGGCCGTGGCGGCGCGGCCGTGCGACGGGGTGGCGATCGGCGGGTCGCTCGGCGCCGACAAGGCGCAGATGTACGAGGTCGTCGGCTGGAGCACCGAGGCGCTCGACCGCGTTGCGCCCGAGCGCCCCCGCCACCTGCTCGGGATCGGTGACGTCGACGACCTGATTCGCGGCGTCGAGCTCGGCATCGACACGTTCGACTGCGCGATGCCGACGCGCCTCGCCCGCCACGGCGTCGCCCTGGTCGCCGACCCAGCCGCGCGCTGGCGCGTGGCCCTCGACCGCTCCCCCTGGCGCGAGTCCGACGAGCCGCTCCTCCCCGGCTGTCCGTGCCCAGCGTGCTCCACCGGGCTCTCGCGCGCCTACCTCCACTACCTGACGCGGAGCCGCGACCTGACCGGGGCCCGCCTGCTCACGCTGCACAACCTCACCTTTCTCGCCCGCCTGATGGCCGACCTGCGCGACGGGGTGATCGCGGGCACGCTGGCGGCGACGGCGGCCGCCCTGCGGGCCGGAGCCGCTCCCGGCACGCCGGGTTAGCCGGTGTTCGAGTCGACGAGCCGGTTGAGCTCGTTGACCAGCGTCGGGACGTCGGGCGAGGTGACCGGGGACAGGTGCACCGTGCCCTTCGACGCACCGCCGCCGCCGCTCGACAGGAGGAGGACGACGATCACGCCGACGAGGACGAGCGCCGCCAGCACGCCGAAGATGAGCCCGCCCCGGCCGGCAGTCGCGGCCGGCGCCGCCGGCGGCGGCGCCGGGGCGC
>JBPCNA010000236.1:0-5761 GCA_051001735.1 Solirubrobacteraceae bacterium
AGTCCCCGTCGAGCTCGAGGATCTCGCGGCCGCCAACGTCGCAGAGTTGGTCGACCCGCTCCTGGGCCAGGTCGTGCACCCTGCGCAACTCCACCAGCCGCTCTTTCGCCGCCAGCTCGTTGGTGAAGTCAGCCAGCATCCGGATCACACTGTCTAGGTCGCTCTGGGCGCTCTGGAGGGCCACACGAGCCTCGCGGACGTTGTCCTGGGCGGCACGGAATCCGAAGCAGCCATCCAGGCCGGCGCGGACAGCGGCCACGACCAACGCCTCGACCACTTCGGCGGAGATCGTGACGTGCCGGCTACATCCGCCGTTCGGCGGGCAGCGGTAGACGAAATACCTCCCACTGACGGCGGATCCGACAACCATCCGGGCGTCGCACGTCCCGCAGCGGAGAACCCCGAGACGGGCGAGCAGGCGGTCGGACTTCGCGCGGCGGCCCCGGCTCACCTTCATCCGTTGGACGCGGGCCCACAAGTCCCGGTCGACGATCGCGGGCCACGCCTCCAGGTTCGGTTCGTAGTCGCCGAAGTGCAGCTCGCCGAGGACCATCCGGGACGCCAGGAGCGCGGAGGTGCCGTGGTAGGAGCGGACGATGCCGTTGGCGGCCAGGTGGTCGCGGACGGCCTGGACCGTGCTCTTGGCGGCCCTCATCTTGAACGCGTCTACGACCACGGCCTGGGTCTCCGGGTCGACTTGGAAGACGCCGCTCGGCCCGCGCTCGTAGCCGGGCAGGATGTTCGGCCACGGCGCCACGCCCCGCGCGATCGCCGCGACCTGGGCTTCCCGGGACCGCTCGGCTCCGACGCGGCGGACGTAGCGGTGGACGGCGCTGGCGAGCGTGCCGGTCAGCTGCTCGACGGCGGTCCCGTTCGTCTGGCGGCCCATGTCGACGGCGAACACCTCACCGCCAACAGCTTCGATGCGGTCGATCACCTGGTCCCTGACCCCGGGGTCGCGGGTCAGCCGGTCGAGGTAGGCGGCGAGCACGATCTCAGCGCGGCCGGCTTCGACCGCCTTCACAGCGGCGAGGAGGCCGGGGCGCTGATCGAGCGGCTTGCCGCCGCTGACGTCGAGCTCCTCGTGGACGGTGAGGAGCTTCCAGCCGTTCTTCGCGCAGGCGTCGTGGATCCGCTCGCGCTGAGTGTCGGGGCTGTGAAACGAGTCGCCGCCGCGGCCGTTGACCTGCGACACCCTGACGATGCCAACTGCCCTGCGCTGTGGTGGGGTCATAGGCTCATTGTACTGTTTATTCAACCCGGAGTGGACACCCCGGGGTGCACGACGCAGGCCTGAGGCGTGCGCGACCGCCACGACGACTACGCCGCGGCCGGAGCCGCGGTGCTCGGCGTCTCGCCCGACCCGGTCGCCAAGGTCAAGAAGTTCCACGCCGAGCACGACCTCGACTTCACGCTGCTCGCCGACGCCGATCACGCCGTGGCCGAGCGCTACGGAGTCTGGGTCGAGAAGTCGATGTACGGCCGCACCTACTGGGGCAACGCGAGGTCCACCTTCATCGTCGACGCCGCCGGCGTGGTCGCCCACGTGCTGCCCAAGGTCTCGCCGAAGACGCACGACGACGCGGTGCTGAAGGCTCTCGCCGGGCGCTCGGCCGCGGCGTGACGGCGGCCGCCTCGGGCGCTCCCGCCGGGCCGGTTGACGTTTCGCCACGCGCTCCGGCGGCGAGGGTATGCTCGGCCTCCGCCACGCGCTACCCAAGGAGCCCAGGATGCCCAGACGAGGCAGGATCGCCGCCTTCGCCCTCATCGCCGTCCTCGCGTTCGCGTCGGTCGGTTGCGGCAGCTCGTCGTCGACGGGCTCGAACGGCACGACCACCAACCACACGAGCTTCGCCAAGACCAAGTTCGTGCTCCACGCCGGGCTCGCCTTCGGCGCGTTCCATCACTTCATCTACAAGCCCTTCAAGGCGGGCGAGCTGACCGGCGGCGGCCTCTTCAGCCACAAGCTCACGAAGGTCAAGGCCGGCCTGGCCGGGCTCTTCGCCTACCACGAGATCAAGCTCGCGCTCGTCGACGCCCAGTCGAGCCCGCTGCTGTCGAAGCTGCTCGCGCCGCTGACCGCGCTGTCGAGCAAGCTCCAGGCGCTGGGGACCCGGATCAAGGGCGGCAACGTCGACGCGGCGGCGATCGAGTCGGCCAACACCGACGTGACCTCGGCCGGCTCCGCCGCCCAGGCGGCCGGGCAGCCGATCAGCGAGAGCACGCCGAGCGCCGCCCAGCTCGCCGGGGGGTAAGTCCCCGGCGTAGGCTGGAGCGGTGGTGAGACTCGCCTCAGCCTCCCTCGCCCACAGCATCAGCGCCTTCTTCGACGCCGTCGGCCGGTTCTTCGCCAACCTGGCCGCCGTCCACTGGGGGGCGCTGCTGCTGGCCCTGCTGTTCTTCGGCGCCAACCTGACCCTCCGCTCGCGGGCGATCTTCCACACGCTGCGGGCCGCCTATCCGCTCGAGCGCATCCAGTGGCGGCGGATCTGGGGGGCCTATTTCGCCGCCGTCGGCTTCAACAACGTCGTCCCGGCCCGGGGCGGCGACGTGATCAAGCTCTTCCTCTGCAAGACGTCGGTGCCCCATTCGAGCTACCCGGCGGTGGCCGCGTCGTTCGCTGTCGAGTGGATCTTCGACACGGCGGTCGGTGTGCTCGTGCTGATCTACGCGTTCACCCAGGGCGTCTTCCCCAAGCCGCCGGACTTCGCCAAGCTCAACGCCTTCGACCTCTCCTACCTGGCGGCCCACCCGCGCTTCACCCTGTTCCTGCTCACCGCCTCGGGCGTGGCCGGCCTGATCGGCTTCGCCGTCCTCTCGCGCCGGGTCCGCGCCTTCTGGGCGCGCGTCCGCCAGGGCCTCACCATCCTCCGCGACCGCCGCCGCTACATGGTCGAGGTATTCGCGCTGCAGGCGGCGGGCTGGCTCTGCCGGGCCGCGGCCTTCTGGTTCCTGCTCGACGCCTTCCGCGTCGGCGGGTCGGTCGGGAATGTGCTGCTCGTGTTCGGCGTCAACGCCGTCGCCGGAGCGGTGCCGCTGACGCCGGGCGGGGCCGGGGTGCAGCAGGCGCTGCTCGTCCGTGTCTTCGCGGCGACCGCCGGCGGCGACGTCGTCGCCGCCTACTCGGTGGGCCAGCAGATCGCCATCGCCGCCTTCACCGCGTCCGTCGGCTTCGGGGCGCTGGTGTTCATCTTCGGCTTCCGCTCCTTCAAGGAGGTGGTCCGACTCGGGCGCGCCGAGCGCGAGGCCGAGAAGGCGGACCCGGACGCTACTGCAGGCCCTCGCGCGCCTCGCGCACGAGCGTGACCGCCTCGGGGAAGACCACGGCCATCACGGCGCGGATCTGCTGGGCCTGCTGCTCGGGGTTGCCCTGGACGTTGACCCGGTTGATCGCCGCCACCGTCATCTCCACCGCGAGCTTGATCGCGTTGTCGGCCCAGGCCAGGCGCTGTTGACCCTGCATCTGCTCGGCGAACTCCGCCATCCGCTTCTGCAGTTCGTCCGGGTCGCCGAAGAGTCCGCCGAAGCCTTCCATCCGCAAAGCCTACCGCGGGCCGGCTCCGCGCCACCCACGGACTCCCGATAGCGTTTCCGCCATGCCGATGATGGAAGGCGCCGGGGTCGAGCTCCACTACGAGGTGCGCGGCGAGGGTTCTCCGGTGTTCCTCGTCCACGGGCTGGCCGCCGATGCCGCGGCCTTCGCGCCGCTGGTGGCCGGCCTCGCCGATCGCGCGACGACGATCGCCTTCGACCGCCGCGGCTACGGCTCGAGCGGAGCACCCGAGCCCTACACGGCGACCACCGTCGCCGAGCAGGCACAGGACGCTGCGGCGCTCCTGGCCGGGCTGGGGCTCGCCGGGGTGACGGCGGTCGGCGAGGGCTTCGGCGCCCTGGTCGTGCTCGACCTGATCAAGCGGCACGCCGCCCTGGTCGGGGCGGCCGTCGTGGCGGACCCGCCGCTCTACGCCTTCGTCCCCGAGGCAACCGAGATCATGAGCGAGGAGCGCGCCCGGCTCGAGCGCTCGCTGCGCCACGCCGGGCCGGCGGCCGCCGTCGAGGACTGGCTCGCCGGCCGCGCCGGGGCCGAGCGGCTCGGGCGTGCGCGCGAAGCCCATCGCGGCTTCCTCGCCGACTACGCCGGGCTCGCCAGCTGGCCGGTCACGCGGGCGGAGCTCCGCGGCCTCGCGCCGCCGATCGTCGTCCTCACCGGTCCCGACACGCCGGCGCACGTGGCCGCCGCCGCTGACGCGCTGGCCCGCCTCGTGCCGGGCGGCCGCCGGCGTTACGACGGCGATCTCCTCGGCGCGGTGAGCGAGCTGCTGCCGTGAACCGCGCCACATCGGTGGCCGCCCTGCTCGCCGTGGCCACGCTCACGGGCTGCGGCTCGGCCGCCGCCGTCCACCGGACGGCGAGAACGGACCCGAGCCCGAACAAGGCGATCGTCGCCGCGCTCGGCGATTCGATCACCGCCGGCTCGCCGCTCTGGGATCCGTCGCCGGCCATCCGCCTGCAGATCGGCCCCCACCTCAGCGTGCAGAGCCAGTACGAGTACTGGGCGCAGCGGCTGCTCGGCAACTACGTGACCTTCCGCAACTGCGGCGTGTTCGGCGAGCGGACCGACCAGATCGCCAAGCGGCTGGGCGCCTGCGCGGTGGGCGCGCGCTACCTGATCATCCAGGGGGGCATCAACGACATCGCCCAGGGGCGTCCGGTGTCGGCGGCGGCGGCTGACCTGCGCCAGATGGTCGTCCGCGGCAAGAGCCTCGGGCTGCGCGTGGCGCTGGCGGAGCTCTTGCCGTGGAACAACGGCGGCCCGGCGGCCTCCTTGCTGATCGGTCAGCTCAACGCGAGCATCGACCAGATCGGCCGCGACGAGAACGTCCCGGTCTACGCCTTCTACCACGCGCTCGAAGACCCCCTCCACCCGGGCCTGATGAGACCCACCTACACGATGGACGGCGACCACCCGTCGGTGTCGGGCTATCGCATCCTCGGCAACCTCGTCAGTCTTCCCTAGCGCCGGGGCGCCGGGCGAGCACGGCGACGGTGCCGCCCCGGCGGGCCAGGCCGGCGGCGAGCTCGAGCACGGCGGCGGCGGGGAGCAGCCCGAGCCCGGCCACGGTGATCGGGAGGTCGCGGCTGCGCAGCGGGGCGTTGCGCTTGAGCAGGTTGTAGAGGTAGGACGGCCGGCGGGTCAGGCGGCTGACCAGCGACTGCCACATGCCGAACGGGTTGTGCTCGGCCAGGACGTGCGTGACGCGCACGGGCTCGAGGCCGGCCGCCTCGAGCGCGAGTACGACGCCGCGTGCGGTGAAGTGCGTCCGGTGGCGGGGGACGTCCAGGTGGTACCAGCGGGCGCCGCCGATCCGGGCCTGGAGACTCGCCAGGTTGGGCACGCCGACCAGGATCGCCCCGCCCGGCTCGAGCCAGCCGGCCAGCGTGGCGAGGGCTCGGCCGGGGTCGTCGAGGTGCTCGAGCACATGCCAGATGGTGATCACCTCGACCGACCCGGGCGCGACGTCGGCGCCGGCGAGGTTTTCGTGGCGGAGCGACACCCCGTAGGCGTCGCGGGCGGCGGTCACCCCGCGCAGCGACGGCTCGATCCCCTCGGCCCGGTAGCCGGCGGCTCGGGCGGCGGCGACGAAGCGCCCACGCCCGGCGCCGACGTCGAGGAGGCGAGCCCCCGGGCGGCCGATCAGGCGCAGGCGACGGCGGTCGAAGCGGTCGAGCAGCGGACGGGCGGCGCGACTCAGTCGCGGCC
>JBPCNA010000237.1:0-14898 GCA_051001735.1 Solirubrobacteraceae bacterium
CCCGTCGCCGGGTCGACCGCGAAGATCGCGCGCGACGCCCCGGCGCCCCCAGCGCCGCGGCCGCCGACCACAAAAAACAGCCCACCGAGCGCGGCCGCCCCGGCGCGCCCGACGAGCAGCGGCAGCGTGCCGATGCGGGTCACGGCGTGGAGGGCCGGATCGAACCGGAGGATGCTTCTGCTCGGGACGCCGCCCGACACCCCGCCGGCGATGATCACCACGCCGCCGACTGCGGCCACCGCGGCTGAGCGCAGCGGCGCAGGGAGGCGCGCCGTCCGGTGGACGACGCCGCCCGGCGACCAGGCGTACACGCTGTCGACCTCGTGCGACCCGTCGAAGCCGCCGACCACGAACACCTGGCCGCCGACCGCGGTGGCCGACGCCCCGGTCAGGACGGTGGGCAGGCGGCCGACCTGGCGGATCGCTCCGCCGCGCAGGGACGGGACGGCGACGATCGCGTTGGTGGCCTGGACGCCGCCGCCGCCGCCGCCGAACAGGTAGACGGTGCCAGCGAGCGACGCCGCCGCCGCCCCCGGCAGCCCCGACGGCAGGTGGCCGACCACGTGGGCGCCGGTCCGGTCGAGGCGCTCGATCGCGCTCGTCGGAGCCCCGGTCCGGTCGAGTCCGCCGAGCACGAGCATCGCCCCGGCGCCGCCGCCCGCCGCGCCCGCCGGGCATGCCGTGGTGGCCGCGCTCGGCGGGCTGGTCTTCGTGATCGGCGGCCGCGGCGCCGGGGGCGCCGGGGCGTCGCGCGCGATCTTCGCGGTCGACCCGGCGACGGGGCTCGCCCGCTTCGCCGGCGCCCTGCCGGCCGGCCTGGCCGACGCGGCGGCGGCCAACGTCGGCGACCGGATCCTCGTCGCCGGGGGTACCGACCGGTCGGGCGCCGCGCAGTCCGCCGTCTTCGGACTCCTGCCCTCGCCGGCCGGGTGAGCGCGAATCGGAAGCCGGCGGTCTACCCCTGGTGGGCCTGGATCGCGAAGGCGAGGAGGGCGAGGGCGGCGAAGTCGTCGCCGGGCTCCGACGTCGTGAACGAGGTCGCGTCGTCGAGGTAGGCCATCCCGGAGCCGTCGAAGGCGGCCCAGGGGTCGCCGCCGGCCGCCGGGCACCGGCGGTAGCCGTCGGGGGCGCTCCGCTGGCCGAGCGAGCCCGGGTCGGAGGGGCCGTCGACGGTGGCCCCGACGAAGGTCGCGCCGCTGGTCAGGTTGGCCAGGGGGGCGGCCGGGCAGCGGGGATAGGTCGAGCCCGAGCCGACCACGAAGGACGAGCCCCAGGCGTTCTCGCCGAGGACCCAGTCGAGCTGGGTGGAGGCGAGGCCGTCGAAGGTCGGGCGCCCGATCAGGCGGTCGTAGAGCCGCGCCTGGATCGAGTAGCCGAGGGCGTGGGGGACGGTGTCGAGGTTGGTCGACGGGTTGCTCAGGCCGAACGGCTGGACCCGGCCGAGGCGGGTGGCCAGGGCGAGCTGGTCGGAGTAGTCCTGGAGCAGCGAGGGCGGATCGGTGGGCAGGTCGATCCCGTTCTGGGGGATCTTCTGGAGGTCGGCGTAGGCCTTGCTCGTCATCACCCGGTAGAGGTCGTAGTGGGCGAGGGCGGAGACGTCGTAGAGGTTGAGCGAGTCGCTGCCTTCGGCCTTGCTCGAGATGTAGGCGTCGGCCCAGCGGCCGGCGTCGTTGAGATAGAGGTCGACGTCGGTCCGGGGCGGATAGCCGCGGCCGAGTGCGCGGCCGCCGAGGTAGAGCTCGATCGCGCCGAGCTCCATGTCGTCGCGCCATTCCGTCTCGCTGTAGTAGCCGCGCGGGCTCGTGGTGGTCAGCGGGACGCGCGGGTGGGTGTCCGCCAGGGCGTAGATCGTCTGACCGTCGCGCAGGCACCCGGCGGCCCGGGCCGGGTCGTCGTGGGCGAAGACCTGGGCGCAGAGGCCGAGGGCGGCGGCGACCCGGCCGGCGAGGTTGGGGCTGATCGGAGCGCCGGGGGCGTTGGCGGCGAACACCGGGCGGTGGCTGACGTAGTAGGCGGGATCCGCCGGGCGGGGGGACCGGTGGTCGTCGGCCTGGGGGAGGCGCCAGAGGTCGTGGTCGCCGAGGACGGAGCCGCCGTTGCCGTCGCCGATCCCCACCTGGTAGTAGAGGACCCGGCGGCGGGGGTCCCACATCTTCGTCAGCCAGTCGAGGCCGAAGCGGGCCTCGGCGCGGAGGGCGGGGGAGGCCGAGTAGTCGCGGAGCGCGAGGAGCTGGAGGACGTCGGCGAAGCTCGCGGTCTCGACGAACTTGAGGTAGTCGCCGGCGTCGAACCAACCGCCGGAGGCGTCGATCGTGACGCCGGTCGGGCGCAGGGGGGCGGTGAGGGTCAGGCCGCGGTAGGACGGCTGGGCGTAGACCCGGGCGCTGCGGTCGAGCAGGTGGGAGGGGACGCGCGGGAAGGGGCCGGGCGCGACCTGCGGTCCGTCGCGCTGGGCGGTGAAGAAGCCGACGGCGTTGGTCATCGGGGTGGCGTATAGGCGCGGGGCGGAGCCGATGGCGAAGCTCGGAGACGTCGCGCCGGCTACGGCAAGGGTGTAGCGGCCGGAGGCGCGGGCAGCGCTGAGGTCGATCGGGTAGACGTACGGCCAGACCCGGCTCCAGGCGCCCCGCGAGGGCCCGAGGCGGCCCTGGAGGGCGACCCGGGAGCCGCTGAGGAGCGTGAAGCCGGCGGTGAGGGGCCGGCGGGCCATCACGAGCGCGAGCTTCGGGCAGCCGGCGACGTAGCCGACCTGGTTGACGCGGATCTCGACGGCGGCCGGCGAGCCCCCGGCGCGGGCCGGAGACTGGCCGGCGCCGGTGGCCGGCGCGGCGGGCGGGGGGCACCGGACGAGCACCACGGCCGCCGGCCCGTCGCCGGACCGGGTGACGACGACGCCGGCGGCGACGGCGGCGACGAGGCAGGCGACCGCCAGGGCGAGGCGGGCCGGCCAATCGCTCAAAGCGGAATCGCCCCCGGGCGGCGTCCGGCGGCCGGCCGGCTAGCGCCGGGGGGGCCGCTCGGCTTCGTTGTGCTGATGCTCGCCCCGGACCTGAAAGTAGATGTAGACGACGATCGCGTTGACCAGCAGGCCGATCCCGCCAAAGGTGGCGACGAGACCGAAATCGGCCGTGAAAGCTTTGCTGAAGGCGAGCAAGCGGGGCTCCTCGGGACTGCCCGGCACACGCTGCCGAAGCCGGGACGTGACCCCCGGCAGATTATCGCTTCGCGTAGCCTTGAGGCGCCGGAGGAAACTGGAGAGGTGCCGGAGCGGCTGAACGGGCGCGACTGGAAATCGCGTGACGGGGGAAACCTCGTCCGAGGGTTCGAATCCCTCTCTCTCCGTTGGCTCGCTGGTCGACCCGATGGGTCCGTCGCTCGCTCCGCGGCACGGCGCCCGGGGCCAGGCTCCCGACTGTGAGACCGGCCCGCCGTCCGACAGGTCCGCTCGCGCCCGGTCGCCGTCGGTCCGCGTCTGGGCGGTCAGGTTCCGGAGATCGTGTTGCGAGCGGTTTCCTCGGCCGTACCGGTGGGCCGGTTGGGCGTCGGGCGTAGGCCGAGGAAGGTGCCGATGGTTGCGTGGCGGCGAGGACGAGAGCGCCCTCGACGGCGATCATCAACGGTGCGGCGGTGGCAAGTTGGCTGAGTTGAGGCGCCCGGAGGCCAGCCGTGAGCAGGAGCACGACGAGAGCGGGCGTCGGGACGGTGGCGCCGGCGAGCAGCGCGACCAGTGCGCCATAGCGCCAGGGGTGCACGGCGGGGTCGAAGTGCCTTCCGGCTCCGCGCAGAATGGCTCCTGCGAAGGGCGAAATGATCGGCCGGCGGGTCGACTTCGCGAGGGGGAGCCGGTCGGACGTCCAGGTGACGCCGTGGCTCACGGCGTCGCGCAAGTCGCGGAGGGCTCGCGGCCGGTGGCCGTCAGTGGTGCGTCATCGATTGCGGCGAGACGGCGAGCGGCCTGCCAGGCGGCGGTTGCGCCGGCCGCGGGGAGGACGGCCACCGACAGCGTCAGCGCCCCGATGAGCGCCACCGGAGCGCGGTCGATGCCCGTCGTGGCGAGCTCGTCGACCACGTCGGCGGCGGCGAGCGCCAGCGCGACCACGCTGCAGCCGGCGAGCACGACGAGGCCGCGGACGGTGTAGCGCAGGCGAACGGTGTCGAGGACCGCACTACGGCGGGCCGAGTGAGCTCGGGCAAGGCTGACGACGCCGGCTACCAGCGCAACCTGCATGGTGATCCACAGCAGCGCCGAGCCCGGGCCGTCGTTGACCCAGCCGGCCGAGACGTGGATGAAGCTGCTCGTCAACAGGTCGCAGAGCACCAGGGACGTCGCGAGCGTCGCCGCCCCACGGCGCACGGCCCGCCGCGTCGCGCCGGTCGCCAATTCGCTTGGCGTAGCGCCGCGCGATCACCGCCGGTGCGCCGAAGGCGGCGATCGCCCGTGTCGCGGCACCGTCCGGGCGTGGATCGTCGGCCACGGTGTCGTATAGGTGATCCCGCGCTTCGGCGACGATCCGCTCCCGGGTCCTTCGCGGTAGCGCCAACTCGGCTTCGAGGTCGGCGAGATACCGCTCGATCACGGACTCGTCGCGCATGACGGCTCCTCCAGAACCGCGCTGACCGCCACCGCGAAGTCCGCCCAGGCCCGCCGACGCGCCCCGAGCCGGAGGCGGCCCCGCGGCGTCAGCTCGTAGACCCGCCGGCGCCGCCCCGGACCGGCCGCCCATCTACTGGAGAGGAGTCCCTCCTGCTCCAAACGATGCAACGCCGGATACACCGTGCCCTCGGGCAGGGCAAAGACACCGCCGCTGCGCCCGCGAAGCTCCTCGATGATCGCGTACCGTGGGCCGACCCACGACTGAGCACGGCCAACAGCATCACATCCAGATCGCCCCGCACCGGCGAAGCGGCTTCCATACCTAGACAGCCTAAGGGTGGACGATGCTCGCTGTCAAGCGGGTGCGGAGCATCACCGGCTGAGGCTCAGAGGCGGCCCGCCGCCAGGACCCTGAAGGTCACCGCCGTTCCGAGCCCGTAGACGACGTGTGCGCTCGCGTCGTCGGCCAGCACCCCGAGCGGGTACGCCCAGATCGGCTCGTAGAGGCCGGCCGGCGCGAGCAGCGCGTAGCTGGCGAGCCAGGCCGTCATCCCGGTCCGCACCCCCGCCACCGGGCCGCTGCGGCCGGATGACACGGCGAGGATTCCGTGGACGACGCCCCACTGGGTCCCGGTCAGCAGGTGCATGACGTTGTTCATCAGCCGCGCCGAGCTCGCCGGCAGCTCCCGTTGCAGATAGCCCTCGACGATCCGCCGGCCCACCTGAGCCGGCGCTGGAGCGTCGTCGTAGCTCTCGAGACCGGCTGAGGACCCCCACGCCGGGAATCCCTCCTCCCCGCCGCCCTGGCGGTAGCGCTGCCACATCACCAGGTCCATGGCCAGGGTCCCCGCCGTCCCGGCGATCGCCCCCCTCACCACGGCTCCGAGCGGCCTGATCGGTTTGTGCGCCATCGCTGCCCTCCGCTTCGATTTGTGCGTCCGGAACGCTCTCCGAGCCGGGCCGGCGATCAGCCTTGGGCGATGGTATTCGACGTGCGGCGGCTAGTGGTGTCCACTAGGTTCGGCTGTCGGACTCGAGCCCGACCGCGAACACGATGTGACTGCGCGCGACCGCCACGAACGGGTGGTGGGTGATCTCGCCGCCGCTCAGTGGTTCGATCGTCGCGTCGGTGAGCGGGATGAACACGCGCTCGGAGGCGTTCAGCATGTCTGATACGCGGCTCCGGTAGCCCTCCCGCGCGAGCGTCACCGTCCCACGAATCGTGTGGTTCGGCGTCTCGAACATCACCCGCTCCTCGCGCTGGTCCATACATCCCTCCTCGGCACGTCCGATCCCCGACATTAGTCGGCGCCGGAAAGACTACTCACGAGGTGCGCAGCACGGTCACCGAGTAGGGCGCCAGATCGACGGAGGCGCCCGCGGCGACCAGCGTCCGCGTCGGCGGACGGTCGGGCCGGGCATAGCCGGTGGCGCCCGACGCTTGCCCATCCGTCCAACGATAGGTCAGCCGACCCGCGCCGCTGTGTTAGCGCTCGGTCAAGATCGGCCTAAGGTGTGGCGAGGTCGGCGGCCTGAAGCGACCCGCCCGTCACCATCGGCCGCATGAGCGCAGGGCGAACCGCGGAGCCCGCAACCAGCTCCGGGCAGCCGGCGCCTGCTCGCGGGCGCCGCCTGCTCCTGGTCCTCATGCTCGGCATGCTCGTGCTGCTTCTGCTGGTCGACGGCTTCACCACCAAGACCATCGGCGCCAGCTCGACGCCGGCCGGGTCGGGCGGGGTCTCGGCCCTGCACGGCCTTCCGCCGATCCTCGCGGCCGGTGGGCGCGGCGGCCTCGTCGGTGCCGAGCATCTCCCGGGCCGGCGGATCGCCCTGACCTTCGACGACGGGCCGGGGCCCTACACGGCACGGATCGCCGAGATCCTCCGCCGCGAGCACGTGCCGGCCACGTTCTTCCTCGTCGGCAGCCAGGTCGTCCGCCACCAGCGGCTTGTGCGGATGCTCTACCGGGACGGCTTCGAGCTCGGCAACCATACCTTCACCCACGTCGACCCGGCGGTCCTGCCCGACTGGCAGCGCCAGCTCCAGATCGCGCTGACCGAGAGCGCGATCAGCGGCATCACCGGCGTCCGCCCCCGCCTGGTGCGGCCCCCGTACTCCTCGACCACCAACGCCGTGACTCCCACGCAGGCGGCGGCCTGGGGATCGATCGCCCGCCACGGCTACGACATCGTCCTCGCCAACTACGACAGCGAGGACTGGACCCGGCCGGGCGTCCCGACGATCCTCGCCAACGTGATCGCCAAGCTTCCGGCCAACCGACAGGGCGGGATCGTCCTGATGCACGACGCCGGCGGCGTCCGCACCGAGACGGTGGCCGCCCTACCGCTGTTGATCGCCGAGCTGCGGGCCCGCCACTACTCGTTCGTACGGGTCTCCGATCTCGCCGGGCTCGGCGTCGGCGACGTCGAGGTTCCGGCCACCGCGGCCCAGCGGCTGCGCGGCGAGGCCTTCGACGCGATGCTGACGATCGCCGCTGCGGTGACCGGCTTCCTCACCCTGATGGTGTTCTGCGTGACCGGCCTCGCCGCTCTGCGGATGGGGCTCGGACTCGTCCTGGCCCGCGTCCACGTCGCCCGGATGCGGCGCCTGCCCGCCGACCTCGACCACATACCGGGGGTGTCGATCCTCGTCCCCGCCTACAACGAGGAGGTCGGGATCGAGCGGGCGGTGCGCTCACTGGCCGCCTCGGAGTACTCAGGCGACTTCGAGCTGATCGTCGTCGATGACGGCTCCACCGACCGCACCGTCGAGATCGTCGAGCAGCTCGATCTCCCCGGGCTGCGGCTCCTGCGCCAGGCCAATTGCGGCAAGGCGTCCGCGCTCAACCGCGGCCTCGCGGCCAGCCGGCAGCCGATCGTCGTCACCGTCGACGGCGACACGATCTTCGAGCCGCTGACGCTCGTCCATCTCGTCCAGCGCTTCCGTGATCCCGACGTCGGGGCGATCTCCGGCAACACCAAGGTCGGCAACCGCCGCGGCCTGATCGGGCGCTGGCAGCACATCGAGTACGTGATGGGGTTCAACCTCGACCGCCGGATGTACGAGGTCCTGGGCGCCACGCCGACCGTGCCCGGGGCGATCGGGGCCTTCCGGCGGAGCGCGCTGGCCGACATCGGCGGGGTCTCCGGGGCCACGCTGGCCGAGGACACCGACATCACGCTCGACATCGGGCGCGCCGGCTGGAGCGTCGTCTACGCCGGGGATGCCCGCGCCTGGACGGAGGCGCCGTCGACGCTCCGCGGCCTTTACCGCCAGCGCCACCGCTGGGCCTACGGGACGTTCCAGTCGATCTGGAAGCACCGAGCGTCGATGTGGCGCCCCCGGCAGGGACGCGTCGGCACGCGGGCGATCCCCTACCTCCTCCTCTTCCAGGTCATCCTCCCGCTCGCCGCTCCGCTGATCGACCTCTTCGCCGTCTACTCGATCCTCTTCCTCGATCCATGGCCCATCCTCGGCTTCTGGCTGGCCTTCAACGCCTTCCAGATGCTGCTCGCCTGGTGCGCCTTCGGCTTCGACGGCGAGTCGCGGAGGCCGCTCTGGGCGCTGCCGCTCCAGCAGCTCGTCCACCGCCAGCTCCTCTACCTGGTCGTCCTGGACTCCATCGTCTCCGCCCTGATGGGGTCGCGGCTCGGCTGGCACCGCGTCGAGCGCACGGGCGACGCCGAGGTCTCAGCGCCGGCACGCGAGCTCCGCGGCCCTTCCGCGCGGCGCCATCTCCGCCGGAGCCGGAAGGGCGGAGGCCCTGATGAGGGGACGGTCGCGCCGGGCGCGGCGCGGTCAGGGGGCCGACAGCTGCTCGGCCCGGGGGCTGTCCTCGAGGGCCACGGGCTCGTTGCGCTGCTCGCCGACGATGTAGAGCGGCCGGCGTTTGACCTCGTCGTAGATGCGCCCGACGTATTCGCCGATCAGGCCGATGGCGATCAGCTGGATCCCGCCGAGCATGAGGATGGCGATGGTGATCGAGCTGAACCCCGGGAGGTAGGCGTCGAAGATGCGCAGGGCGATGACCACCGGGATGGCGAGGAAGGCGACCACCGAGAAGAAGAAGCCGAGGTAGGTGGCCAGCTGGAGCGGCAGGTGGGAGAACGACGAGATCGCATCGAGTGAGAAGCGGAGCATCTTGCGCAGCGGGTACTTGGTCTCGCCGGCGTGGCGGGCGTCGCGCTGGTAGCTGATCGCCGTCTGGGTGAAGCCGATCCACACGGTCATCCCCCGGAGGAAGCGGCTCCGCTCGCCCATGGCCAGCAGCGCGTCGAGCGCCCGGCGGTCGAGCAGGCGGAAGTCACCCGAGTTCGGTTCCAGATCGACCTGGGCGAGCTTGTCGAAGACCCGGTAGAACCATTCGGCCGTGGCCAGCTTGAAGCGCGTCTCGCCCTCCCGCTTCTCACGCACCGCGTAGACCACGTCGGACCCCTGCGCCCAGAGCCCGACCATGTCTCGGATCAGCTCCGGCGGATCCTGGAGGTCTGCGTCGAGCATGGCCACCGCCTCGCCCCGGGCGTGCTCGAGCCCGGCGGTCAGCGCGGCCTGGTGGCCGAAGTTGCGCGAGAGGTGGACGACGCGCAGGCGCGGGTCGGCGTCGGCCAGGCGGTTGAGGATCGCCGCCGTGGCGTCGTTGCTCCCGTCGTTGACGATGATCAGCTCGTAGTCGAAACCGGTCAGGGCGGCGGTCGCCCGGTCGTAGAAGGCCTCGACGACGTCCTCCTCGTCGAAGACCGGAGCGCAGACGCTCAGGAGCTTCAGTGAGCGGACCGGCTGGAGCTGGATGGGAGGCTCTTGGCTCTCGTCGGGGGTCATCGCTTCCTCGCTAGTTCGCGCCCGGGCGGGCGACCCCTACGCCACAGAGAATAAACCGCGGCGCCCCGGCGGCCGCCGCCACCTAACCGACCGTAACCAAAACGCCCCCGGGTGCTTCATCCTGTGGCCGATGTCCAGCCCCGTCTTGCCGCCGCCGCCCGTCGGCGCGCCGATCATCGCCCAGCTCGCCAAGTACGGCGTGGTCGGTATCGCCAACAGCCTGATCGGCTTCGCCATCTACGTGGCGGCGGTGAAGCTCGGCGTCCAGTACCTGCTCGCCTCGACGGTTGCCTACGCGGTCGGCTCGGTCAACGGCTACTTCCTCAACCGGCGGTGGACCTTCCAGGCCGGCGCCGTCAGCCACCTGTCGTCGGCGACACGCTACGCCGCCGTCCAGGCCGGGGCCCTGCTCGGCAACCTCGTCCTCCTGTTCGTCCTCGTCCACCTGCTCGGCGTCGAGAAGATCATCGCCCAGGCGGTGGTCGTGGTGATCGTCTTCCTGGCCACCTTCGCCGCCAACCGCATCTGGTCGTTCGCCCACCGCGGAGCGCCGGAGCTCGCGCCGACGTCCGGCGGGCGATGACGACCGCCGCCGCCGACTCCGCCGGGGGTCCCCCCGGAGCCGCGGACGCGCGGGGGCGCTGGCTGGCGGCGATCGTCCTCGTCACCGTGCTGGCCGCCGCCGTACGCCTGATCGGGCTGGGCAACGTCCCCGAGAACCCATTCTACGACGCGGCCGTGCGCTCGATGACCCAGTCGCTCCACAACTTCTTCTTCGGCGCGTTCGACCCGAGCGCGAGCGCCTCGATCGACAAGCCGCCGTTCGACCTGTGGCTCCAGGTCATCGCCGTCAAGCTCCTCGGCTTCAACTCGACCGTGCTGAAGCTCCCGTCGGCCCTCGCCGGGACCGCCGCCGTCCCGCTGCTCTACGACCTCGTCCGCCGCCTGGCCGGACGGCCGGCGGCGCTGTGGAGCGCCCTGACCCTCGCCGTGCTGCCGGCCGCCGTGGTGACCGCGCGCAGCGACACGATGGACTCGCTGATGATGGCGCTGCTCGTCGGTTGCGCCTGGCTCCTCTTGCGCTACGCCGAGCGGCGCCGGCTGCGCTGGCTCGTCCTCGCGGCGCTCCTCCTCGGCTTGGACTTCAACGTCAAGCTCTTCGAGGCGCTGGTCCCGGTCCCGGCGTTCCTCGTCTTCCTCTGGATCAGCTGGCGCGGCGAGCGGGTGACCTTCCGCCTCCGGCGGCTGGCCGCGGTCGCCGCCGCCTTCAGCGCCGTCGCTCTCAGCTGGCTCGTCGCGGTCTCGCTGCTCCCCGCCCCCGACCGCCCCTATCCGATCGGGTCGACCAACGGCAGCGTCTGGAACGCCGTCTTCGTCTACAACGGCAGCGACCGGGTGACCCAGCCGCCGCATCCCTCGCGCTTCGATGCCGTCCCGCCGGCCGCCAGACCGGCGAGGCCGCCCGCCGCCGCGACGACGGAGGCCAAGGGCACCTCCGCCGCCCCGAGGGCCGCGGCGGCGAAGCGCCATGCCGTCCGCCCGCCGAGCGCCCCGGCCGGACCCCTGCGCCTCTTCAAGCGGTCGCTCGTCGACTTCGGCGGCCTGATCGGGACCGTCCTGTTCGCCGCGCTCGTTTTTGGGGGGTTGGCCGCGGCTTGCTCGGCCCGCCTTCTCGTGCGTTTGGCGGCCGGGGCTGAGCGCCGGGTGGCGATCGGCCGGGCCGCGGCGGTCGCTGTGGCCGTCTGGCTCCTCACCGGGCTCCTCCTCTTCTCTTTCGCCGGCCGGGTCCATCCACGCTATCTCGAGGCGTTCACGCCGGCCGTCGCCGTCGCCGTCGGCGTCTCGGTGGCGGTGCTCGCCCGGCGGCTGCGCGATCCGTTCGTCGCCTACCTGCTGCTCGCGGGGCTCGGGCTCGTCCTGCTCGAGACCGCCGCGGTCACCGGGCGCGGCACCGTCGTCCGGACGGGCCTCGGGCTCGGCGCCGTGCTCGCTGCCGTCGCCGCCGTGCTCCTCGTGCTCGGGTACCGGGCGGCGCGTCGCGCCGACGGGCGCTGGCCGGGCTGGGCGGCGCCGCCGGTCGTCGGCACCCTGGTCGTGCTCTCCGTGCTCGGGTTTCCGCTCGCCCGCGACGTCCGCCTGGTGCGCGACCACAGCGGTGTGCAGGCCGCCTCGCCCGAGCTGAAGGCGCCGCTCGTCGCCGCGCTCTCCGGGTACCTGCGCGGCCACCAGGGGACGGCGGCCTACGAGTTCGCGGCGAGCGCGCCGAGCCTCGCCGCCCCGCTGCTCGTCCGCGACGCCCGGCCGGTCCTCCTCCTCACCACCGTCAACGCGCGTCCCCTGGTTACGCTTCCCGAGCTGCGCGCCCGCATCGCCGCCGGGGCCGTCTCCTATGTGCTGATGCGAGGCCGCTGTCCCCACCCGCCCTACCACGTCCTCCCGGCGTGCTCGGCCGCCGTGCTCTGGGTTCAGGCCCACGGCACCGACGTCACCGCCGACCTCCACGCCAGGCCGGCGGCCACCGGCCTCCTCTACCGGGTGACTCCGGTCGTCGCCGCCGCGCCCTGAGCCCGGCTCAGCGGAAGACGGCCATCAGCGACAGCCCGGCCGGGATGCGCCGACCCGAGCCGATCAGGCGAGCCTCGAGCCGGAGCGGTCGCTCGAGCAGGCTGTTGAGGAGCGGTGGCGTACGCTCGAGGTCGGAGACCGCCGAGGCGGGGTCGGCGTCGGCGCCGGTGCCGCGCAGCCGCAGGAGCCCGCGGTGGGCGACCGCCGCCGGCAGGAGAAGGCCGTTGAAGTGGGTGGTCGACTCGGTCTGCCAGCCGGCGTCGGCGGCCGCGGCCTCTAGCGTCCGGCGGGTGTAGCGGCGGCGGTGGTGGTTGACCACGTCATGCTCGCTCCAGAGCCACTGGTAGGCGGGGACGGTGACCACGAGGAGCCCCCCCGGACGGACGACGCGGCGGAGCTCGCGCAGGGCGCGGCGGTCGTCGTCGAGATGCTCGATCACGTCGAAGCTGACGGCCAGGTCGAAGCGATCGGCCGCGAACGGCATCTCCTCGAGGGTGGCCTGGACCACGGCGCCGACGCCGCGCGACCGGGCCTTGGCCACGCTCGCGTCGGCGAGCTCGAGGCCGGTGACCGTGCCGAAGCGGGCGAGGTCGACCATGTTGCGTCCGCTGCCGCAGCCGGCGTCGAGGATCTCGATGCCGTCGGCCAGGTGCAGGCCGCGGAGTTCCTCCTCGATCACCCGCCGGCGGCCCCGATACCACCAATGTCCGTCCTCGACCTCGTGGGTGCGGAGCTCGTAGACCTCGTCCATTGCCGCGGATACAAGCAGGCCGGGCGGCGCGACGGGCGCCCGACCGGCCGCCGCACCGACAGGACCACTAGCGAATCGTGCCGGCCAGGCCGCCCGTCTGCGTCCGGTCGATGCCGCCCGCCGGCGGCGTCGGGCCGGGCGGAGGAACCGCCGCCGTCTCGACCACCCGACGCCGGCCCCGCGTCGTCGCCTCGGACGCCGGGTGCCGGCTGTGCTGCGCCGCCGCGACATGGATCAGGCTGATCGGAGGCCGGCCGGCGAGGACGGTCGCCGGGAGGATCGGCAAGCCGGAGAAGCCGATCGAACCGGTGACCAGTGCGGCGAGCCAGCCGGCGCTCAGCAGCCCGACGCCGGCGCCGGCGAGCTGAACGCGCCGGGCGCGCCGCCCGGTCCGGTCGAGGAAGATCTGGGGCTCGAGTCCCGTGGCCGTCCAGACGGCCGCCGCCGACTCCGCTGGCGGAGCGCTCGACCGGACGGCGCCCGGCCGCGGACCGGGGCCGGCGGCGTGTGGGGCCGAGGTCGGGGGCTCAGCCAATGGCACGAGCGCCCCCTGCCCTCGCGCCGAGCCCTGGCCCGAACGGATCACGGCGCGCATGATGGAGGACGAAGGGGTCCCCGTCACGGCCGGTCACGCCTTCTTAGACGCTTGAACACCGACTCTTAACACGGCACCCGGACCCACGCTCGGCCGGCGGCGGCGCGCGTAAGATCTGGTGGTGCTCGGACCGACGAAGCCCTATCCGCGCGTCGGCGCCCAGGCCGTCATCGCCCATTTCGGCGGTCGCTCGGAGCCGGTGACGATCGTCGGCGTCGAGGACGGCGGCCGGCGCGTCGTGGTCAGCGCCGACGGTGGGGAGCGCCACGAGTTCACGCTGCGCCGGGCGACCGCCGCCTTCGTAGCGGCCGGGGAGCAGCACGCCCCGCGCCTGCGCCTGATCAGCTACTCCGCGCCGGCCTGAGAACGCGGCCGGAGCCGGGCCGACGGGTGGTCAGTCGGTGTCGCCGCCCGGCGGGCGGCGACCGCGCTTGCGATCGGCCACCTGGCGCTTGACGTCCATCCGCCGGCGGCGCGAAGCCGCGGTCGGCCTGGTCGTCCTGCGCGGGCGGGGCACGGCGAGCGCCCGCGCGAGGCGCTCGGCGAGGCGCCCGAGGGCGAGCTCGCGGTTGCGGGCCTGGCTGCGGCCGTCCTGGGCGATCGCGGTGACCAGCGGGCCGCACCGGGCCATGACCCGCTCGCGCTGGGTCTCGCTGAGCGTCGGCGACCGGCGGACGTCGAAGCTCGCCTCGATGCGCGAGGCCGTGACGTTAGCGTGCTGTCCGCCCGGACCGGACGACCGGCTGGCGCGGACGGTGATCTCGGACATCGGGATGGCGACGTCGCGGTTGACCTCCAGGCGATCGCTCATCGACGCTCGCGATCCGGGCTGCCGGCGACCGGAATCCAGCGCGGCGAGAGGGGCTGGGACGGTGCCGACATGCTCCCAGTCTGGCACCGGCGGCCACCCCGGCGCCGAGGGGCCGATCGCCGCCGCGGCGGCGCCCGGAGGGAGCCGTGCCATGATAGGTCGACGTCCGTCGTCCGGAGGGAACCGTCATGAAGCTCGAGAACTCGTTCTCTGTGCGAGCGCCGATCGACGAAGTCTGGGCCGCGCTGCTCGATGTCGAGCGCGCTGCTCCGTGCCTGCCGGGCGCCCGCCTGATCGACCGCCCGGGCGAGGACGCCTACGAGATAGCCATCGACGTCGCCCTCGGCGACGCCCCGGTCACCTTCCAGGGTCAGGTGTCGATCGTCACCCAGGACGCCGGCGATCGCACGGCGGTTTTGAGCGTCACCGCCGACGGCGACGGCGAAGGGAGCGCCGAGGCGCGTCTCGAGTTGACGCTGGCCAGGCGGGGCGACCTCACCGAAGGGACGCTCGCCGCCGACGTGTCGATGACCGGCGAGGTCGCCGCCGTCGACGAGAGCGCACTCACCGGGCTGGTCGAGCGGCTGATCGACGACTTCGCCCGTAACCTCGCCGCCCTGCTCGGCGGCGGCGTGGTCACCGTCAACGGCGCCGACCCGGCCTCCTCGACGGTGGGCCCGGCGCCCTTCGTCGAGCTGCCGCCGGTCGGGCCGCGGGTCGCCGTCGCCGCGGCGCCGGCGGCCGAGGCGCGGGAGGCCGAGCCG
>JBPCNA010000238.1:0-11172 GCA_051001735.1 Solirubrobacteraceae bacterium
GCCCGTCACCGAAGCCGCCGCCACCGCACCCGCTGCTGCCCCGGCGAGCACCGCCGCGGCCGCCGCGGCCACTGCGGGCGGACACCGCAGGCTCGACCCGAGCCTGATCAGTGTCGCGCCTTCGAGAGCCCCGCCGCCGCGGGCAGCGTCGTCCGCCGCCGCGGTCAACGCGGCGCCGGCGCGCGCCAGGCTCCGGATCACCTCCCGCTCGCCGAATGACAACTCCTGCCAGTCGTCGACCAGGAGCACGGGCCAGCGACGCACCACCCGCTCGCCGACCGCGGGATCGCCGGCCAGCAGGCGGGCCGCGTGGAGCATGAGGTCGCCGCCGTCGAGCGCCCCCCGCTCGGCGAGCATCCGGTCGTGAGCGAGGAAGATCTGGGCGAACTCGAGCTCGCGCGCCGGGAGCTGGGCAGACCGCGCGGCGGTCCAGGCGGCGTAGCGCTCGCCGTCGACCAGCTCGTCCTTCAGGCGGTCGATGCGCCGGACGAAGCTGCCGAGCAGCGCCGCCGGCCGGCCGCGGAAATCGTGGTGGCGCAGGTCGAGCTCGTCGACCCGGTCGAGCAGCATCGCCAGGCGATCGGCGGCGGTGGCGGCGACGGCGAAGGGGTCGAGTCCCGCCCCGAGCGCCTCGTCGGCCAGGAGCCGGGCGCAGAAGCCGTGGACGCCGTAGACCGCGGCCTCCTCGTGGGGGCCGCGGAGGGCCGCCTCGGCCCGGGCGCGGAGGTCGTCGGCGAGGCGGTCGCCGTGGGTCAGGAGGAGCACCTCGCCGGCCAGGTGCCCCTGCTCGATCAGCCAGACCAACCGCCGGACGAGGACCTCGGTCTTGCCGCTCCCGGCGTCGCCGAGGATCAGCAGCGGCGCCCGGCGGTGGCGGACTGCGTCGAGCTGCGCGTCGCTCAAGCCGGCCAGGGGCCATGCGGGTGGCGGTACCACCCCCTTAGGATATGGCGGCATGGAGGCACCCGAGGAGGCGCACGCGCCCGACTGGCTGGGCGTCTGCCGGAGGATCGCCGTCGCGATACGGGAGATGCTCGCCGCGCACCCGACGACCGATCAGCGGTCGGTCGAGACCGGCCTCGGCGAGGGCGGCGACCAGGCCCTGGTGATCGACCGGGCGGCCGAGGAGATCGTCTTCGACGAGCTCGAGGCGCTCCACCGCGACGGGCATCGCTTCGCCGCCGTGTCGGAGGAGCGTGGGACGGTGGCGTTCGGCGCCCCGCGGCCGCTCGTGGTCGTCGACCCGATCGACGGGTCGCTCAACGCCAAGCGCGGCATGACCCACTTCAGCGTGTCGATCGCCGTGGCCGACGGCGAGACCATGGCCGACGTCTTCTTCGGCTACGTCTACGACTTCGGAGCCCACGAGGAGTGGACGGCCAGCCGCGGCGGCGGCGCCTGGCTCGACGGCCGCCGGCTCGACCCCGAGCAGCCCGAGCGGCGCACGGCGAGCGGCGGCCTCGAGCTCCTGGCCATCGAGTCCTCCGACCCAAACTACGTGGCCGAGTGCGCCGCCCGCCTGCAGGGCGTCGCCCACCGGCTGCGCGCGATCGGATCGATCGCCATCTCCCTGTGCCAGGTGGCAGGCGGCCGGGTCGACGGAATGGTGACGCTCTGGCGCACGCGCTCGGTCGACGCCGCCGCCGCCCAGCTGATCGTCCGCGAGGCCGGCGGCCTCGTCGCCTTCACCGCCTACGCGGATCCGCTGGCCGCCCCCCTCGACCTCGCCCCCCACTCGCCGGTGGTCGCGGCCCGGAGCCCGGCCGCGGTCGCCGAGCTGGCCCGGGTGCCATCATCCTCGTGATGATCGATTGGCAAACAGCCGAACGGGTGGCCGGTTTCGTCGGCGGCGCCTCGCCGTCGGACCAGCCGCTTCCGGGCGACCTGGTGGAGATCACCCGTGACTCGGAGATCCGCGTGCGCAACTACACGGGGATGACCGCGCAGACGGCCGTCCCCCCGCCCGAGTCCGTCTCCCGCCGGGAGTGGATCTCGGCCAACCTGCGGACGATGCGTCCGATGCTCGACCCGCTCACCGGCAAGGTCGCCGAGAACCTCGGCCCGCTGGCGGCGCCGGTGCGGGTGGCCACCGGGCTCGTCCTCGCCGCCCAGGTCGGTGCGCTCACCGGGTACCTCGCCCAGCGCGTGCTCGGCCAGTATGACCTCGCCCTGCTCGACGCGGCCGTGGCGCCGCGGCTCCTCTTCGTCGCCCCCAACCTCAACGAGGCGGCGGGCAAGCTCGAGGCCGACCGCGAGGAGCTCCTGCGCTGGGTGGCCTTCCACGAGGTCACCCACGCCGTCCAGTTCACCTCGGTGCCCTGGCTGCGCGACCACCTCGGCGGCATGCTCCGGGAGATGCTGGCCAGCCTCGAGGTCAAAGTCGACACCCGCGGCCTGCTCAATCTCCCCCGCGGTGGCGATCTGCGGGAGCTGGTCGAGACGATTCGCAAGGGCGACCTGGTGACCCTCGTCCTCGGCAGCGAACGGCGGGCGGTGATCGACCGGCTGCAGGCGACGATGGCCGTGATCGAGGGCCATGCCGAGCATGTGATGGACGCCGTCGGGGCGGACGTGCTCCCGCACCAGGAGCGTCTCCGCGAGGCGCTCGAGCACAGGCGCGAGAACCGCACGCCGCTGCTGCGCCTGTTCGAGCGCCTGCTCGGCCTCGAGCTGAAGATGCGCCAGTACCGCGACGGCAAGCGCTTCTGCGACAGAGTCGTCGCGAGCGGCGGGATCGAGGCGCTGAACCGCGTCTGGACGGGCCCGAGCGCCCTCCCGGACCTCGCCGAGCTCGCGGATCCGGCGGCTTGGGCCGCCCGAACGGCTGTTCCGTCGCTCACCGCCTAGATTCCAGCGAATCCGGGGCATCGAGCCGGTGGGAAGGCCCAGGTGTAACCAACCTCCGGGCCTCGTGTACAAACAGATGTTCGTTGCTATCCTGAAGGCGAACAGACCGAAGAAACTTCAGCCCTCAATGTGAGGAGTCCGCAGAGATGGCATCACCAGACGCAACTCGTAAGCCCGCGCCGCGCAAGCGTGCAGCGACGACCGCCAAGCCCGCGGCCGCCAAGCCCGCGGCCGCCAAGCCCGCGACCGCCAAGCCCGCGAGCGCGACCGCGAAGCGGACGAGCACCCGGTCCGCGACGGCGAAGCAGACCACCGCGGTCAAGCGCAACGCCACCGTCGCCGGCAAGGCCCGCACCCGCGCCGCCAAGGCGACCGTGACCGAGGCGAAGTCCGGCGCCGCACTCGTCGGCACCTACGCCGAGAAGGCCGTCCTCGTGCCGGTCGGCGCCGCCCTGGCCACCCGTGACAAGGTCGCCGAGATGGTCGGCGACCTGATCGACACCTATTCGACCCGCAAGAAGACCGAGGCCCAGCTCAAGCGCTTCGAGCGCCGCGGTAGCAGCGCGCGCGACCGCATCGAGCGTGAGGCGCGCAAGGCGCGCAAGCGCGCCGAGCACGAGGTGAGCCGCGTCCGCCGGCCGGTCGGTCGCGGCGTGTCCGATCTCGACGACGTCCGCGAGAAGGCCACCAAGGCCGTGACCGGAACGGTCGAGGACGTGTCGAGTCAGATCCAGACCGTCGCCGCCAAGGTGCAGGACACGGTCAAGTCGATTGCCTGATCCCTTCCCCCGCCCGACTCGGAGAGGTCGATCCGCGGGAAAGTCTGCCGGCCCATACCTCGCTGGCAGAAGCAGCGCCCTCTCCTCCCTCAGCCTCCGGGGCGTCGCGATAGCGGCGTCCCGGAGGTGTTTAACTCCGGCTCGTAGAATGGCTGGCGAATGCCGACCGTAGAAGAGATCCGCCGGGCGCTCGAGGTCGTGATCGACCCGGAGCTCCGGCGGTCGATCGTCGAGCTCGACATGGTTCGCTCGATCGAACCCCACGCGAGCGGGGCCGTTGACGTGATCGTCTCCCTGACGACGTCGGGCTGCCCGATCCGCGGCCATTTCCAGACCTCGGTCCGCGACGCCGTGATGGCGCTGCCGGGGGTGAGCGCCGTCAACGTCGGCTTCGACGTCCTCGACGACGCCCAGAAGACCGAGCTCCAGCGCAAGCTCGGCCGGATCTCTCTGCCCAAGGGGGCGCTGGCGCAGGTGGCCAACGTCGTCTGCATCGGCTCGGGCAAGGGCGGGGTCGGCAAGTCGACGCTGACCGCCAACCTGGCCGCCGCCCTCCAGTCCGAGGGCAAGCGCGTCGGCGTGCTCGACGCCGACGTCTGGGGCTACTCGATCCCCCGCATGCTCGGCCTCGGTGCCGAGCGGCCGGCGGTCTCCGCCGAGCGCCAGATCGTCCCGCTGAGCGCCCACGGCCTCAGCGTCATGTCGATCGGCTTCTTCGTCGAGGAGGACGCGGCCGTCGTCTGGCGGGGGCCGATGCTCCACAAGGCGCTGACCCAGTTCCTCGAGGACGTCTCCTGGGGAGAGCTCGACTTCCTTCTGATCGACCTCCCTCCGGGGACGGGCGACGTCTCGATGACCCTCGCCCAGCTGCTCCCGCAGGCAACGTTCGTGATCGTCACGACGCCGCAGCCGGCGGCCCAGCGGGTGGCCCGCAGAGCGGCCGAGATGGCGCACAAGGTGTCGCTGGAGATCTCCGGGGTGATCGAGAACATGGCCGGCTTCGTCACGCCGAGCGGCGAGCGCTTCGCGATCTTCGGCGAGGGTGGCGGCCAGGCCCTGGCCGACGAGCTCGACGTGCCGCTCCTCGGCAAGGTCCCGCTCACCATGTCCCTGCGCGAGCAGGCCGACGCCGGGCTCCCACTCGTCCTCACCGATCCCGACGATCCGGCGGCTCAGGCGATCCGCCATGCCGCCCGCGGGCTGGTCGCCCTCGCCCCGGCGCCGCCGCCGAAGCCGCCCGAGCCGGTCGGCATGTCCCTTCCGATGGCCTGAGACCCCCAACGAGGTGGATCTCGAGCCGGCGGAGATTCGTGTGCTGGGCTGCCTGCTCGAGAAGCAGCGGACGACCCCCGACGCCTACCCGCTGAGCCTGAACGCGCTGCGGCTGGCCTGCAATCAGTCGACCAACCGCGACCCGGTGGTCGACTACGACGAGGCGGTCGTCCGGGACGCCCTCCACCGCCTCGGACGCCGCCGCTTCACCCGCCTGGCCAGCGGCGCCGCCAGCCGGGCGCCGAAGTACCGCCACCTGCTCGACGAGGCGCTGCCGATGGGGCGCGACGAGGAGGCGGTCATGTGCGTCCTCATGCTCCGCGGGCCGCAGACCCCGGGCGAGCTCAAGCAGCGCGCCGACCGGATGCAGCCCTTCCCGGATCTCGAGCGCGTCGGGGTGACCCTCGAGCGGCTGATCGCCCGCGGCCTGGTCGCCCGCCTCGACCGCCGCCCGGGCCAGAAGGAGGAGCGCTACGAGGAGCTGCTCGGCACCGACCACGACGCCGCGACGCTCTCGGCTCCCGCCGCGCCCACCGCCGCCGCACCCGCCGCACCCGCCGCACCCGCCGCCTCGGCCGCCGCTCCGCCCGAGCCGCCGACGCCCGAGCCCAGGAACGCCGACCTCGAGCGGCGGGTGGCCCGCCTCGAGCTCGAGGTCGCCGCCCTGCGCGAGGCGCTCGGCGGTTGACGGGTGAGACGGCGCCCGCGCGCCGACTCCATCCGTAGAATCAACCTCATGCCACCGCCGCAGCGCTCAAGCCTGCGGGCCGGCGCCCTGCTCGGCGCCGGGGCGCTTCTGCTGCACGAGTTGCGCTACCTGGTCGCCTGGGGCGGGGGCGCCGGCCCGGCGCTGGGCGACCAGGGTCACGCGTACCTCGGCTACGTCACGCCGCTGGCCGTCGGTTTCGTGGCCGTGGCGGCGGCCGAGCTCGTGCTCCGGCTCGGGCACCGCCGCGAGCTGACGCCGGGTCGGTGCCGGTGGACGCGGGCCTGGCTGGGGGCGAGCGCCGGCCTGCTGGCGATCTACGTCGGCCAGGGACGATCGAGGGGCTGATCGACTCCGGCCACCCCGACGGCTTCGTCGGCGTGTTCGGCCACGGCGGGCTGGCGGCGATGCCGCTGGCGCTGCTCGTCGGCGGCCTGATCGCCCTGGCCGAGCGCGGGGCGGGCGCGGTCCTCGCCGCCCCGTCGCAGCTGGGCGTGGCCGGGACGGTCAGCCCCCGGCCGAGCTCGGCCGAGCTCGGCGGGGGCGCGGCCCGGCCGCAGGCGGGCGGCTCTTCGGGCTGATCGGGCTGGCCCTCTTCGTCGTCGTCGTCTACGCCGGCTTCGCCGGCAAGCAGGAGGCGACGGCCAACGTCCTGCCGACCTGGATCTACGTGATCTTCTGGGTCGGCCTGGCCTTCGCCAGCGTCCTCCTCGGCGACGTCTTCCGCGCGTTGAACCCGTGGCGGGCGCTGGCCCGGGGGGCGGCGCGCGTCCTCCCCGCCCGGAGCGAGCCGCTGCCCTACCCGCCGTGGCTCGGTCGCTGGCCGGCGGTGATCGGGATCCTGGGCTTCGCCTGGCTCGAGCTCGTCTACGCGAACAAGGACGTGCCGCAGACGCTGGCCATCCTCGCCGTCGTCTACGCGGTGATCCAGCTGGTCGGGATGAGCCTCTACGGGATCGAGACGTGGTCGGACCGGGGCGACGCGTTCTCGGTCTACTTCGGACTGTTCGCCGGCCTGTCGCCGCTGCGCTGGGCCGGCGGGCGCCTCCACACGCGGCCGCCGTTCGTGGGCATCGCGGGCCTCGAGATACTGCCGGGGACGGTCGCCCTGCTGGCGGTGATGATCGGCTCGACGAGCTTCGACGGCTTCTCGGTGGGCTCGGTCTGGGTGGGGTCGGGGCAGCTGTTGCGCCACCTCCAGAGCGTGTTCACCGACGCGGGGATCGGCACCGAGACGGCGGGAGAGCTGGCGAGCACGGTCGGACTCCTGGGCATGATCGGTCTGATCGCCGGCCTCTACCGGATCGGCGTGGCGGGCATGCACTCACTGGGCGGCGGCCGGAGCACGAAGGACCTGGCGGCGCGATTCGCCCACTCGCTGGTGCCGATCTCGCTCGCCTACGTGATCGCCCACTACTTCTCGCTCGCCTTCCAGGGGCAGGCGCTCGGCTACCTCGCCTCGGATCCGCTGGGCACGGGGGCCGACCTGCTGGGAACGGCGACCACGTCGATCGACTACAACGTCGTCGCGGCGAACGTCGTCTGGTACGTCCAGGTCGCCGCGCTGGTGATCGGCCACGCCGCGGGGCTGATGCTGGCCCACGAGCGCGCCCTGATCAGCTACCGCCGTCCGAGCGACGCCACCCGGTCGCAGTACTGGATGCTGGCCGTGATGGTCGCCTTCACCAGCCTCGGCCTGTGGATCCTCTCCGCGACGCAGTGAGCTATGCGCTTCCCTTGTCGAAGTAGGCGGCGTTGATCTGGATGTAGCTGTTCCACTCCTCGGGCAACTGATCCTCGGCGAAGCAGGCGTCGACCGGGCAGGCCTCGACGCAGGCGTCGCAGTCGATGCACTCTTCCGGGTCGATGTAGAGCATCTCGGCCGCGTCGTAGCCCGGCTCGTCGGGGGTCGGGTGAATGCAGTCGACGGGGCATACCTCGACGCAGGAGTTGTCCTTGGTGCCGATGCACGGCTCGGCGATCACGTAGGCCATTGGGGTTCGGTTTTCCTGTCTTCGGGGTTCGGAGCCGGGTTAAGTATTACCGGCTGGCCTGCCCCGAGGATGGTGGGGGGGTGGATAGGCTGGAAGGCATGCTGCTCCTGACCGGCGCCACCGGCCTCGTCGGTCGCGCCGTGCTGCGCCGCCTGACGGCGAGCGGCACGCCGGTCCGGTGCCTGGTCCGCGACCCGCACAAGCTCGGGCGGGAGCGGGTGCGAGTGCAGATCGCGCTCGGCGACCTCGCCGACCCCCTGTCGTTCCGTAACGCCCTGCGCGGGGTCGACGTGGTCGTCCACCTGGCGGCGACGATCCGCGACCAACCGCGGGGGTCGATCGAGGAGCTCAACGCGATCGCGACCTGGCGCATGGTCGAGGCGGCGGGGCGGGCGGGGGTCGAGCGCTTCGTCTTCTTCAGCGCACTGGGGGCCTCCACGCACGACCGGACGCGCCTGCTGCGGGCCAAGGCGGTGGCTGAGCAGGCGGTCGCCGACGGCCCGGTGCGGAGCACGATCATCGCGCCGTCGCTGATCTACGCCCCGGGCGACCCGTGGCTGCGGATGCTGGCCCGGCTCGCGTTGCTGCCGGTGATGCCGATTTCCGGCCGGGGGCGGGCGACCTACCAGCCGATCTGGGCCGAGGACGTCGCCGAATGCGTGGCCCGCGTGCTCGCCGGCCCGGCGCCCGAATCGGCGCGCTACGAGCTGGCGGGGCCGGAGACGCTCAGCCATGAGGCGATCGTCCGCCTGGCGCTGCGGTCGTTCGGCAAGCGCCGCCTGGTGCTCCGCGTGCCCACCCCGATCGTCTCGCGGTCGCTGCGGGCGCTGGAGGCGCTGGCCAAGAGCCGGGCGTTCGCGACCTGGGACGAGGCGGAGCTGCTCGAGGTCTCGATGACGACGCCCCACGGGAGCGCCGACGCCGAGCGCCTCGGCGTATCGCCGCGGTCGATGGCCGCCGTGCTCGGGGTGGCGGCGGGCTAACGGGGCCGCCGGTCATCCGTCCGGTGTTTTCGGAGCGGTCGCGCGCCGCCAGCCGAGGGGCGGCTCAGCGCGCCAGGGGGCGCCGTTCGGCCCAGGGGTGGGCGGCCTCGAGCTGGGCGGCGAGGGCGAGCAGCGGGCCCTCGCCGGCGGGGCGGCCGACGATTTGGACGCCGAGCGGAAGGCCGTCGTCGCCCTGGAAGAGCGGGAGCGAGACGGCGGGCTGGCCGGTGGCGTTGAAGATCGGGGTGAACGGCGTGAAGTAGCCCGAGGTGCGGAAGGTGTCGAGCGGCACGGCGGCGGCGGTGTCGAGTGCGCCGATCGGGAGGGGACGCTGAGCGAGCGCGGGCGTGAGCAGGGCGTCGTAGGGGTCGAGGAAGGTGACGAGCGCCCGGGAGATCTGCTGGAGCTGGGTTTCGAGCAGGCGGAACTGGACGGCGGTGAGGTTCTGGGACATCTCCCAGAGCGCCCAGCTCATCGGCTCCATGTCCGCGGCATTGGGGGCGCCGCGGCCGGCGATCAGCGCGGAGAAGTGGACTCCGAGGGAGACATGGGCGGCGAAGTAGGCGCCGAAGAGGTCGCCGATCCCTTCGATCTGCCAGGGCGGGGATACGACCGAGACACTGTGGCCGAGGTCCTCGAGCAGGTCGGCGGCGCGGTGGGCGGCGGCGGCGCAGGCCGGGTCGACGGGGGCGTCGGGCAGTGGCGGGGAGGTGGCCATGGCGATCCGCAGGGCGCCGGGCGGACGCGCGGCGGTGGCGGCGAAGGGCTCGGGCGGGGGCGGGGCCCACGACCAGTCGCCGGTCTCGTAGCCGGCGAGCACGTCGAGCAGGGCGGCGGTCTCCGCGACGGTGCGGCTGAGGACGCCGTCGGTGACCAGCGCGGACTCGCCGAGCTCGGGGGCGGCCGAGTTGCGGTTGCGGGACGGCTTGAGGCCGACGAGGCCGCAGCAGGCGGCGGGTATGCGGATCGACCCGCCGCCGTCGTTGCCATGGGCGATCGGGACCATGCCGGCGGCCACCGCCGCCGCGGAGCCGCCGGAGGAGCCGCCGGGGGTGCGCCCGGCGTCCCAGGGGTTGCGCGTCGGGCCGAAGATGGCGGCCTCGGTGACGGGGAGGATCCCGTACTCGGGAAGGGTGGTGACGCCGACGACGACGAAGCCGGCGCCGCGGAGTCGGCGGACGACGTTGTGGTCATAGGGGGCGACGAAGTCCTCCATCAGCCGGCAGCCCTGGGTCAGGCGCAGGCCGGCGACGGCGCGGTTGTTCTTGATCGCGATCGGGACGCCGGCGAAGGGGCGGGAATCGCCGGTCCCGATCTCGGCGGCGGCGGCGAGCGCGCGGTCGGCGTCGACCTCGGCGAAGGCGTTGAACTCGGGATCAAGGGCCTCGATCCGCTCGAGGCTGCGGGCGACCAGGTCGGTCGCCGCGAGCTCGCCGGTCCGGACGAGCGCGGCGAGCTCGGCGGCCGGCCGGAACATCAGATCATCGGGCACGGGCGCGAGATCCTATCCTCCGCGTGGTGCAGCGTTCCTCAGTCCCCCGGTGTCGGCGAGCATACGATCGCTCTCCTCCTCTCCACAGGCCCTACGGCGCAACGCGCCTGGCGCCGGCGTGACCCTCGAGGGACACATCGGATGGCTGCGACGGACAACCGGCTTTTAGAAAGCGAGTCAGATGAGCGAAGTTCAGTCAGGCCTCGAGGGCGTCGTCGCCTTTGCCACCGAGATCGCCGAGCCCGACCGGGCCGGCGGGTCGCTGCGCTACCGGGGCGTCGACATCGAGGAGCTCGTCGGCCAGGTCCCCTTCGGACAGGTCTGGGGACTCCTGGTCGACGGCACCTTCCTGCCGGGTCTGCTGCCGGCCGTGCCGTACCCGCTGCAGGTCCGCTCGGGCGACCCACGCGTCGACGTCCAGTCGGCGCTGGCCATGCTCGCCCCGGAGTGGGGCCTCGGCCAGCTGATCGACATCTCCGACGAGCAGGCGCGCGACGAACTGGCGCGGGCGTCGGTGATGGCGCTGTCGTTCGTCGCCCAGTCGGCCCGCGGGATCGGGCACCGGCCGATCCCCCAGTCGGCGGTTGACGAGGGGCGGACCACCGCCGAGCGCTTCCTGATCCGCTGGCGGGGCGAGGTCGACCCGCGCCACGCCAAGGCGATCGACGCCTACTGGATCTCGGCCGCCGAGCACGGGATGAACGCCTCGACGTTCACCGCGCGCATCGTGACCTCCACGGGGGCCGACTGCGCCGCGGCGCTCTCCGCCGCCGTCGGCGCGCTGAGCGGCCCGCTGCACGGCGGCGCGCCGTCGCGCGTGCTGCAGATGATCGAGGGCGTCGAGCGGTCGGGTGACGCCGAGCGGTGGGTCAAGGAGGCGCTGGACCGCGGGGAGCGCCTGATGGGCTTCGGCCACCGCGCCTACCGCGCGGAGGATCCGCGCGCCCGGGTGCTGCGCCGGACCGCGTCAGAGCTCGGCTCGCCGCGCTACGAGGTCGCCGAAGCACTCGAGCAGGCGGCCCTCGCCGAGCTCAAGGCGCGCAAGCCCGATCGTGTGCTCGCGACGAACGTCGAGTTCTGGAGCGCGATCGTCCTGGAC
>JBPCNA010000239.1:0-8926 GCA_051001735.1 Solirubrobacteraceae bacterium
GCCCTCGACTCCCTCCCCGCGGCCGCCGGTTGCGCCGCCGCCGACCTCGACGCCCTCGCCGCCGCTCTGCGCGGCGCCGAGGAGATCGTCGTCCTCTACGGCGAGCGGCTGCTCGAGACCGCCGCCGGCCGGCTGCTCGGCCTCGCCGCCCGACTCGGGCTGGAGGACACCGCCGGCGCCGGGCTGCTCGGGATCCCCGACTCGGCCAACGGCCGCGGGCTGCGCGAGGTCGGGATGCTGCCGAACGCCGGCCCCGGCCTCGGCGAGCCGCCGGCCACCGGACGCGACGCCCCGGGGATCGCCCACGGTCTGGCCGACGGCGAGCTCGACCTCGTCTACCTGCTCGGCACCGACCCTCTGCGTAGTCACCCCGGCCGGGCCACCTGGGAGGCGGGGCTGGCGGCCGGCCGGGTCATCGCCCACGCCAGCTTCCTCACCGAGGGCGTCCGCGAACACGCCGACGTCGTCTTCCCCGCCGAGGCCACCGCCGAGAAGGAGGGCACGGTCACCCACCCCGACGGCCGCGTCCAGCGTCTACGTCCGGCGATCGGCCGCCCCGGCGCCGTCCGCGCCGAGTGGCAGGTCATCGCCGAGCTCTCGCGCCGGCTCGGCGCCGACCCGGCGCTCCCGACGATCGTCGTGTGCAGCGAGTCCCTCTTCGACCTCGTCCCCTTCTACGCCGGCCTGACCCTCGACGAGCTCGGCGGCCGGGGGGTGCGCTGGCCGGCCCGCGACGGCGCCGCCGCGCTGTTGGCGGCTGTGGGCGCCACCACGGGCGCCGCCGGCGCCGACGAGCAGCCGATCGGGCGCTCGAACGTCCTCGCCGCCCCGGGCGCGCGCCTCCTGCTTGGCACCTACCGATCGATCTGGGCCGCCCCGGAGGTCGAGCTGTCGCCGGCGCTCAAGTTCCTCGGGCGCGAGCAGCGGGTCGAGCTCTCGCCGGCCGACGCCGCCCGCCTCGGGCTCGGCCAGGGTGACGAGGTGCTGGTCACCGGCGGCGACGGGCAGGTGCGCGGACGGGCCGAGCTCCGGGCCGCCGTCCCCGAGGGCCGCGTCTTCCTGGAGACGGGGATCGCCCATCAGAACGCCAACGCCCTCGAGGGACCGCTCGTGTCGGTCCACCGGGCGACGAGCACCAACGGCGCCGGAACCGGCACCGCCGCGCGGGCCCACGCATGAGCGGCGGGGCGGCGGCCTGATGCTCGCGACGGTGGGGGCCTACGAACCGTGGTGGATCCAGATCCTCAAGGCGGTGGTGATCGGGCTGGTCGGGCTCCAGCTCGTGCCGATCGTGCTGATCGCCGAGCGCAAGCTGCTCGGCCGCTTCCAGGGCCGCTACGGACCCAACCGGGTCGGCCCCTTCGGGATGCTCCAGCCGATCGCCGACATCGTCAAGCTGGCGACCAAGGAGCAGTCGCGGCCGAAGACGTCGATCGGCTTCCTCTACGTGCTGGCGCCGGTGATCTCGATCCTCACCGCCTTCGCCGCCTTCGCGATCATCCCCTTCGGCGACCGGCAGGACATCTTCGGGACCAAGGTCGGCCTCTACGGGCTCGATGTCTCGATCGGCCCGCTCTACCTCTTCGCCTTCAGTGCGATCGCCTTCTACGGCCTGATGCTCGGCGGCTGGGCCTCGGGCTCGAAGTACTCGTTCCTCGGGGCGATGCGGGCGGCGGCCCAGCTGATCTCCTACGAGGTATCCCAGGGCCTGGCCCTGGCCGGCGTGGTGATCACCGCCGGGACGCTCAGCCTGACGGGGATCGTCCACGCCCAGGCGGGCATGTGGTACATCGTCCCCCAGTTCGTCGGCTTCCTCGTGTTCCTGACGGCGAGCTTCGCCGAGACCAACCGGGCGCCGTTCGACCTCGTCGAGGCCGACGCCGAGCTCGTCGCCGGCTACAACACCGAGTACGGCGGGGCGCGTTTCGCCTCGTTCTTCTTCGCCGAGTACCTCAACGTGATCGTCGTCTCGGGGATCACCGTGACCATCTTCCTCGGCGGCTGGATGCTCCCCTTCGGGATCGACCCCCCCGGCTGGGTCGACCCGCTGGTCGTCCTGGGGAAGATGCTCATCTTCGTCGTCTTCTTCATCTGGATCCGCGCTACGCTGCCGCGCCTGCGCTACGACCAGCTGATGAGCTTCGGCTGGAAGGTGCTGCTTCCCCTGGCCACGCTCAACACGCTGATCACGGCCATCGTCGTGGTGGCGACCGACTGACTGACGAAGGTGTAAAGCCATGTGGACACCAGGAGACGACCAGATCATCGTGCAGCGGGCGCCGAAACCCGGCGCCGGCGGCGCCTACCGCGCGTTCGGCGAGACCCTGCGCGGGCTGAAGACGACGCTCAGCCACGTGGCCAAGGGCATCAACACGATCCAGTACCCCGAGCAGAAGGTTCCGGTCTACCCGCGCTTCCGCGGCCGCCACAAGCTCCACCGCTTCGACGACGGCCTCGAGAAGTGCGTCGGCTGCTCGCTGTGCGCCGCCGCCTGCCCGGCCGACTGCATCCGCGTGGTGGCCGCCGAGAACACCCCGGAGCACAAGGTCTCGGCCGGCGAGCGCTACGCCGCGGTCTATGAGATCAACATCAGCCGCTGCATCTTCTGCGGCTACTGCGAAGTCGCCTGCCCGTTCGACGCGATCACCATGGGCCACGACTTCGAGATGTCCGACTACAAGCGCTCAGATCTGATCTTCACCAAGGAGATGCTGCTCGCCGAGCCGGTCGAGGCGACGCCGCTCCGGCGCGAGGGCGAGTAGTTGTCCACCGTCCTCTTCTTCATCGCCGCGATCGGGGCGATCGCCGGAGCGATCGGGGTGATCACCATCGAGAACCCGTTCTACACGGTGCTCGCGCTCGTCTCCCATCTGCTCTCGCTGGCGGCGCTCTTCCTCCTTTTGAACGCCGAGTTCATCGCCGCCGCCCAGGTGATCGTCTACGCCGGGGCGGTGATGGTCCTCTACACGTTCGTCGTCTCCTACGTCGGCGGCCGCGACAGCGCCGAGCCGCGCCTCGGCGAGCCGCTCGGCCGGCCGCCCGGCCGGACGATGGTGCTCGCCGCCTGGGCGTGCTGCGGCGCGCTCGTCGTCGAGCTCTGCATCGCCGTCCTCGGCTCCGGCCTCGAGGCGCTCTCCTCCCGCGGGGCGCCGCTGCCGACGGGCTTCGGCACGCCGCAGCAGATCGGCGACGGGCTCCTGACCAACTTTCTCGCCCCCTTCGAGATCGCCTCCTACCTGCTGCTGGTGGCGGCGGTCGGCGCCGTCGTCCTCGCCCGCCGGCGGGGGGGGATCGGCGACGACGACGGCGTGGCCACGCTCACCGCGATGGACCTCTTCCGCCCGCTCCCGCCGGGGACGGGGACGATGGCCGAGGGCGCCGGCCGCGTCCGCGGCACCCCCGAGGATCCGGCGCTGTGAACATCGAGTGGTACATCGTCGTCTCGACGGTGATCTTCGTGATCGGCGCCGGCGGCGTCGTCACGCGGCGCAACCCCCTGGTCATCCTCCTCTGCCTCGAGCTGATGCTGAACGCGGCCAACCTCGCCCTGATCGGCTTCTCGCGGATGTGGGGCAACGCCGACGGGCAGATCTTCGCGCTGATCGTGATGGTGGTGGCCGCGTGCGAGGTCACGGTCGGGCTCGGGGTCATCGTGGCGATGCACCGGCGGCATCTGTCGATGGACGTCGACGAGTTGCGGGAGCTCTCAGGGTGATGAGGGTGCCCGTCACTCGCTCGCCCGCGCGGGCTGCGCCCGGGCGGGCTCCTCGCGCCGTGCACCCTCATCACACCGCTGGCGCGGCCGCGTCATGACTACGACCTTCGCATGGCTGTGCCTGGCGCTGCCGCTTGCCGGGTCGCTGCTGATCGCGCCGCTGTTCAGGGTGTTGCCGGGGCGGGCGGCGGGGTGGATCGGGACTGCTGCGGTGGGAGCCTCGTTTGTGTTTGCTGTGCTGGCGCTGCTGAAGCTCCAGGGGCAGCCGGAGGCGCACCGGCAGGTGACGTCGACGCTGTGGGACTACGCGGTTTCGGTGGGAGTCGACGCGAAGATGACGATCCTGGTGGATCCATTGTCGGTGCTGATGATCTGCGTGGTGAGCGGGGTGAGCACGCTGATCCACCTGTACTCGGTGGCCTACCTGGCGTCCGACCGGGGGTATGTGCGCTTCTTCGGGTACCTCAACTTCTTCGTCTTCTCGATGCTGCTGCTCGTGCTGGCCGGCAACTTCCTGCTGCTGATCGTCGGCTGGGCGTTCGTGGGGGCGGCGTCCTACTTCCTGATCTCCTTCTGGTACCGGCGGACGACGGCGACCAAGGCGGGCATGAAGGCGTTCGTCATCAACGTCGTCGGCGACGTGGGCCTCGTGCTGGGGACGTACTTCATCTTCAAGCACACCCATACCCTCGACTTCCTCGGGACCTTCCACCAGGCGCACACCGCCTTCGGCCACAACGACTCAGACCTCGTCGCCGGGTGCATCCTGCTGCTGGTCGGCGCCTTCGCCAAGTCGGCCCAGATCCCGCTTCACACGTGGCTGCCCGACGCGATGGAGGGCCCGACCCCGGTCAGCGCGCTGATCCACGCGGCGACGATGGTCACGGCCGGCGTCTACCTGATCGCGCGCATGCACCCGCTGTTCGAGCAGGCGCCGGCGGCGGCGAACGTCGGGGCGGTGATCGGGGCGATCACACTGCTGGTGGCGGGGACGATCGGCCTGGTGGTGACCGACCTGAAACGGGTGATCGCCTACTCGACGATGTCGCAGATCGGCTACATGATCATGGCCGTCTCGGCCGGGGCCTACGCCGCCGGGCTCTTCCACCTGATGACCCACGCCTTCTTCAAGGCGCTCCTCTTCATGGCCGCCGGGTCGCTGATCGCGGCGATGGCCGGAACCCAGGACCTCGACCGGATGTCGGGCTTCCGCCGGGCGATGCCGTTCACCTTCGACTGCTTCATCATCGGCGGGCTCGCGCTGAGCGGGGTACCGCCGTTCAGCGGCTTCTTCTCCAAGGACGAGATCCTGCTCGTGGTCGGCGCCCAGGGCGGTTGGCACTGGGGCCTCTACGTGGCCGGCTACGTCGGCGCCTTCTTGACCGCGGTCTACACCTTCCGCATGATCTTCCGGGCCTTCTTCGGGCCGCCGTGCCCGGAGGCCGTGGCCCTCGAGGAGGGTCACCTCCACCACGCCGAGGTCCACACCAACCCGGCGACCGGCGAGGAGGAGGACACCGACGTCGGCTTCCCCGGCCCCGAGCACCACATCGCCGAGCGCGAGTGGCCGATGAAGGCGGCGATGGGCGCGCTGGCCGTGCTGGCGACGGTCGGCGCCGTCGTCCAGATCCCCAAGGCGACCAACTGGCTCGACGACTTCCTGGCGCCGAGCTTCCGCGACTCGACGATCGTCGTCGCGCCTTCGAACAACCTGCTGGTGTTCGGCCTCATTTTGGGAGCGGTCCTCGGTCTGAGCGGGATCGCGGTCGCCTACTACGTCTGGGTCCTTCGGCCGGGTAGCGCGGCGCGCCTGGAGGCGCGGCTGCGCCCGTTGCACTCGCTGTTTGCCCACAAGTGGTACTTCGACGAGCTGATCGACCTCCTGGTCGTCCGGCCGGGCGGCTGGTTCGGCCGCTTCGCCCAGCAGACGATCGAGCGGATGTTCGTCGACGGGACCCTGGTCGGCGGGACGGTCGGCCTCGTGCGGGCCGGCTCGGCGGCGGTCCGCGGCGCCCAGACCGGGTTCGTGCGCTACTACGCCGGCCTCCTGATCCTCGGCCTCACCGGGGTCGGCCTCTACTTCCTCCTCCAGGCGACCTGATGCTCTCGATCCTGATCTGGCTGCCCGGAGCCGCCGCCCTCCTCGCCGCGCTCCTGCCTGGGCCCCGCCATGGGGTGCGCGGGCGGGCGTGGGCCGGACGCCTGGTCGCGCTCGGATCGCTCGGAGCCCTCGGCCTGGCCATCGCCCTGATCGCCGACTACGGCGGCGGCGGCGGGCTCACCCACGTCACCGACATCGTCTGGATCCGCGCTCTGGGCATCCACTACAAGCTCGGCGTCGACGGGCTCAACCTGTTCCTCGTCGGCCTGGCGGCGCTGCTCTTCGCGATCTCGATCATCGCCGCCAACCTCCGCGCCTGGGAGAAGCCGCACCTCTTCTACTTCCATCTCGGGATCGCCGAATCGGCCGTCCTCGGCGCCCTCCTGGCCCAGGACCTCGCCCTCTTCGTCGCCTTCTTCGACCTGATGCTGATCCCCTTCTACTTCCTGGTCGGCGTCTGGGGGTCGGGCGACCGCGTCCGGGCCACCACGAAGCTCGTGATCTACACCCTGGTCGGCTCGCTGCTGATGCTGGCGGCGGCGATCGCCACCGCCGTGCTGTCCGCCCAGGGCGCCCACCACGCGCTGACCTTCGTATTGTCGGATCTGCGGCAGGCGCCGGTCCCCGCCGGATCGGCCGACTGGATCTTCCTCTTCTTCGCCGCCGCCTTCCTCGTCAAGATGCCGGCCTTCCCGCTCCACGGATGGATGCCCGACGGCTACCGGGCGATGCCGATCGAGGCGCTGATGGTTTTCAGCGGGGTGCTCTCGAAGGTCGGGGCCTACGGCTTTCTGCGCATCGTCCTGCCCCTCTTCCCGGGGGCCTCGGCCCACTTCCAGACGCTGCTGCTCCTGATCGCCCTCGCCTCGATCCTCTACGGCTCGGCGATGGCCTTCACCCAGACCAACGCCCGGCTGATCGCCGGGTACTCCTCAGTGGCCCAGCTCGGCTTCATCACCCTGGGGATCTTCTCGCTGACCCCGCAGGGCGCCCAGGGCGCCGTCCTTCAGATGGTCAACCACGGGCTCGTCGTGGCGCCCCTCTTCTTCATCATCGCCCTCCTCGCCGACCGCGCCGGCGGCTCGGAGGACATCCGCGAGATGGGCGGCATCGCGATGCGGGCGCCGATCCTCGCCACCACCTTCCTGATCGTGGCCATGGCCGCCCTGGCCATCCCCGGCTCGGGCAACTTCGTCGGCGAGTTCATGATCCTGCTCGGGGTGTTCAACACCAAAGTCGTGATCTCGATCGTCGCCTTCGCCGGGGTGGTCACGGCCGCCGTCTACATGCTGCGGGTGTTCATCCGCTCGGTCCACAACCGGACCGGCCCCCACGTCGAGTCGCGCGAGCTCCGCCCCGTGGACGGGCTCGTGCTCGCCCCGTTCGTCGCCGCGCTTATCCTCTTCGCCCTCTACCCCCAGCTCGAGCTCCACCGGGCCGAGACGTCGGTGGTCGGCTCGATCGCCGCCGCCCAGGCGATCGCCGCCCCGGCCACGGTGGCCGGCAGCGGCGGGATATACGCCCTGCCGCGGACGCCGACCGCCGGAGGCTGGACGTCGTACGCACCGCTCCCGGCCGCCGCCCGGGTCCCGGGTCTGCCGGCTGCGTCGACCAGAACCGTGCCCGTCCACACCCGGGGAAACACGATTTCGGTGACCATCGTCCGATGACCTTCTTCCTCGCCGCCGCCCAGCTCAAGGGTCCCCACGTCGACTTCGCCGCCCTGGCGCCGATGGAGGCCCTCCTCGTCGGGTCGATCGTCGTGCTCATGACCGGCCTCCTGCGCTCGCGGACCGCGCGCTACGCCGCCGTCCCCGTGCTCACCCTGGTCACCCTCCTGATCACGCTCGGGCTGACGATCTGGCAGTGGAACGACCGCCGCACGGTGCTCGCCGGGGCGATGGAGATCGACGCCCTGACGCTCGTGCTGACGCTGATCTTCATCACCGCCGGGATCGCCGCCACGCTCCTCTCCTGGCGGGCGCTCGCCCCGCGCGAGTCGGCCCACGGCGAGTACCACTCGCTGCTGCTCGCCTCGATGACCGGCATGCTCGTGCTCGTCGCCGCGACCAACCTGGTCACCGTCTTCGTCGGCCTCGAGCTCCTCTCGATCCCGCTCTACGTCCTCTGCGCGACCGAGCTGCGCCGGGCCACGTCGCTCGAGTCGGGGCTCAAGTACCTGATCGTCGGGTCGGTCGGCTCGGCCACGCTGCTCTACGGCCTCGCCCTCGTCTACGGGGCGACCGGGGCGACCGACTTCAGTGCCATCGCCGCGTCGATCGGTCGCGGCCGGGCGTCCGACCCGCTGCTCCTGACCGGAATCGCCCTCGCGGTCACCGGGCTCCTCTTCAAGGCCTCGGTCGCGCCCTTCCACCAGTGGACCCCCGACGTCTACGAGGGCGCCCCGACGCCGATCACCGCGTTCATGGCCGTGGCCACCAAGGCCGCCGCCTTCGGCGTGATCCTGCGCTTCTTCGACGTCGCGCTGATCGGCGAGGAGGCGACCTGGGCGCCGGCGCTGGCGGCGATGGCGGCGATCACCATCGTCGTCGGCAACGTCGGCGCCCTCGGGCAGTCGTCGCTCAAGCGGATGCTCGCCTACTCGTCGGTGGCCCAGGCCGGCTACCTCCTGGCCGGCGTGGTGGTGGCGAGCAGGCTCGGCGCCCGGGCGACGGTCTTCTACCTCGTCGTCTACCTCCTGATGAACGTGGCCGCCTTCGCGGTGATCGTCGCCCGCGAGCGGGAGACCGATCTCGGCGACGACATCGACGCGCTCGCCGGCCTCGGCAGCGAGCGCCCCGTCCTGGCCTGGTCGATGACGATCGCCATCCTCTCCCTTGCGGGGATCCCGGCGACCGCCGGCTTCATCGGCAAGGTCTACCTGATCCAGGCGGCCGTCGACGGGACCTACACGTGGCTGGCCGTGGTCATCGTCCTCGGCTCGGCGGTGTCGCTCGGCTACTACCTGCGGGTGATCGCGGCAATGTGGATGCGCAGCGCCCCGAGCCTCGCCCCGCTGGCCCGCCCGGCGATCGCCGGCGGCTCCCCGGAGGCCGACGCCGCGGGCGAGCCGCCGCCTCCGGGCGAGGTCGCCGGCGGCCGCGTCGCAC
>JBPCNA010000240.1:0-27452 GCA_051001735.1 Solirubrobacteraceae bacterium
GCCCATGGGCGCGAGTGTGACCGCAGCGCCGCCCGCGGTCAAGCCGCGCGGACCCGGCGCGGGGCCGGGGCCCGGCGGCGCTCGGCGAGGACGAGGACCGACGGGAGGACCACCATCACGCCGAGCAGCGCGACTGCCAGGTCGACCACCGTGACCAGGCCGAAGTCGCGGAGCATGCGGATGTCCGACAGGACGAGCACGCCGAAGCCGGCGATCGCCGTCGCCCCCGAGGCGACCACGGCGACGCCGGTCGAGCGGTAGGTCCGGCCGAGCGCGTCGGCCGGCTCGTGCCCGGCCGCCCGCTCCTGGCGGTAGCGCTCCGCCAGGAGCACGCTGAACTCGGTGGCGATGGCGACGACCAGCGCGCCCAGCGTGACCGACATCGGGTTCAGGGGGACGCGCGTCGCGTAGAGGACGAGCGCCGACCAGCCGGTCGCCAGGGCGATCGGGAGCAGCGGAATGAGCGCCCTCCGCACGCTCCGGAGCGCCGCCGTCAGCACCAGGCCGACGGCCGCGAGGCCGGCCAGCAGCGTGGCGACGCGCCGCCAGGGCGAGGCGATCCGCGCGTTGGCGTCGGCGGCCAGCACCGGCAGCCCGACCAGCTCGGCGTGGACGCCCGGCGGTGCCTCGAGTCCTGCCCGCATCGCGTCGATCACCCGCTTCTGCTCCGCCAGCGGCATCAGGCGGATGCCGAAGGCCAGCGTCGCCGAGCGGTGGTCGGTGGTGATCACCTCGCGGGAGAAGTAGGGCGGCACGACCGCCAGCAGGCCGCGGATGTCCGCCGCCGTCGGCCGGCTCCCCGCCGTCTGGAAGAGGTCGGGCAGCGAGAAGGCCGGGCACAGCACGGCCCGCCCGCAGCCGCTCCGGCCCGTGTAGCCGAAGCGCTTCTCCATCCGCTGCTGGTAGCCGGTCATCCACGCCACCACCGACGGCTGCGTCAGGTCGGGCGCCGTCACCAGCACGTCGATCTCGCCGCCGACCTGCGTAGTCCGCTGGAGCAGCGCCAGGTCGCGGAGGGCCGGCAGGCTCTGCGGCACGAGCTTCTGGATGTCCGACTCGACCCGCGTCTGCGTCCCCAGCCCCCATCCGAGGACCGCGAGGGCCGCCCCCACCCCGAGGACCCGGCCCGGCCGGGCGAGCGCCGCCGCGATCGTCCAAGCCGCCCCCCGCCCGAGGAGCGCGGCCGGCCGGGGTCGACCGCCGATCCCACCGCCTCGCAGGAGTCCCAGCAGCGCCCGCGCCGGCCGGTTCTCGGCGAGGATCTCCCGCGCTCCCCGGAGCGCCGGCCCCAGCCCACCGGCGCGCGGCCGCCGACGAACCGGCGACCGCGCCGCCCGGCGCCCGGCGACGGCAAGGGCCGCCGACCCGGCGCTCAGTGCGCAGAGCACCGCCAGCCCGACCCCGATCACCAGCAGCAGGCCGAAGTCGGCCACCATCGGCACCGGCGAGCCGACCCCGGGCAGGGCGAGCACGAGGAAGCCGCCCGCCGTTGCCGCCGCCGCCGCCGCGATCGTCGGCCCGCCGAGGGCGGCCGCCCGGCCGATCGCCGACGGCCCCCCCAGCCCCTCGACCCGGCGCACCTCGTCGTAGCGCGACTGGAACTGGATCGCGTAGTCGACGGCCAGGCCGATCAGGACAGGCAGGACCCCGACCGAGGCCATCGTCAGCGACGCCCCCGAGACGGCCAGGGCGCCGAAGGTCAGCGCCGCCGCGGCCACGGCGATCCCCAGCGGCAGCAGCCGCGGACGGCTGCGGAAGACCGCGGCCAGCGTCGCGGCCATGACCAGCAGCGAGGCGACCAGCAGCAGCCGCAGGGCCCCGCTCACCGACCGGTTGAGGTCGTAGACAATTACCGGGACGCCGGTGACCGCGTAGCGCCCCCCGTGCCCGAGCCGCCAGTCGGGCATCGCCACCGCCCGGCGGATCAGGACGATCGCCCGGGCCCGCCGCGCCCCGCCGAGGCCGGCGCGCAGGCGGACCTGGACGATCGCCGCGTCGCGCGCCGGAAAGAGCGAGGTGAACCGGGCCTTGGGCGTCCCCAGCGGCTGCGTCGGGTCGAAGACGAGCTGGCGCACGAAGTCCGGATCGTTGAGGCTCGGCGGCCGCAGCAGGTTGTACTGCTGGGCGAGCGGCAGCAGCGTCCGGAGGAACTCGAGGCGAAGCAGCGACACCGCCTGCGCCGCGTACCTGCGCGCCGCCGACACGCTGACCCGACGAGCCCGGGCGAGCTGGTAGGCGGCGTTCGACGCCTGCGTCTCGCGCGCCTTCTCCGCCGCCTGCCGCACCGCCAGCTGGTCGTCGAGCTCGCCCGCCGACTCGTTGATGAAGCTCGCCGGGCCGAACACGAGCTGGGTGTCGTGCTCGCGCCCGATCTCGGCGCACGGCCCGTCGGGGCCGCCGCGCGGCACGACCCCCACCGGCACGTTGCCCGACAGGCACCCCTCGAGGCCGAGCAGGCGGCCGACGTCGGCGGTCAGGACGAGGTCGCTCAACTGCTCGCGGACGAGCACGATCACCGCGTCGTCGCCGAACAGCCGCTGGTAGCGCTGCGTCGCCTGGAAGCTCGCGCTCGACCGCCCGACCAGGGTGTCCGCCCCCGCGCTCGGGCGCAGGCCCGCCGTCAGCCCGGCGCCGACGGCCGCCAGCAGTCCGACCACACCGAGCGCGGCGAGCGGCCGCCGCGCGGCCAGGACGGCGAGACGCCGCACCTACTCCATCCCGAGCGGACCCTGCGACTCGCCGGCGAGGAACTGGCGGACGAACTCGTTGCCGGAGTCGAACAGCTCGTCGGCCGGGCCCGACTCGACGATCCGACCCTTCCACAGGACCGAGATGTGCTCGGCGACCCGGCGGGCGGTGGCGATGTCGTGCGTGATCAGGCAGAAGGCCGGCATGTGCGGCTTCGCCCGGCGCGCGAAGTCCGCCATCATGTCGTGGTGGATCTCCTGGATCAGCTCGCCCAGGAGCGCCGTGCGAACCGGGTCGAGACCCGAATCGGGCTCGTCGAAGAGGACGATGTCCGGGTCGAGCACAAGCGCCCGGGCGAAGCCGGCGCGCTTGCGCATACCGCCTGAGAGCTCGTTGGGCATCCGGTCGCCGGCATTGGTCAGGCCGACCTCGGCGAGTCGGCGGGCGACGATCTCGCGGATCTCGTCCTCGCCCTTGTCGGTGTGGTGGCGCAGCGGGAACGCGGTGTTGTCGAAGACGTTCATCGAACCGAACAGCGCTCCGTCCTGGAAGAGCACGCCGAACTTCTTGCGCATCTCGAACAGGCGGTCGTCGGTCATCCCCGGTACCGACTCGCCGTGGACGAGGACGTCGCCCTGGTCGGGGAAGAGCAGGCCGACCATGTGCTTGATGCAGACCGACTTGCCCGTCCCCGACGGCCCCAGGATCATCGAGATCTTGCCCTCGGGCAGGCCGAGGTTGAGGCCGCGGAGGATCTTCGCCCGGCCGAACGCCTTGTGGACGTCGCGGAACTCGACCGCGTCCGGCGCCCCGGTCGGCCGCTTGAGCCCGGTGTGCCAGCGGTACTCGTCGCCGCTCGCCTCGGCCGCCCCCGGCGCAGCCTCCCCGGCCATCAGCGCACCACCCCGGGCCGGCGCACCACCCCAGGCCGACGCACCACCCCAGGCCGGCGCACCACCCCAGGCCGACGCACCACCCCGGGCCGACGCACCACCCCGGGCCGGCGCACCACTCCCGTCAACCGCCGATCGGGGCCCGCGGATTGGCCCCCCAGAAGAGCTGGGTTCCCAGCATCCCGATCAGATGGACGAGCACCAGGTTGACCACCATCGACTTGGCCGTCGCCGTCCCCACGCCGACCGGCCCGCCGCTCGCGTTGTAGCCGAAGTAGCAGCCGACGAGCACGATCACGGTCGCCATGGTCATCGCCTTGATCAGGCTGAATATGAGGTCGGGCGGATTCTGGAACATCCAGAAGATAGTCAGGTAGCCGCCCGCGGAGACCTCGTGGACCTGCTGGACGACCGCCAGGTAGCTGGCGGCGAAGCCGGCCCCCACCGCCGCGACGTAGACGAAGGGCAGGACCAGCCAGGCGGCGAGCATCCGCGTCGCGCAGAGGAAGGTCAGCGAGTCGATCCCCATCACCTCGAGCGCGTCGATCTCGTCGGAGATCCGCATCGACCCGAGCTCGGCGACGATCCCCGTCCCGACCTTCGCGGCCATCATGTAGCCGAACGCGTAGGGGACGAGCTCGCGCAGGTCGCACAGCGCCGCGAACGCCCCGGCGAAGCCGGGCGCTCCCAGCGACCGGTTGAAGTAGGCGCCCTCGATCCCGCACTGCAGGCCGATGATGAACACCAGGCCCCAGATGACGATCGTCGACGAGAGGATCAGGACCCCGGCCTGGCGCAGCGTCTCGCCGAAGAAGCGGAACACCCGCAGCCCGTAGACCTGGCCGACCACCCGGCCGGCGAACTTCCCGATCGTCCCGCCGGTCTCGATCCACTCGCGCGCCGCGCTCGGATTTCCCTGGCTCACGCCCGGCCGCCCTGCCTCACCGGAGGTTGGTGAGCTGCGGGTGGGTGGCCAGCAGCGTCTGGGTGAACACGTAGTTGAAGGCGAAGACGCCGAGGAAGGCGATCACCACCGCCTGGTTCACCGCCCGGCCGACGCCCTCCGCCCCGCCCGACGCGGTCAGGCCCTTGTAACAGCAGACGATCGCGATGATCGCCCCGAAGAGGGTCGTCTTGACCACCGATCCCCACAGGTCCGTCGTCGACGCGTTGGTGAACAGGTTGGCGAAGAACGGCCCGAGCGGGGCGCCGTTGATGAGCGTGGCGAGGATCCCGCCGAAGAGGCCGAAGAGCAGCGCGAAGACGTCGAACAGGCCGGTCACCAGCATCAGCGCGAGGAAGCGCGGGACGACGAGGTTCTTGATCGGGTCGATGCCCAGCACCTGGAGGGCGTCGAGCTCCTCGCGGATCTTGCGGGCGCCGAGGTCGGCGGTGATCGCCGTGCCGGCCACCCCGGCGAGGACGACGGCGTCGACGAAGGGCGCGAACTCCCGGATCGAGGCGAGCACGAAGAAGCCGCCGAGACGGTCGATCGCCCCGAACAGCACCAGGAAGTTGGCCGCCTGCAGCCCGGCGCCGAAGCCGAAGGCGATCGTCGAGACGAGCAGCGGGAACCAGCACAGCCGCAGCGCGAAGAGGAACTGCGAGACGAACTCGCCGCCGTAGGGGTAGGGCGGGCGCACGGCCGAGACGACCGTCCGCCCGGCGAGGATCATCATGTCCCCCACCTCGGAGAGCAGGTTCTTCGTCGGCTGGGTAGCCCGCTCGGCAACGCTGCGCACCATTGACGCCCTCCCTGGTAACCATCGGCGGCCTGCCCGCTCAGCGGCGGAAGCTAGCCTACGCCCCCGTCCGGCGCCTTGGCAACCGCCGCTCCCCAGACACCAGCCCGCGGACAGGCGCTACGCTCCCGCCGCGTGACCCCTACCGATCCGCCGGGCGCCGGACGAGCCGATCTGGAGCACGCGGCCCGCGAGCTGGCCAAGCTCCTCCCGCCGCCGCTCGCCGCACTCGCGAGACTCGCCTTCAACTACCGCTGGTCCTGGCTCCCCGGCGGGCCCGCCCTCTTCGAGTCCGTCGATCCCGGGCGCTGGGCGCTCTGCGGCCACAACCCGGTCCGCCTGCTCCAGGAGGCGCCGGCCGAGTCGCTCGAGCGCGCCGCCCGTGACGACACGCTGCTTGCCCGCGCGGCCGCAGCCGAAAATTCGGTCATCTCATACCTCGGACGCCCCGCCCTCGCCGGCACTCCCCCGCCTGAGCGCCCGGCCGCCTTCTTCTGCGCCGAATACGGGGTCCACGAGTCGCTGCCGATCTACTCCGGCGGCCTCGGGGCGCTCGCCGGCGACCTCGTCAAGCAGGCCTCCGACGACGCGATGCCGTTCGTCGCCGTCGGGCTCCTCTACCGCCAGGGCTACTTCCGCCAGCGCCTCGACGCCTCCGGCTGGCAGCACGAGTACTGGACGCCCACCGATCCCGACCGCCTGCCCGCCGCGCTCGTCCGCGTCCCCGACGGCCGGCCGCTGACCATCACCGTTCCCATCGCCGGCACCGACGTCGTCGCCCAGATCTGGCGCGTCGACGTCGGCCGCGTGCCTCTCTTCCTGCTCGACGCCGAGCGTCCCGAGAACCCTCCCGCCGCCCGCTGGATCACCTCGCGCCTCTACATCTCCGACCCCGAGATCCGCCTCGCGCAGTACGTGCTGCTCGGCGTCGGCGGCGTCCGCATGCTCCACGCCCTCGGCTTCGACCCCTCGGTCGTCCACCTCAACGAGGGGCACGCCGCCTTCGCCGCGCTCGAGCTGATCGGCGCCCACGTCGGCGGCGGCCTCGAGGGCGCCCTCGCCGCCGGACGGCAGCGGACCGTGTTCACCACCCACACGCCCGTCCCCGCCGGCAACGACACCTACAGCGTCGACACCGTCCACCACGTCCTCGGCGGCCTCTACGCCGAGCTCGGCATCGACGGCGAGGCCGTCGTCCGGCTCGGCCGCTCGCACCCCGACGAGTCCGCCGAGCCGTTCGGCGTGACCCAGTTCGCGCTGCGCGCGAGCCGCATCGCCAACGCGGTCAGCCGCCGCCACGGCGAGGTCGCCCGCTCGATGTGGCAGCACCTCTGGCCCGAGCTCCCCGACGAGCAGGTCCCGATCCGCCACGTCACCAACGGCGTCCACGTGCCCAGCTGGGTCGGTGTCCCGATCGCCCGCCTGCTCGAGCGCCACCTCGGCTCCGACTGGATGGCCCGCGCCGCCGACCCCGCCACCTGGGAGCCGATCTCGGCGATCCCCGACGCCGAGCTCTGGGCCGCCCGCCGCGAGCAGCGCGCCGAGCTCGTCGACTACGTTCGCGAGCGCAGTCCGAGCGACCGCCTCGGCCGCGGCGACTCGCCGGGCTTCGCCGCCGCCGCCGCCCGCGGCTTCGACCCCGACGCCCTGACCATCGGCTTCGCCCGGCGCCTCGCGACCTACAAGCGGCTGCGGCTGCTGATCGAGGAGCCCGAGAACCTCCGCCTGCTCGACGGCGACCGGCCCGTACAGGTGATCATCGCCGGCAAGGCCCACCCCCGCGACGACGACGCCAAGCGGCTGCTCCAGTCGCTCTTCGCCCTGAAGGACCACCCGGCGGTCGGGCGCCGCGTCGTCTTCCTCGACGACTATGACCTCGAGAGCGCCGGCCGGCTCGTCCGCGGCTGCGACGTCTGGATCAACCTCCCCCGGCCGCCGCTCGAGGCCAGCGGCACCAGCGGAATGAAGTCGGTGGTCAACGGCGGCCTCCATCTCAGCGTGCTCGACGGCTGGTGGGCCGAGGCCTTCGACGGCTCGGGCGGCTGGGCGCTCTCCGGCGACGTCGACGCCGACGAGCGCGCCCAGGACGCCCGCCACGGCGCCGAGCTCCACCGCGTGCTCGCCGACGAGATCGTCCCCCTCTTCGCCGAGCGCGACGAGCATGGCATCCCCACCGGCTGGCTCGCCCGCGTGCGCAACTCGATGCGCGGCCTCGGGCCGGCGTTCAGCGCCGCCCGCATGCTCGCCGACTATCGCTCGGACATCTACGGCTGGTAGCGGCTGGTATGTTCGCGCCGTGCCGGGGCGGGCCCACCAGCGGCCGGAGGCTGAGGCTCGCCGCTGCGGGCGCCTTCGGGATCGCCCTCGCCGGCTGCGGCTCCGGCGACCGGCCGACGCGCTACCCGGTGTTCGTCCCCACCGCGAGCTTCGCCGCCCGGCAGCAGATCGCGACGCCGCAGACGCTCCGCATCGTCGTGCGCAACGACGGCGACCGGGCCCTCCCCGAGGTGGCCGTGGCGATCGATTCGTTCACCGCCGCCGCCACCGGGACCGACCCGCAGAACTCGCCCGGCCCGGTGTGGATCGTCGACCGCGGCCCCGGTGGCGGTGGCGCCGCGTTCGGTGGCGCCACCGAGACATGGACGCGCGGATCGCTCGCTCCCGGGGCCACGCAGACCTTCCGCTGGCGGGTCACGCCGGTGCGCCCCGGCCGCTACTCGGTTCGCTGGCAGGTGGCCGCCGGAACGGCCGGACGGACGGTCGCCGAGCTGGCCGACGGCCGGCCGGCGGCCGGCGCCTTCGCCGTGATGGTCAGCGCGGCGCCCGCCCACACCCGGGTCGACCCGGCGACCGGCCGGGTCGTCGCTCGCCCGCTCAGCGGGGCAGGCGCGGCAGGATGATGCGGTAGGCCTTGATCCCGAGCCCCAGCCGCTCGCGGTCCTCGGAGATCAGCGGGTCCAGATCGGTCAGCTCGCGCACCCGGTCGAGACGGTAGGCCACCGTGTGCCGGTGGGCGTAGATCGCCGCCGCGGTCGCGTTCATGTTGCAGTTGTTCCGGAGATACGCCTCGAGCGTCCCGAGCAGCTCCGTCCGGTACTGCTCGTCGTAGCGGACGATCGGCGCCACGGTGTCCTCGTAGAAGGCGCGAACCTCCTCCGGGTGGGAGGCGAGGACCCGGAAGAGCAGCCGGTAGGTGCCCGAGCCGATGTCCTGGGCGATCGGGACGTCGGAGGTCCGCAGCACGTCGAGGACGAGCTCGGCCTCCTGGATCGCCCGGTGCAGATCGGCCGGATCGGTGTAGAACGACGACAGGCCGACGGTGCCCAGGCGCTGCAACCGCCCCGCCAGCCGCCGCGCCGCGGCGATCGTCGCCTCCGGCGCGTCGTCGGCGCCCGAGGCCGGCAGCAGGGCGTAGACCCGACCGCCGCCCGGCGAGCCGTCGTGCTGGGCGAGCGCTCCCGTCCAGTCGCCGCAGATCGTCGCGACCACATGAGCCGGGCGGTCGGTGGCCAGCTCGGCGCAGAGGACGACGGCCCCGCGAACGAGATCGCAGCCGAGGCGCGCCGCCCGGCGGGTGACCTCCTGGCCGTCGAGCTCGGTCCGCGTCCGCAGCTCCTCGATGAACGAGCCGCGCAGGTTCTGGGCCACCTCCTCCTTGGCCTCGGTGACCGCCACCTCGGTCATCGACGCGACCGCCGCCAGGTGGAGGTACTCGCCGGCGTCGGGCGGCGGCGGGACGTCGCCCTTGAGCAGCGCGACGATCCCGATCAGGTCCTCGCCGGCCCCGATCGGCGCCTGGGCGACGATCACCTGGGGCGGGCGGACTGGCCGGCCGGCGACCCGGTCGGCCGCGTAGCGCTCGAGCTCGCCGATGTCGACGAGCGTCGGCGCCACGCAGGCCACGCCGAGCCGGGGGACGATGATCGCCACCGGCGCCCCGACCGCGTCTGCCGCGATCCGCGCCACTCGGGCCAGCCCCTCGCCGCCGAGGACGGCGTCGACCATCTCGAGATGCACGCTGCGCAGCATCGTCGGCGGCGCGTTCATCTCGTCTCGCTCGGCAGCGGCCATCTCAGCCTCTCCCCGGCACGGCGCATGGTCCTTTTGTCCGGCTCATCAGGTCTGCGCCGCGGCGGCGTCGGGGTGGACCTGCAACGTGTCCTCGCCGACCTCGCCGGTACGGATCCGGTAGGACTGCTCGACCGGGAGGACGAAGATCTTCCCGTCCCCCACGGCACCGGTCCGCGCGTGCCGGAGGATCGTGTCGATGATCGTCTGCACGTCCCCGTCGGACACGACGCATTCGATCTTGACCTTCGGGCGCAGGTAGTTCGTCAGCGTCGCGCCGCGGTAGCTCTCGGTGATGCCCTTCTGGCGCCCCGAGCCCTTCACCTCGCTGATCGACAGCGACGGGAAGCCGAGCTCGAGCAGATCGTTGCGGATCGGCTCGAACGCCTCGTGACGGATATAGGCCACGACCATCTTCATGACGTGTACGCCTCTTTCGTGGTGGCGGAGGGATTGGCGCTCATGGTCGCGACCGGCGTCGGCGAGTAGCCGATCAACTCCGCCGGCGGGATGAACTGCTCGGGATAGCCGTACATACCGTGCTCGGAGATGTCGAGACCGGCGTCCTCCTCCTCCGGGCTCACGCGCAGCCCGTAGGTCTTCTTGATCACCCAGAAGGTGGCGAAGCTCATCACGAAGACGAACGAGAAGGCGATCGCGAAGCCGACCGCCTGGGCGATCAGCTGCTTGAACTCGTGGGAGTACCACAAGCCGCCCTTGGGATCGCCGAACCCGTTGTACTTAGCCAGGCGCGGCGCCGTGAAGATGCCGCACGAGAGCGTGCCCCAGATCCCGGCCATGCCGTGGGCCGAGAGAGCGCCGACCGGGTCGTCTATGTACTTGTCGACGAAGTAGACGCCGCGCACCACGATGATCCCGGCGATCACGCCGACGATCGGCGCCGCCCAGATCTCGATGTAGCCCGACGGGGCGGTAATGGCCACGAGCGCCGCGATCGCGCCATTGCCGGCCATGCCGATGTCGATCGTCTTGGTCGAGATGTAGGCCGTGGCGAGCGCTCCGAGCACGCCGGCCGCGCCGGCCAGGTTGGTGATGAAGAGGATCTCGCTGAAGCGGCCGTCGGAGGCCTGGAGGGCGGAGCCCGGATTGAAGCCGAACCAGCCGAGCCAGAGGATCAGGACGCCGAGGCCGAACAGCGGCATGTTGTGCCCGGGGATCGCCCGCGGCTTGCCGTCCTTGCCGTATTTGCCCCGGCGCGGCCCGAGCAGCAGCAGCGCGGCGAAGGCGCCGGTCGCTCCGATCAGGTGGACGGCGGTCGAGCCGGCGAAGTCCTGCATCCCGGCGATGCCCGTGCCCAGCCAGTCGCCCGCCTGGAGGAAGCCGCCGCCGAAGACCCAGTGCGAGCCGATCGGGTAGATCACCGTCGAGAAGATGATCGCGTAGATGATGTAGACGCCGAACTTGATGCGCTCGAGCGTCGTCCCCCAGACGATCGCCAGCGAGACCGCGCAGAAGACGAACTGGAAGAACCACTTCGACTCGATCGTCGCGTCAGAGAGCGCCATCACCGGAAAGTTCGGGTGGAACATGTTCGGCGCGCCCTTGACGAAGTTCGGCCCGAGGTGGCTGAAGAAGAAGCCCCCGTCGTGGCCGATGAAGCTGCCGAGCGGCCCTCCGAACGCGAAGGCGAACCCGACGGCCCAGTAGCCGACGGCCGCGATCGAGTAGTTCGTGAGGATCTTGGCGACGATCGTCCCGGCGTTCTTGGCCCGGGAGAAGCCGATCTCGAGGAAGGCGAAGCCCGCCTGCATGAACATGACCAGCGACGCCGCCACGATCACCCAGACGGTGTCGATGCCGACGGTCGGCGTGTAGAGCGGCTTGCCCGCGATCGAGTTCTGCAGGTCGGTCGCGTCGGCGAACACGGTCGCCGGCAGGACCAACATCACGAGCAGCCCGAGCCCTAGGGCTCGAACCAGCGTCGAACGGCGCATGCGTCCTCCTCGGTAGATGTGCCCAGCCAGCATCGGCCATCGGTACCGGCGGGTCTTTAGCCACGTGTCGAAAGATCAGGCCCCCGCTTTGGACGACCCCGACGCCCGCGGGCGGGCTCCGGCCGGCCTTTGCCGGCGACGCCCGGGCGAAGCCGGACCCGCGCATGTTGGCCAGCCGTACAAAGCGGCCACCCCCGGCCGAGGCATAGGGTTTCGCGAGGTGCGGGTTCCCTCTACGATCCCGCCGTTGGGGTCCTCAACCCTTCGTTCGACCAGCTTTCCCCATTAGGAGGAACCGCCGAGCTCATGCCACGGACACGCCAGCACAACGTCACGGCCGCGCAGTGGAGCGCCGACGGCGCCGGCCTCGGCGCCCCGGACCTCACGCGGCCTTCCAACCAGGTCTTCGGGGCCAACGTGTTCGGCCTCGCCGAGCAGCGCCAGCGCCTACCAAAGCACGTCTTCAAGCAGCTCCAGCGGACCCTCGACCGCGGCGAGGCGCTCGACACGTCGCTGGCCGACTCAGTCGCCCAGGCGATGAAGGACTGGGCTCTCGAGAAGGGCGCGACCCACTACACGCACTGGTTCCAGCCGCTGACCGGTATCACCGCCGAGAAGCACGACTCCTTCTACGGGCCGGCCTCCGACGGCAGCGCGCTGGCCGAATTCTCCGGCAAGGAGCTGATCCAGGGCGAGCCCGACGCGTCGAGCTTCCCCACCGGGGGCATCCGCTCGACCTTCGAGGCGCGCGGCTACACCGCCTGGGATCCGACCTCGCCCGCCTTCCTGCTCGAGAACCCGAACGGGGCGCTCTTGTGCATCCCGACCGCCTTCGCCTCGTGGACCGGCGAGGCGCTCGACTACAAGATCCCGCTCCTGCGCTCGATGGACTCCGTCTCCAAGTCGGCTCTCCGCGCCCTGCGGCTGCTCGGCGACCACGACGCGGTGCGGGTGTTCTCCTCCGTCGGACCCGAGCAGGAGTACTTCCTGATCGACGAGCAGTACTACTTCGAGCGGCCCGATCTGGTGATCACCGGGCGCACCCTGTTCGGCGCCAAGCCGCCCAAGGGCCACGAGCTCGACGACCACTACTTCGGCTCGATCCCCGAGCGGATCCTCGCCTACATGATGGAGGTCGAGCTCGACCTGGCCAAGCTCGGAGTCCCGGTCAAGACCCGCCACAATGAGGTGGCGCCCAACCAGTACGAGATCGCCCCGGTCTACGAGAACTCGAACGTCGGCTCCAACCACCAGCAGTTGACGATGCAGGTTCTCCAGAATGTCGCCCGCCGCTACGGGCTGGTCTGCCTGCTCCACGAGAAGCCCTACGCCGGGGTCAACGGGTCGGGCAAGCACAACAACTGGTCGATGGGCACAGACCACGGGAACCTGCTCGAGCCGGGGGCCACGCCGTCCGAGAACGTGTCCTTCCTGTTCTTCTGCTCGGCGGTCATCAAGGCGGTCAACAAGCACCAGGCGCTCCTGCGCGCATCGATCGCCAGCCCCGGCCAGGACCACCGCCTCGGGGCCAACGAGGCGCCGCCGGCGATCATCTCGATCTTTCTCGGCACCGAGCTCGACAAGGCCTTCGAAGCGATCTCCTCGGCCGACGGCGACGGCGTGACCGAGAAGCTGATGATGGCCCTCGGCACGCCGGTCCTCCCCCCGCTCCCCAAGCACGGCGCCGACCGCAACCGGACGAGCCCGTTCGCCTTCACCGGCAACAAGTTCGAGTTCCGGGCGCTCGGCTCGAGCATGTCGCCGTCCTTCCCGAACACCGTGCTCAACACGATCATCGCCGAGGCCGTCGACGAGATGGCCGACGAGCTCGACGCGAAGCTACAGGACGGCGAGGATGTCGGCGCGGCGGCCCTCGCCGTGGCCGGTGCCGCCTACTCCGCCAACAAGGAGGTCTGCTTCGGCGGCGACAACTACTCGCCCGAGTGGCACGCCGAAGCCAAGCGGCGGGGCCTCTACAACCTTCGCTCCACCCCCGATGCCCTCCCCTGGCTCGTCGAGCCGTCGACGGTGACCGTCTTCGAGAAGTACAACGTGCTCACCGAACGGGAGCTGCGGGCCCGCTACGACGTGGCCACCGAGCAGTACTCGGTCAAGCTCAACATCGAGGCCGAGACGGCGGCCTCGATCGCCCGGACGCTGCTCCTCCCGGCCGCCACCCGCCATCTCGCCGAGCTGCGCGAGTCCGGCCACGAGGCGCTGATCGCCGAGACCTCCGGCCTGATCGACGAGTTCGTCGCGGCGATCCACGAACTCGAGCGGGTCAACCTCGAGCACCCGGAGGTCGAGGGGATCGAGCACGCCTGCTACATGCGCGACACCGTGTTCCCGGCCATGGAGGCCACCCGGGCGGTGGCCGATCGGCTCGAGCGGATCGTCGCCGACGACCTCTGGCCGCTGCCCAAGTACGCGGAGATGCTCTTCATCAAGTAGGACGCCGGCGACAGCCTGCTGGCGACGGAAGGCGTGCTACCGCGCGGCTTCCGGCTTCCGTCACCACGGCATACCGCGGAGCGTCAGTCGGGAATCGGCTACTCCGGAGTCAGTTGGTTCAGTATCTGGTGGTCAACAACGAGTGACGAGACGCGAAACGCGGTGGCGATGCTCTCAATATCTTCTTCGGCGGCCATCTCGCGTGTGGTTCCCAGGAGTTCACGGATGCCGTCGGCCGGAGCCAGCAGCTCCGCGGCGAAGGACCTGGCGACACTCTGGCGATCTCCGTGAGCACGCGTGAGCAAGAACCGATCGGTCGTGTCGTCGATTGCGAAATGCCACAGGGCACGCGCGCCAGCGAATCGTGCGGCGTCTTCTGGAAAAGGCCTGCTCAACATCAACGTCTCGCCCCCCCGGCGCGTCAAGCCGCCAAGGCCCTGAAATCCTCGCGCCTCTGAGAACGACTCCCGATAGTTGATCAACCCATTCAGCGGGAATGGCTCAGTGGGCGCCAGGCCCATTATCTTCCGCACGAGCCGTGCCTGCCGAAATCCTCGGCTCCAGGGCGGTGCTTGACTGGGCTCGTTGGCCCCTCGGGTTTGCCTGCGCAGTTCGTCAAGGGCGAGGCTCGGGGAGGCTTCGAGCTCGTCGATGTCGCTCGACGTCTGCTTGACCCAGTCGAGTTCGGCTCCGATCGTTGCGGGATCAGCAGCGTCGAGGAAATCCGCCAATAGGTCGGGCTTGAGCTCATTCGCTGCTTGCATGAGCAGCTCCGCGAGATCCGTCGGCAGCGCGTATGGGTCCCGTCCCATGCGAGCTGCCGCGATGCAGAACTCCCGCTCCTCGGTGGTTGCCTCGGAGATGGCCCGCCACTCCTCGGCAAGCGGGGACGCCGTGATGCCCTGCTCATCGAGCCTCGCCAGCACGGCTTCGACGACTTCGGCGAGAGCGCGGGTGACAAGCGCGGATGGCACGTCGGCATCCCCGTCTACCAGATACCTGATGGGTTTGGATGAGGTCTTCGCGCGGTCTGCCCGCCACACGATCCGCGTGCGGTCACCGGACGGCAGGACAGCCAGGTCTGGCCACGCGAAGCCATCGCCCGCCGCCCTAATGTTGTGATGCTTCAGCCATGCCGGATGGCTGGTCCCTCGCTGAGCCGACCAAGCCGAGGAGGATGGGCCAAGCGATGCGGGCCTTGCGTGGGCCTGCAACAACCACCAGTTGAACGCAACCCATTCAGCCAACGGATAGAGCGAGCAGTAGATGCCGCGCCGAGCGCTACCAACCTCAGCATCCTCAACCTGCGTGATGCAAGTCGAGTCGGCCCACATCTCGAGTCGCGCCCAGGTCGCGGCGAGTTCTGGAGCCGCCACTCCGTCCGGCCTGTCCCATTCCGACAGGAGTCGAAACCCATTGGTCGAGCCGATCACGAAATGGCCGCCGGGAACTCCGAGATCTCAACTTCGTCGCCCTTGTACTCACCGGCTTCTCGATTGACGAGTCGTCCCTCGTAGCACACACCCTGCACGCGGTGCCACACGTAGCGCGGGAATAGGCCTTCCCATGGCGCGCCGACATGACCGGCGCCTAGACCAGCACGAAGCCACGACGTGATCTGCATCGGATCGGTCAAGGCTGGGTCGCACTTGGTTGCGTCAGCGCGCAACTTCGGTGGGCCAGCGAACGAGGGAAACGACTTGTGCTCGCTACTCCCGACGTAGCGAACACGCTGTGCCAGCTCGTGCAGGTCAACCCCGGGCGGAGGATCGACGACCTCGTGTCTCATCGGGCGCTTGCGACTCGGGGATCTCATGGTGTCTCCTCGCCAGCGATGGATCGCAATGACGATTCGCCACGGGACTATATGAGCGCCGGCGTATCGGCGAGGCGGGCGCATCCGCGCGCGCCATCGACAAGTCGGTTGGCGGGACCCCTCAAACGCCCGTTCGGCTCGACCGGGATGGCGGCGCTGCTGGCAGCTTCAGACGCCAGCCCGCCGCAGCAGGCCGCAGAGGGACCGGCGGCCGGTCGTGTCTCGTTGGCAGCAGCCCGCAGGGCCCGGAAAGCAGCCTCGGGCCAATCGTCCAGTAGCGCGGCGGTGGCGGCTCAACCTTGTCATGCTTGTGTCAAGGTTGGTCGTTTCGCTGGTAGGATGAGGCGAATGCGCGATTTCCACGCCGCCCTCGGCTCCGACGTCCTGATCTACGGCGGCGGGCTCGGAGCGACCCTCGAGCAGATGCCGCTCGGCCCGAAGGACTACGGCGGACTCGAGGGCAAGTGCCACGAGGCGCTCGTCCTCCACCGCCCCGACGTGATCGAGTCGGTCCACGCCGCCGTCTTCGAGGCGGGCGCCCACGTCATCGAGACCGACAGCTTCCAGGCGTCGCGGATCAAGCTCGACGAGTGGGGCCTCGCCGAGCACACGCTGGAGATCAACACCAAGGCGGCGGAGATCGCCCGCCGGGCGGCCGGCCCTGACCGCTACGTCGCCGGCGCGATCGGCCCGACCGGCCATCTCCCGGCCTCCGAGGACCCGACGCTCGGGGCGATCCGGTTCCCCGAACTGGTCGAGGTCTTCACCGAGCAGGCGCGCGGCCTGATCGAGGGCGGCTCCGATCTCCTGATCATCGAGACCGCCCAGGACATCCTCGAGGTCAAGGCCGCCGTGTTCGGCGCCCGCGAGGCGTTCAAGCTCACCGGAAGGACGCTGCCCCTCCACACGTCGGTCTCGCTCCTGCCCAACGGCGGCAAGATGCTGCTGGGCACCGACATCTCGGCCATCCTGACCACGCTCGAGGCGCTCGGCGCCGACGTGATCGGCCTCAACTGCTCGACCGGGCCGGAGGACATGCGCGACGCCGTCCGCTTCCTCGGCGAGCACTGCCCGGTCCCGGTGGCCTGCATTCCCAACGCCGGTCTCCCGCTCCAGGGCCCGGACGGGGAGACGATCTTCCCCGACCAGCCGGAGCCGCTGGCCAACGCTCTCGGCGAGTTCGTCGACCGCTACGGCGTGAGCGTCGTCGGCGGCTGCTGCGGCACCACTCCGGCGCACATCGCGGCGATCGCCGCGCGCGTCGCGCATTCCGGGGTCAGCCGCCGCCCGCCCCGCCGGCCGCCCCACCTCTCGTCGATGATCGGCGCCGGCCTGCTCGCCCAGCAGCCGGCGCCGACGATCGTCGGCGAGCGTGTCAACTCGCAGGGCTCGCGGCGGGCGAAGGAGATGCTGCTGGCCGACGACTACGACGGCCTCCTACGGATTGCCGAGGACCAAGTCGAGGGCGGCGCCCACGTGCTCGACCTCTGCGTCGCGCTGACCGAACGCCAGGACGAGGACGAGCAGATGCGGGTGCTGGCCAAGCGCATCTCGCTGGCCACGCCGGCGCCGATCCAGGTCGACTCGACCGAACCGGAGGTGATGCAGAAGGCGCTCGAGCAGATCCCGGGCCGGGCGATCGTCAACTCGGTCAACCTCGAGGCCGGCCGGGCCAAGCTCGATCGCGTGGTCCCGCTCTGCCTGGCCCACGGCGCCGCGCTGATCGCCCTGACCATCGACGAGGAGTCGATGGCCAAGACGGCGGAGCGGAAGGTCGAGGTGGCCCGGCGGATCCATCGGTATGTCGTCGAGGAGCACGGCATGGATCCCGAGCTCCTGATCTTCGACGCCCTGACCTTCACTCTGGCCACCGGCTCGGAGGAGTTCGTCGACTCGGCGGTCGAGACGATCGCCGGGATCCGGGCGATCAAGGCGGCGCTTGCGGGCGTCAAGACCTCGCTCGGCGTCTCGAACGTCTCCTTCGGCTTCGGCAAGGCCGCCCGGGCGGTGCTCAACTCGGTCTTCCTCCACCACTGCGTGCAGGCCGGGCTCGACCTGGCGATGGTCCATCCGGCCGACATCACCCCCTACGGCGAGATCCAGGCGCTCGAGCGCCAGCTCGCCGACGACCTCGTCTTCAACCGCCGCGACGACGCCACCCAGCGGTTCATCGAGCACTTCGAGGAGAAGGGCGAGACCGCCGCCGAGGAGTCGGCCGACCCGACGGCGGGGATGGAGCCCGAGGAGGCCCTCCACTTTCACATCCTGCGCCGAAAGAAGGAGGGCGTCGAGGACTGGATCGACCGGTCCGTCGAGAAGATCGGCGCCGTGCCGACGCTCAACGACGTGCTCCTGCCGGCGATGAAGGAGGTCGGCGACAAGTTCGGCGCCGGCGAGCTGATCCTCCCGTTCGTGCTCCAGTCGGCCGAGGTGATGAAGAAGGCGGTCGCCCGCCTCGAGAACTACCTCGACCGCCTCGAGGGCTACACCAAGGGGACGGTGGTGATCGCCACCGTCTTCGGCGATGTCCACGACATCGGTAAGTCGCTGGTCAACACGATCCTCTCCAACAACGGGTACACGGTGGTCGACCTCGGCAAGCAGGTCCCGATCTCGCGGATCCTTGACGCGGCGCAGGAGCACGACGCCACGGCGATCGGGCTGTCGGCGCTGCTCGTCTCGACCTCCAAGCAGATGCCCCTCGGCGTCGCCGAGCTCCACGAGCGCTCGCTGCCCTATCCCGTCCTGATCGGCGGTGCGGCGATCAACCGCGACTTCGGGTTGCGCATCCTCTACCCGCGCGGCAAGGAGTCCGACGAGGTCTACGAGCCGGGCGTGTTCTACTGCAAGGACGCGTTCGAGGGCCTGGCCAAGATGGACCAGCTGATCGAGGCCGACTCGCGTGCCGCCCTGGTGGCGAGCACGCGGGCGGCGGCCAAGCGGCTGCGCGATAAAGGGCCGGCCCCGGCTGAGCTGCCGACCGATGACGACACCGTCCGCTCGGCCGCGCGGACGGACATCCCGGTGCCCGACCCGCCCTACTGGGGCGTCCACGAGCGGGACGTCGAGCTCTCGGAGGTCTTCCCCCACCTCGACACCCACGTCCTCTTCAAGCTCCACTGGGGCGGCCGGGGGGTCAAGGGGGCGGCCTGGCGCCAGCTGATCGAGGAGAACTTCCAGCCACGCCTCGAGCGGATGTGGCGGGGCCAGGATTATCTCCACCCGCGCGCCCGCCTCGGCTACTTCCCCTGCTACTCGGAGGGCAATACCCTGGCCGTGCTCGACCCCGAGGACCGGGAGACCGTGCTCGAGCGCCTCGTCTTTCCCCGCCAGCCCAAGCACGACCGCATCTGCCTGGCGGACTTCTACCGCCCGCGGGATTCCGGCGACCTTGACCTGGTGGCGATCCAGGCGGTGACCGTCGGCGATGCCGTCACCGAGCTGATGGCCGAACTCGAGGCCGAGGGCGAGTTCGCCGAGCAGCTCTTCACCCACGGGCTCGGCGTCCAGACGGCGGAGGGCATCGCCGAGTGGATGCACGCCCGCGTCCGCGCCGAGCTCGGCATCGGCCCGACTCAGGGACGGCGCTACTCCTGGGGCTACGGGGCGTGCCCAGATCAGTCCGAGCACGAGAAGGTCTTCCGCCTGCTCGACGCCCCGGCGATCGGGCTGCGCCTCTCCGGCGGCTACGCGCTCGAGCCGGAGCAGTCGACGATGGCGATCATCGCCCACCACCCCCAAGCGGTCTACTTCGCGATGAAGTCGGGCTTCCTGCCGCTGGGCGCGCCCCCGCCCGACGACGTGATCCGCGGCTCCGAGCGGGACCCGACGCGCGGCGTCACGCCGGACGCGATGTCCGCCGACGAGCCCCGGACCCAGCGCGAGGCGGAGCCGGTCGGCCGCTGATCGCGGCCGCGGAGCGTCAGACGGCAGACCCGGGTGGTAGCCGGAGCCCCGCTTCACGACCACGCCGCGCTGCTCGAGCTTGGGCAGCACGCGGTCGGCTGATCCCCATGGCACCCGCGAGGCCGGCTGCGCTCAGGCCGGGTTGGGCGGCGATCAGCGCCACCGCTTGCTGCGCGCGGCTGCCGCCGCCGCGCGCCGGCGGGGCGGTCGTTGTGGCCGGGCGCCGTGGCGGAGCGGTTGTGGGGGGTCGCCGCGGCGGGGCGGCCGGCGCGGGACTTTCTCCTTGAGTCACGTATGTGTCTTTGAACCAATACGCGCGACATTCCTAAGAATCTGCTGAGTCCCGTCCCCAGCCGCGCCTTGCGGTCGCTGCGCGTCCGGCGGGCCCGGTGGATCAATGCCGCCGGGGTCCGTCCCCGCCAGCGGCGTCCGCCGGGGCTGCCAGGCTGACCGGGATGGCGCCCGACGGCGAAGACGTCGTGGCCTGGGTCTATCTGCTCCGGTGCCTGGCCGACGACTCCCTCTACACGGGCTGGACCGTCGACCTCGACCGCCGCCTCGCCGCCCACCAGGCCGGCGACGGGAGCCGCTACACCCGCTCGCGCCTGCCGGTCGAGCTCGCGGTGGCGCTGCCTATGCCCGACGCCGGCGCGGCCCGCCGGGAGGAGGCGCGGATCAAGCGCCTGAGCCGGACCGAGAAGCTCGCCCTGATCGCCGGGCGGGGGACCTAGGGCAGCGTTCCGGCCGGCTCGACGGGAGCGAGGCGCACCGGCCCGGCGTGGAGGGCGCGGAGGCGTACGTCCCGCCAGGAGAGGCCCTCCTTGAGCAGGGCGGGCATGCCGATCATCAGGGCGGTGGCGATCTCGACCGCCTGGAGGATGATCCCGTAGGCGAGGGCGTCGGCGGCAGAGACGTGGTAGGCGCCGGTGAGGACGGCCACGCAGGCCGCCTGGAAGACGCCGAGGTTGGACGGCGCCGCCGGGAGCACGGCGGTGACGTTGACGGCGAAGAGGACGGCCGCCGCGGCCCCGAGGCCGCCGTGGCCGTCGAGCCCGAGCGCGACGAGCAGGACATAGCAGGCGAGCCACTGGACGACCCAGGCGGCGAGCTGGGCCCCGGTCGCCGCGGCGGCGAGCCGCGGCTGGCGGAATACGCGGAGGCCGCCGCGCACCCGCGCCAGCGCAAACCGCAGCCTGGCGAGGAGCGCCGGCGCGCGCGTCGAGGCGTTCGCCGAGCGCCGGCGCAGGAGCGACGGCGTGACCACCACGACCAGGAGCACGACGAGGGGCGCGACCGAAGCGAGCAGGAGCGCGCCGTGGTGGCCGGCGAAGAGGTCGACGCTGGAGAGGACGACGCCGCCGAGCAGGAGCAGGGCGAGCAGGTTCAGCAGGGTCTGAGCGACGATCGTCCCGAGCACGGCCGGCAGCGTCTCGCGGGGGCGGCCGAGGCGCCGGGCGACGATCAGCGACCGCGAGGGCTCGCCGAGCCGGGCGGGGAGCGTCGCGCTCATCAGCACGCCGATGAACGTCCCCTGAAGGGCGTCGCGCAAGCGGGCGTGAGCGGTCGGCGGAGCGGCCTTGAGGATCGCGTGCCAGGCGACGCCGCGCAGGGCCATCGAGAGGCACATCAGCGCGAGCCCGACGACCACCCAGTCGGGGCGCGAGGTGACGAGGCTGGCCACGATGCGGTCGACGCCGATCCGCTCGAGGGCGAGTAGGGCGCCGACGAGGCCGCCGACCGCGAGGAGCCCGAGGCCGGCGCGGCGGGCCCCGGCGAGGGCGCGCTGGCCCCGGCTCGGACGGTCGCGCTCGAGGCTGGCCAGCCGACGCGGCGGGCGGCGCTCGCCGTCGGCCGGGATCGCCCCGATGCGCGCCGCGGCCCGGGTGAGGCGCCGGTCGGGGAGGGGCATGGCGATGGCGTCGGCGTAGGCGTCGAGCACCTCGGCGGAGACGCGTTCCCATGCATAGCGGGGAGCCTGGTCGACGGCGGCCCGCGCCATGGCCTCGCGGCGGCGGGGGTCGAGGGCGAGGTCTCGGAGCACGCTCGCCAGCGCGGCCGCGTCCCCGGGGGCTACGAGGAGTCCGTCGACGCCGTCGTGGACGACGTCGACGTAGCCGGGGATGCGCGAGGCGACGACGGGGATCCCGGCGGCGAACGCCTCCGTCAGGACCATCCCGAAGCTCTCACCGCCGAGCGACGGCGCGACGAGGACGTCGGCCGCCCGCAGGCAGGCGGCCTTGCCGGCGTCGTCGACCTTGCCGAGGGCGGTGACCCCGCGGCGCTCGAGCAGCAGGGGCGCGATCTCCGCCTCGGTGGCGCCGACCACGGTGAGCTCGACCGGAAGGTGCTCACGGAGAGCCTCGAAGGCGCGCAGCAGGACGCCGAGCCCCTTGCGCTCGACCGAGGCGCCGACGAAGACGAGCCGGAGCGGGTGCTCGGCGCTCACCCGGCGTCCCGCCTCCGGCCGCCCGGGCGGGGCGGCGAGAACGTCGACGCCGTTGGGAATCACCCGGTAGCGGCCGCCGAAGAACCGCTCGCCCGTCCAGGCGGCAGCCTCGGAGACGGCGATCCGCACATGGAGGCGATTGAGGCGGCGGCGGGCGCCGAGGAGGTTGGCGAGGTTGTTGCTGAACGGGTTGGTCGAATAGCAGTGGAAGGTGCCGACCAGCGGGAGTCCGGACGAGCAGAGGGGATCCCAGGCGGCGACTGGAGTGACGGGCTCGTGGAGGTGGACGACGTCGTAGCGACCCCGGTCGAGCTCGCGACGAAGCGTCTGGACGGCGTGGGGCGTGATCGCGATGTTGGAGACCGCGCCGTTGGCCGGGAAGCCGATCGTCCGGCCGAGCGGGATCAGGTAGTCGGGCCGGCGGCGGTGCTGGGGCCGGGCGCCCCGGTGGAGGCGGGCGCCGAAGGCGTCGTCGGGGTCGTAGGGAGCGAGGACGTGCGCGTCGTGGCCGGCGGCGATGAAGCGGTCGGCGAGTGCCTCGATGTGCCGGGTCACGCCGCCCGGATAGGTCCACGAATAGGGCGAGACCAGAGCGATCCGCATGGCGATCCACTCTACTGCGGCGCCCGGAGGCGCCGGGGCGGCGGGCGCCGACAGGGGCCCCTCTAGACTTAGGCGCAGTGCCCGCGCGCCAGTTCGTCAAGTACACCTTCCTGCGGATCGATCCCGCGTGGCGCCGCCTGGACTCAGAGCAGCGGGCGAGCGACAAGCGGGAGTTCGTCGCCGCCTGCGAGGACTTCGCCGTCGACCACCTGCTCCGGGCCTTCTCGACCGTCGGCACGCGCGGCGACTGTGACCTGATGCTGCTTTCCCAGTCAGTGAGCCTCGACCGCATCCACGAGTTCCACGTCGTGCTCGCCCAGACCGGCCTGATGAAGTGGGCCGAGAGCCCGTACTCCTACCTGGCGATGACCAAGGCGTCCGAGTACTCCGAGGAGTCGCGCCTCGAGGTCCGGCCCGCCCACGCGAAGTACCTCTTCGTCTACCCGTTCGTCAAGACCCGCGAGTGGTACACGCTCGCGCCGGACGAGCGCTACCGGATCATGCAAGAGCACATCCGCATCGGCCGCGAGTACCCCCAGATCGACCTGAACACGTCCTACTCGTTCGGGCTCGACGACCAGGAGTTCGTCGTCGCCTTCGAGACCGACCGCCCGGCCGACTTCCTCGACCTGGTGCAGCGCCTGCGCACGACCGAGTCGTCCCTCTACACCAAGCGCGACACCCCGACCTTCACCTGCATCGCCGCCTCGGTCCCCCGGGCGCTGGCCGCGCTCGACGGCGAGTCGGTGGTCACGGCCGTCGGCGCCCGATGAGCGTCGACGGCGAGATCCGCGACTTCACGGTGATCGGCGCCGGACCGGTCGGCCTGGCCACGGCCTTCTGGGCCGGGATGCGCGAGGCGAGCTCGCGCATCATCGACTCCCTGCCCGAGCTCGGCGGTCAGCTGACGACGCTCTATCCGGAGAAGTGGATCTTCGACGTCCCGGGACACCGGAGGATCCTCGCCCGCGACCTCGTCGAGGAGCTCCGCCGCCAGGCGCTCGAGCAGTTCGACGTCCCGGTGCACCTGGAGACCACAGCCGAGTCGATCGGCTGGGAGCCCGACCCGGAGGACGACTCCAAGCAGATCGTCGTCCTGTCGACCACCGCCGGGGAGATGCGCTCGCGGGCGGTGATCATCGCCGGCGGCCACGGGGCGTTCGAGCCGAAGAAGCTCCCGGGCTTCGACATGACCCCGTGGGAGGGCCGGGGGGCGCACTACCTGGTCGGCGAGAAGTCGGCCTTCGCCGGCAAGCGCGTGCTGATCGTCGGCGGCGGCGATTCGGCCTTCGACTGGGTGGTCAACCTGCTGGACACGGCCGAGCGGGTCTCGCTCGCCCACCGACGCGACGGCTTTCGGGCCCACGAGGCGACGATCAAGCAGGTCATCGACGCCCAGGGCGAAGGCCTGGTCGACCTCCACGTGCCCTTCCAGATCCGCCACGTGGCGGGCGGCGAGCACGGCGGGATCGAGCGGGTGGTCCTCTTCCATACCGACGACGAGGACCACGAGGTCGAGATCGAGGTCGACGCGATCCTCCTCCAGCTCGGCTTCAAGACGGCGCTCGGCCCGCTCCGCAACTGGGGCTTGGAGATCGAGAAGGGCGCGATCGTCGTCGACCAGCTGATGAAGACCAACCTCCACAACGTGTGGGCCTGCGGGGACATCACCACCTTCCACGGCAAGCTCAAGCTGATCGCCACCGGGTTCGCCGAGTCGGCGATCGCCGTCGCCCAGGCCGTCCATCAGATCCGCCCGGAGGTCAAGCTGCAGCCGAAGTACTCGACGAACACCGGGGTCCCGGGCGCCGTCGCCGGTCAGGCCTGAACGGCGCCGGGCGCGGCATGGACGAGGCGACGGAGGCCCTGCGGGGCGCCGACCCGGTACTGGCCGGGCTGATCGCCGCGATCGGCGACGAGCCGGAGCCGGCGCGCTCGGACCGGCCGGCGCCGGGGGAGCACTACGCGGCGCTGGTGCGGACGATCGCCGGCCAGCAGCTCTCGGTGCGGGCGGCGCGCGCGATCTGGACGAAGCTGCTCGCCGCCTTCGACGGCTTGGCGCCGACGCCCGAGCAGGTGCTCGCGGCCGACCCCGAGCGGCTTCGGGCGGCGGCGGGGTTCTCGCGCGCCAAGGTCACCTACCTGCGCTCGCTGGCCGAGCATGTCCTCAGCGGGGAGCTCGAGCTCGGACGCCTCGACGAGCTCCCCGACGAGACGGTGATCGCCGAGCTCACCGCGGTCCGGGGGATCGGCGAGTGGAGTGCCCACATGTTTCTCATGTTCCAGCTCGGACGGCCGGACGTGCTGGCCACGGGCGATCTCGGCATCCGCCGGGCCGTCCAGCTCGCCTACGGCCTCCCGGGGCTCCCGGCCCCGGCCGAGGTGACCCGGCTCGCCGAGGCGTGGCGCCCGCACCGGACCGCGGCCTGCCGCCTCCTCTGGCGCTCGCTCGAGCTCACCCCGCAGTAGCCGCCGAGCAGGCGCGGCTGGTGTCCGGGGCCGGGTCGGCTGCGGCGCGGGCGCCCCAGGCCCGCCAGACGGCGTAGGCCGGCCGGAGCCGGTCGAGGCCGGGGGCGGCGAGCCCGATCGGGAACAGTGGGTCCTCGCGGAAGGTGTACTGGAACACGGCGTCGACCCGGGAATCGGCGTTCCAGGCGTCGAGGACGGCGGCCAGCTCGCGGCAGAGGGCCGCCGGACCGCCGCTGCCGGTGGCGCGCGTCGGCGCCCCGGCCTCGGTGACCCAGACCGGGGCGATGCAGCGCCGCAGCGCGAGAGCGCGCTCCAGCGCCTTGACCGTGGCCTCGGCCCGGCGCGCCAGCCCGGCCAGTCCGTAGTGGACGCCCCAGGCGCCGGCCGAGCAGACGACGTCGTCGGGCAGGGCGGCGACGAACTCGCCGACGGAGACCGCCACCGGCGTCGGCGACACGAACCCGGCGAGCTCGCCGAGGACGAGCCGGTGGGACGGGGCGTCGGCGGCGAGCTCGGCGCGCATCGCCCGGGCGAGCTCGACGTAGCGGGCCGGCGAGACGGCCGGGGCGTGGGCGTCACAGCGGGCTCGCTGGGGACTGATGAAGTACGGATGGTTCGGTTCGTTCCACGGACTCCACCACGGCAGGGCGAGCCCGACAGCTCGGGCGAGCGAGAGCACCGAGCGGATCAGCGCCCGGTAGGCCCCGATCGCGGACGGGGCGAGCGCCCGGGCGGTCACCGGCGTCCCCGATCGCTCGCAGCCGGCGGCCGGCCGGGCGGCCCAGGCGGGAGCCCCGTAGATCACGACCACCGGCGTCAGGCCCGGGTGGGAGGCGACCGCGGCAAACTCGTCGCGCAGCCCGGCGTACGCCCCGCACGGGCCGACGCCGCGCTCGCAGCCGTCCTGCGGGGCGGCCAGGTCGGGCGGACGGTCGCGGCGGGGCTGGAGCTTGGCCCAGTCGACGACGACGCGCAGGTAGTCGGGCCGCAGAGCGGCGACGCGGGCGCGCCAGGCCGCGAACCCGGGCGGGAGGACCGGCCGAGCGGCGGCGCTCCAGATGAGGTTCGGGTTCGGCTCGGTCAGGCCGATCGCGAGACCAGCCCCCCGCCGGTGGCTCGCCGGCGTCGATGGCTCCCTCGGAGCGGACGTTCCGCAGGCGGCGAGGACGGTGACGAGCAGGCCGGCGAACGCCGGCCGGACGATCAGACGGGGGAGCAGGACTCCGTTCCGGCCACCCGGAAGGAGGATCCACAGCCGCAGGCGGCGACCACATTGGGGTTGTTCACCTTGAAACCTGCGCCGATCAGCGCCTCGACGTAGTCGATCTCCGAGCCGTCGACGTACGAGAGGGCGTCACGATCGACGAGGAGCTTGAGGCCCTTGACCTCGAAAACCTGATCCTCGTCGCGCTTCTCGTCGAAGGCGAGCTGGTATTGGAAGCCGGAGCAGCCGCCGCCCTTCACCCCGACCCGGAGGCCGGCGGCGACGACGTCGGTGCTCTGGGAGGCGAGAAACTCACGGACCTTGTCTGCGCCCTTGTCGGTGATCGTGACCATTTGTCAAGTGTAGCGATCCGTTCTACTAAGCTTGAAAAGCACATGCCCAGCTCCTCAGAGATCAAGCAGCGCATCGAAGCGGCGATTCCGGGCGCTCAGGTCGACGTCGAGGACTACACCGGCGGCGGCGACCACTTTCGCGCGGTTGTGCGGGCCCAGGCCTTCGCCGGGCTCTCCCGGATCGACCAGCACCGACTCGTCTACAGCGTCTTCGGCGAGGAGATCGGCGGCCCGATCCATGCCCTGTCATTGAAGACGCAAAGCGAGTAGAGGAAGCCCATGACCGAGCAGACCGCGAACCCCGTCCGTGATGCGATCGCTGCGGCGATCGCCGAGAACGAAGTGATCCTGTTCATGAAGGGCACGCCCCAGGCGCCAGCCTGCGGCTTCTCCGCCCGCGCCGTGGGCGCCCTCCAGGCGCTCGGGACGAAGTTCGCCGGCGTCGACATCCTGCCCGACCCGCGCATCCGCCAGGAGCTGTCGGCGATCTCCAACTGGCCGACCACCCCCCAGCTCTTCGTCCGCGGCGAGCTCGTCGGCGGCTGCGACATCATCACCGAGATGTTCGACTCGGGCGAGCTGGCCGAGCTCCTCAGCGCCGAGAAGCAGTACCAGCCGGATCCGGTCGAGCTCCAGCAGGCGCCGATGCAGATCGAGAACCGCCTGGCCTGAGGCCGCGGGCGCGGCGGGCTCAGCCGCCGGCGACCGTCCCCCCGCTCGGGGCCGCGGGTAGGGGCAGGGTGATCGTCTGAGCCGGAGCCGTCGGCTTCGCAGCCGGCGGCGTCGGCGGGGCGGCCGCCGGGCCCGGCCTCGGCGCCGGCGGCGTCGGCTTCGCCGCCACGGGGCTCGGCTTCGCGG
>JBPCNA010000241.1:0-3348 GCA_051001735.1 Solirubrobacteraceae bacterium
CGGCGCCACTGTCGAGGAGCGGGGGTTCGACCGGACGGTCACCGCCGGCGGCATCCACCAACTCCTGCGCGACGAGTCCGAGCTGGTGCCCGGCGTGCTCGAGCTCGAGGTCTGCGAGCTGGCGGCCGGGCTGCGCCCGGGGACGCCGGACAACCTGCCGCTGATCGGCCCGGCCGGACGCGACGGGCTCTTCTGGGCGACCGGCCACTACCGCAACGGGATCCTCCTGGCCCCGGTGACGGCCGAGCTTGTCGTCGAGGCGCTGGCGGGGGCGCTGGTCTGAGTGATCGTGTTCAACGGCGAGCCGCGGTCGAGCGCTGCCACGGTGGGTGACCTGCTGAGCGATCTCGGCCTCGGGGCCGACGCCCGCGGGGTGGCGGTGGCGGTCGACGGGGAGGTCGTCCCCCGGTCGCAGTGGGGCCGCCGGCCGCTGGCCGACGGCGCGCGCGTGGAGGTGGTCGGTGCGATCCAGGGAGGGTGAGCTCGGGACGGTCGCCGGGCTGTCGCTCGGCGGGCGCGAGCTGCGGTCGCGCCTGATCCTCGGGACGGGCGGGTTCGCGAGCCTCGAGCTGCTCGCGGCGTCGATCGAGGCGTCGGGGACCGGCCTGGTCACCGTGGCGCTGCGGCGAATCGACCCGGCGGCCCGGGGTTCGCTGGTCGACGTGCTCGACTCCGCCGGGGTCGAGCTGCTGCCGAACACCGCGGGCTGCCACACGGCGCGCGACGCCGTCCTCACGGCCCGGCTCGCCCGCGAGGCCTTTGCGACTGACCTGATCAAGCTCGAGGTGATCGGCGACGAGCGGACGCTCCTGCCCGACGCTCCGGAGCTCCTGGCGGCGGCCGAGGAGCTCGTCGGCGAGGGCTTCGTCGTCCTCCCCTACACCAACGACGACCCGGTCCTCGCGCGCCGCCTGGAGGACGTCGGCTGCGCGGCGGTGATGCCGCTCGGCTCGCCGATCGGGAGCGGGATGGGGATCTGCAACCCGTACAACATCACCCTGATCTGCGCGGCCGCCGGGGTGCCGGTGATCCTCGACGCCGGGATCGGGACGGCGTCGGACGCGGCGCTGGCCGTGGAGCTCGGCTGCTCGGGCGTCCTCTGCGCGAGCGCGATCTCCCGGGCTCGGGACCCGGTGGCGATGGCCCGGGCGATCGCCGGCGCCGTCGAGGCCGGTGTGCTCGCCCGGGGGGCCGGGCGAATTCCGCGCCGCCTCCACGCGAACGCGTCGACGACGTCCGCCGGCCTGGCCGAGCTGTGATCGACCGCCTGGCCGACGACTGGGAGGCCGCCTGGTCGGGACGCGACGCCGCGGCCTTCGCCGGGATCTGCGCCCCCGACGTCCACTACGAGGACCCGCTGACCGCGGCCCCCCTCCAGGGTCCGGAGGCGATCGCCGGCCACGCCGCCCGAGCCTGGGGCGCCTTCCCCGACCTGCGGATGGACCGAGGCGGCGATCGCCTCGGCGGTGGCCGCTTCGTCGCCCTGCCGGTGAAGCTGTCGGGGACGAACACCGCGCCGCTCGAGGCGCTCCCGCCGAGCGGGGCGTCGATCGCCCTCCACGCGGTCTTCTATTGCGAGCTCGACCCGGAGGGCCGGCTGCTCTGGCGGGTGCGCGCCTTCTTCGACGCCTACGCCGCCGGCGTCGAGCTCGGCATCCTCCCGCGGCGGGGCTCCCTGCGAGAGCGGGCGCTGCTGATGATCCAGGGCTACGGCCTACGCTTGGGCAGGTAGCGATGGAGTCGCACCCGGAAACCGGACCCGAGTCGCCGTACGAGCCGGCGATTCTCATCTACCTGACCCACGTCTGCGGCCCGCAGGCCGCCGCCGAACTGGCCCCGGACGTGCTCGCGGAGCTCGCCGGAGCAGCAGACGGCGCCGCCGTCCCGCCCGAGGCGGTGGCGCGAACCGTGCGGGCGGTCGCCCTGGCCGCGTTGGAGCGCGACAGCCGCCGCGGTCGCAAGCTCGGCGGCGCCCGGTGCCGGAGCGTCCCGGCCCTCCTCGGCGGGCGCACCGAGAGCCGGATCTCGACGAGCGACGTAAACCGCCTCAACCACCATCTCGACGCCTGCCCGGCCTGCGCCGGGCTGTCGGGCCGCTACGACCACGCCGAGTGGACGATCCAGCGCGCCCTGGCCACGCCCGCCGAGCCGCCGTCGGCCGGACCGGCCCCGGCGCCCGACGAGACCGCGCCCGAACCGGACCGGACACCCGGCGAGACCGCCCCGACCGACCTCACCAAGCCACCGGCGCCGGCCCCGACCCCCGACCTCACCGAACCACCCGCGGCGCCGACCCCCGACCTCACCGAACCACCGGCGCCGAGCCCGACCCTCGACCTCACCGAACCACCCGCGGCGCCCTACGCGGCCCGGTCCGGGGCCGGCGGGCCACCGTTCAACACGCCCGCCCACTACGGGCCCTGGAGCTCCGGGCCGGCGCCGACCGCGCCCGGTGCGGCTGGGCCTTCCCCGCCGGCCACCGGCCCGCCGGCCGCACCCGACGCGACCGCATCTCCCAACCCGGCCACCGGCCCGCCGGCCGCACCCGACGCGGCCGCATCGCCCAACCCGGCCGCCGGCCCGCCGACCGCGCCCCGACCGGCCGAGCCTCCCGAAGCAGCCGCCGCCCGGCCGACCACGAGCTTGTCGGCCGCCGACCTGCCGACCACGTCGGATACGACCGAGCGCCCCGCCGCCCGGCAGACCACGCCACCTGCCACCGAGCCTCCTCAGGCGTCCGCCGACCCGCCGACCAGACCCGAGCCCGCCGCCCCATGGCCGACGGCGACCCCAGCCGCCGATCCTCCGCCGGCGGCCCGCGACCGGCCGTCCACGCCGGAGGCGATCGAAACTCCCGACGGGGCCGCCGCCCACGCCGAGCCTCTCGGGGACAGGGACAGGGACAGGGACAGGGACGGGGACGGCCTGCCGGTCGCACCCGGGCGCCCCAACGCGGCCGCCGCCTGGCGGACCTCGCCCCCTGCCGCCGAGACTCCCAATGCGGCCGCCGCCTGGCGGACCTCGCGCCCTGAGGTCGAGGCTCCCGACGCGGCGGCCGCGTCTCCTCCGGCCGAGCCGGCCGGCGCCGGGCCGACCGAGCCGGCCGCCCAACCGGCCCCATCCGCTCCCGGCGAGCTCCCCGGCGTCGCGGCCACCGACCGCGAAACCGAGCCGCCGCCGGCCGCCGACCCTGCCCCTCGCGTTCCGGCCGTGCCCTCCGGCGCGGCGACCACCGCTCCAGAAGATGAGCGGACACGCGCCGCCGAGCCCGCTGCGCCTGCCGGCGGCGACGTCGCCGAGGGCCCCCGGACGGCGCTCGCGGTCGAGCTCGCCCGGGTGATCGAGGCG
>JBPCNA010000242.1:0-8634 GCA_051001735.1 Solirubrobacteraceae bacterium
GGTCGAGGGCGGCCGCGGCGGCGGCGATCGCGGCGGCCGCCGGCCGATCGTGGGCGCAGCGGCTGTAGAGGGCGCCGTGCGGCTTGACGTAGGCGAGCCGGCCGCCGGCGGCGGCGGCGCAGGCGGCGAGCGCGCCGAGCTGGTAGATCGCCTCGTCGCGGAGGCGGGCGGGCTCGACGTCGAGCGGGCGGCGGCCGAAGCCGGGCCGGTCGTCGTAGCCGATGTGCGCTCCGATACTCACCCCGCGCGCGACCGCCGCCTCGCAGATGGCGCGCATCGTCTGGGCGTCGCCGGCGTGGAATCCGCAGGCGACGTTGGCGCTGGTGACGGCGTCGAGGATGGCGGCGTCGTCGTCGAGCGACCCGGCGCCGGAGCGCTCGCCGACATCGGCGTTCAGGTCGATCAGGCGCACGCCGGCGCCCGGAGCGCGCGGGCCGCGGCGGGCTTCAGGGGCCCACCCAGCACTCGATGCAGTCCTCGCAGGTGCGCGGCCAGTTCTCGAGCGACCAGAGCGTACCGATCGGCGAGAGCTTGTGGAAGCCGGCATGCCCGCAGTAGTAGCAGCGGAGCAGGCTGTCGGAGAGACCGCTGCCCGTGTGCTGGAGGACGAGCTCGTTGAGCGACCGGGGAAGCTCGCGTTCGGCGATGTAGCGATAGTCGTAATCGTCGTACTCGCGCGGCGGCGCCCCGGATGGCTGGGAACCGAGATTCCAGAGAGGCGGATCGGCCGCCGGATAGGTCAGGTCGAGGAGGCGGCCCTGGACGTCGAGCCCGATGCCGGCCAGCTGGATCGAGCCCGAGCTCTCCGGGTCGTTCCCGGTGCCGACGCTGGCCACGCGCCAGCCGAGCGGTCCGCGCGGGACGACCGTCTCGGAGACGCCCTTGCCGAGAAGGTGGGAGCGGGTCTTCGTCTCGGGCTGGCCGAGGCGGATCGCCCCAGGATTGCCGGCGGTGTTCAGGCGGGGCATCGCGGCGCTGATCAGCGAGTTGATCTGGTCGATGAGGCGGCGGTAGAGGTGCTCTTCGTGGCTGAGCCGATGGAGCCGCTCGAGCTCCCGGCAGCCGCTCGAGCAGACCCACCCCTGGCCCTGCATGACACCGTGCTCGCGGCAGAGATAGCCGCCGCAGTCGTCGCAGCGGCCGACGGCGTAGATCCCGCAGTGGCAGGTGAACGACGCGAGCTCCATTGACCGATCCTAGCGACCGCGCGGGGCGCTCGCCACCGCAGCTGCGCCGGGCGGTCCGGGGCTGGCGATCAGCCGCCGGAGAAGCTCCAGAAGGCGATGCCGGTGACGATCACCATGGCGATCCCGCCGAGGATGCAGCCGATGATGAAGGCGCTGAGAACGGTCAGCGGCGTGGCGGCGATGTCGAGGACGGCGCGGTCGGATTCGTAGGTCCGCTCCGGCGTGCTCGGGCGCGCGACGCTGACCGGCGCCGGGTGCCCGGCGCTGAGCTGGGGATGGTCGCGCTTCCAGCGCTCGATCATCTCCTGCTGCTCGGCCAGCGAGTCCTGGGGCGGGCGCTGGGGGACGGCGCGCGGCCGCGGCGGCGACGTGGGCCGGGCCGGTGTCGGGCCGCCGCCGGGGACCAGGTTGGGATGCTCGGCCTTCCAGCGCTCGAGCATCTCGCGTGATTCGCTGGTGCTCGCCATGTCGTCTAGGGCTCCTTGGTCTCGCTCCGGCGGGGGAGAAACCGATCGAACATATCGCCCGAAAGAGTACCGGGCGCCCGGTGAAGTGCCCACACCCGGCGTGCGCGAACCGTCCGGGGGCCGAGCCGGGCGCGGCGGCCCGGGACGGCGACGGACGTAAAGTGGGCGATACTGGGCTCGAACCAGTGACCTCCGCCTTGTCGAGGCGGCGCTCTCCCAGCTGAGCTAATCGCCCTGGGAGACGCAAGCCTAGCAACGGCGGTCTGGGCGCGGCCGCTAGGCTAGCCCGGTCGTCGGCGACGTGGCGGAGTGGTTACGCAACGGCCTGCAAAGCCGTGTACATCGGTTCGATTCCGATCGTCGCCTCTCCGAAAGCCCCGGAAATGGCGTGTTTTGGTCCAGGGCCGATTTGGCCTGGGACGAACTTCGTCCCCATTCTTACCGAGAGGGCCCGCCTGGGTCCTCTCGCGGCGGCCTGGCGAGCGTATCGACGGGCGGAACCTGATCAGCGGCAAGACCCTCTCGACACGCCCGCACCAAGGTCTCCGAGACATCGATGCTGGGGAAACGGCGGAGCTGACCGTCAGGCACCGCCCCGTCTCGTCAGCCGGCGGGGCACGAGCCGATCACCCCTGGGCAACGTGGCACCGTTCCCCTGGGCCGGCGGTCCCGGTCGTGGTTCCCATGCGGACGCACGACGACTCCCCGGAGAGCGCGCGCTACATCGGGTCCGACATCGCCGTCGAGATGATCCGACCCCATCGTCGCATCGACAGAGCGCGCGCCGGCTCAGCCGCCGGCGCGCGCCTTGCGCTCACGGCTGAACTCCCACCACGGCCGGGCGGGGCCGCCGTCGGCGTAGGCGACGACCGCGACGAACGTGTCGAGCAGGCACGGGTCGTGGCGGCGGCCGTCGAGCCCGCATAGCCGCTCGAAGAGCTCGTAGGGATCCCGGCCCCGCAGGTCCTCGAGGCCGGCGATGCCGAGCCGCTCGAGCTTGGCCGCCACGGCCGGGCCGACGTTGGGGATCGAGGTCAGCTCGTCAGGCACGGGCGCCCCCGTCCTTGCAGATCGCCGTGTGGAGCTCGGTCGTCAACTGAGCGATCTCCTCCGTCAGCTTCGTGTTCTGGGCGAGCATCGTCAGGTGCTGCTCGGCGAGTTCCCGTTCGCGGGCGAGCATCTCCGTCTGGCGCGCTTCGTAGTCCTGCTCGCGCCGAACCTCGTCCTCGCGATGAGCCTGCACCGACGCGTCGCGGAGCTTGTCGCGTTCGGCCTGGCGCGTCTGGGCCAGCAGGATCAGCGGCGCCGCGTAGGCCGCCTGCGTCGAGAACGCGAGGTTCAGCAGGATGAACGGATACGGATCCCAGCCGAAGCTGAACGCCGCGGCGTTGACCGAGATCCACACCGCCACGAGAATCGTCTGGACGATGATGAAGCGCGGCGTCCCGAAGAAGCGCGCGAAGCGCTCGGCGAGGACGCCGAAGCGGTCGTTGCCGAAGGCGCCGTGGTGAGGGGAGCGGCGGGACGAGAGCGACGGCACGGCACCTCCTGCCCGGGCAGACGGTTCGAGCTGCCCGTGATCGTGCGCCGTCCGCGGGCGGTCCGTGCGCGTTTGGTTTGCCGGGGATTATGTAGCCGTGGACCTCGGGGTCATCGCCCTCATCTTCATCGCCTCGCTGCTCGGCCCCGCGCTCTCCCTGCTCGCCCGCGGGGCCGTCCCGGTCGTCGTCGGCCAGCTGCTCGCCGGGGTGATCCTCGGCAAGACCGGACTACGGATCGTCGATCCCGACCGCAGCGACCTCGCCCTCCTCTACAGCATCGGGTTCGCGACGCTGATGTTCCTCGTCGGCATGCAGGTCCCGCTCCATGATCAGCGCCTGCGCTCGGCGCTCCGCCGCGGCCTGATCGCCGTCGCCGCCGCCGTTCCGCTCGCACTCGCCGCCGGCTACGCCGCCCGCCTCGCCGGCGGCGGACCCGCGCTCGTCTACGCCGTGGTGATCGTCTCCTCCTCGGCCGCCGTGGCCCTCCCGGTGATCGACGAGAGCGGCCTCGCCAGCCCGCCCGTGCTCGTGGCGATGGCCTGGATCACCATCGCCGACATCCTTGCGACGATCGCCATACCGCTCGCCATCACGCCGTCCCGGGCGGTGCACGCCGCCCTCGGGGCGCTGATCATCGCCGGGCTCGTGCTCGCGGTCCTCGTCGTCGCCGAGCGGCTCCGGCACCTCCCGTGGGTCAAGCACCTGCGCCGGGAGGGCAAGCACCGGGGTTGGGCGATCGATCTGCGGCTCGCGGTGATCGTCCTTCTCTCGCTCTCCTACATCGCCCAAAAGGTCGGCGCCAGCCTCCTCGTCGCCGGCTTCGGCACCGGCCTGGTGGCCGCGGCGCTCGGCGGCCCCAAGCGGCTCTCCAAGCAGGTGCTCGGCCTCAGCCAGGGGTTTCTCGTCCCCCTCTTCTTCGTCCTGCTCGGAGCCAAGCTCGACCTCCGTGCCCTCGCCGACAGTCACCGCGCCGTGATCCTCGCCGTCCTCCTCGCCGTCCTGGCCATCCTCGTCCACGTCGCCGTCGCCGCCCTGATCCGGGCCCCCGCCGCCGTCGGCCTGCTGGCCAGCGCCCAGATGGGCGTCCCGGCGGCCGTCATCGCCCTCGGCCTTCCCGCCCACGCGATCGACCAGGGACAGGCCTCGGCGATCTTCTGCGCCGCCCTCGTCTCGATCGGCGCCTGCTCGGCCGGAGCGGCGCTCCTCCGCCGCTCGCCGGCCGCCGCCGCCCAGCCGTCCGTCGCCGGCGCCGCCTGACGACCGCCCCGCGGCCTATGCTCGCGCCATGAGCGAACCGGCCGTCACCTGGCTCCCGATGCCCGAGGCCCACGACTACCGGGCAGCCGAGGACTACCTGCGCCTCGTGCTCGACCCCGAGCACGCCGACCGGGCGGCGCACGAGCTCCGCCACGTCAAGCACACCCGGGTCTGGAAGGCCAAGGACATCCTGAGGGCCGCCGGGCTCGAGCCGCTGCCGGCCGACAACGAGGGCGTCGCCGCCAAGCTCGCCAAGATCCGCGCCGGCCGACCCCTCGCCCCGGTGCTGCTCGTCGAGCGCGAGGACGGGCCGCTGATCCTCGCCGACGGCTATCACCGCGTCAGCGCCGCCCACCTCCAGGACGAGAGCACCGAGGTGCCCGCCGTCGAGGCGAGCCTCCCCCGGTCCTGACCGCTCAGCCGAGGAGCACGCGCGCCAGCACGTCGACGACGTGGCGCTTGCGGGCCGCCGCGAAGGTCTCGGTGGTCGCGTCGAGGCCCATCGCCGCCAGCATCGTGTCGTTGTGTTCGAGCGGAAAGAAGCAGAGCGCGACCGTCGTGATCAGCAGCTGCTGCGAATCGATCGTCGGGAGGTCGCGCCCGAGCGAGCGCACCAGGCGGACGAGGCCGCGCTCGACGGCCACCGAATGGCGCGGGTCGGGCCCGAGGCGGCGGCCGCCGTCGAGAGCTTCGCGGCCCATCAGGCGGACGAGGGCCGGGCGCTCCCGGAGGAAGTCGATGTAGCCGTCGATGAGGACGGCGAGGGCCTCCCGCAGGTCCCCGCCCGCCTCGGCCGCCGCACCGGCCGCGGCCGCCAGCGGCTCCAGGCGCGCCTCCCGCTCGGCCATGAGCCGCTCCATCACCGCCCGGTGGACGCCCTCCTTGTCGCCGAAGAAGTACGACGGCAGGCCCGAGGAGACGCCGGCCCGGCGGCCGATCGCCTGGAGGCTCGCCCGGTCGAGGCCGCGCTCGGAAAAGAGCGCCTCCGCGGCGTCGAGGATCGCCCGGCGCGACACGTCGGCGTTGCGCCGGCGTGGCGCCGGCTTCTGGCGGAGCGGCGGGGATGACAACTGGTTGATCGTTCAGTAAGTTACTCCTGGATGTCCGCTCCCGCCATCGCCTGGGTCGACGGCCGCTGGCACGAGGACGCCGCCACCGCCTCGGTCTCGGTGCTCGACCACGGCCTGCTCTACGGCGACGGCGTCTTCGAGGGGATCCGCTTCTACGCCGGGAAGCCCTTCCTCCTATCCGCGCATCTCCGCCGCCTGCGCGCCTCGGCGCGCTGCCTGCTGCTCGACGTCCCGCTCGACGACGCGGACCTCGTCGGTCTCTGCCGCGAGGCGATCGACCGCTTTGAGGAGCCGGACGGCTACCTGCGCCTGATCGTCACCCGCGGAGTCGGAGCGCTCGGCGTCTCGCCGCACACCTGCGCTCACCCGACCGTCGTGCTCATCGCCGCCCCCCTCCAGCTCTACGCGCGCGAGCTCTACGAACGCGGGATCGACGTCGTGACCGCGACGCTGCGGCGTGCCGCCCCCGACGGCCTGCCGCCCCAGATCAAGTCGCTGAACTACTTGACGTCGGTCCTCGCCGCGATCGAGGCCCGCGCCCGCGGAGCCCACGAGGCGCTGCTGCTCAACGCCGCCGGGGAGATCGCCGAGTGCACCGCGGAGAACGTCTTCCTCGTCCGCGACGGCGTCGTCCTCACCCCGCCGGTCGCCGCCGGCGGGCTCCGCGGCATCACCCGCGACCATGTGATGGCGCTGCTGCGGGCTGAGGGGATCCCCGCCGAGGAGGCAGCGCTCGTGCCCACCGACGCCTGGACGGCCGACGAGGCCTTCCTCACCGGGACCGGCGCCGAGGTCGTCCCGATCGCCAGCATCGACGGCCGGCCGCTCCACGCCCCGGGCTCGGTCACCTGCCGGGCACGCGACCTCTTCGCCGGCTCGCTGCCCAGCTAGGAGATGCTCTGCTGGTAGAGCGTGAAACCGATCGCTGCGCAGATCGCCGCGACGATCCAGAAGCGCAGGATGATCGTCGTCTCAGACCAGGCCAAGAGCTCGAAGTGGTGGTGGATCGGCGCCATCAGGAGGACGCGCTTGCGGAAGGTCTGGAAGGAGAAGACCTGGATCGCCACCGACAGCGCCTCGACGACGAAGATGCCGCCGATCAGGACGAGCAACAGTTCGGTCTTGGTCATGACGGCCAGGCCGGCGATCGCCCCGCCCAGGCCCAGCGAGCCGGTGTCGCCCATGAAGATCGCCGCCGGAAAGGCGTTGAACCAGAGGAAGCCGACGCAGGCCCCGACCAGGCAGCCGGCGAGCAGGGCCAGGTCGCGCTGGCCGGTGGTGATGAACGTGATCCCGATGTAGGCCAGGAGGACGATCGCCGCGCACCCCGCCGCCAGCCCGTCGAGCCCGTCGGTGAGGTTGACCCCGCTCGTCGTCCCGGCGACCACCAGGTAGATCAGCACCGGATAGAAGATTCCGAGGTCGATCTGGTAGTCGACGAAGCGCAGGCGCAGGGTGTCGGGCAGATGGGCCTGGCGGGTCGCCACCCACCAGAGGCCGACCGAGATGGCGATCTGCACGAGCAGCTTGGTGCGCGCGGTCAGTCCGAGCGACCGGCGCTTGACGATCTTCGTGTAGTCGTCGGCGAAGCCGAGCAGGGCGCAGGCCACCGCCGCTCCGAACACGCCGAGCGACCGCGGGTCGTAGTCGGAGAGGATCAGGAAGGGCGCGGCGATCGCCGTGAACATGATGATCCCGCCCATCGTCGGCGTGCCCGCCTTCTCCTGGTGGCCCTGGGGACCGTCCTCGCGAATGTGCTGGCCGAACTCGCGCCGGCGCAAAAAGGAGATGAACTTCGGGCTCAGGAAGATGCAGATCAGAAGCGCGCACGTCCCGCCGATCAGGATCCGGCCCATCAGCGGGCCACGAGCGCGTCGGCCAGCAACTCGAGCCCGACGCCGCGCGACGCCTTGATCAGGACGGTGTCGCCCTCGCGCAGGAGGCTCGGCACCAGGCGAGCGGCCTCGCCGGCGTCGCGAACGTGGCGGTGCTCGGCCGAGAAGCCCTCCCCGGCCAGCGCCGCCCGGTCCCCCACGGTCACGAGCAGCTCGACGCCGGCCGCACTCGCCTGGACCCCGAGCTCGCGGTGGAAGCGAGGCTCCTCGGGCCCAAGCTCGAGCATGTCGCCGAGCACGGCGACCCGCCGTCCCGGCGCGGTCAGCTGGAGCTCCTCGAGGGCGGCGCGCATGGACATCGGGTTGGCGTTGTAGCAGTCATCGACGACGGTTACTCCCCCGGGGAGCTCGATCCGCTCGCCGCGGCCCTCCGAAAAGGCCACCCGGAGCCGCCCACTGGGCGACACGCCGAGCGCCCGGGCGGCGCCGACCGCCGCCAGCAGGTTGACGATCAGGTGCCGCGCCCGGAAGCCCGGCTCGAACTCCAGACGCTCCCCCGCCGCGTCGATCTCGACGCCGGCCGGGCCGACGCCGACCAGACGGATGTCACCGCCGGGCCCGAAGCGGACGATCTCGTGGTCGGAGCGCAGGTGCGGCTCGAGCAGCGGCTCTCCGGCCGGGATCACGGCGGTCGCTCCCGCGGCGAGCCCGACGAGCAGCTCGGCCTTGGCCGCGGCGATCGCCTCGAGCGTTCCCAGCCGCTCGAGGTGGGCCGGCCCGACGTTGACGATCACCGCGACGTCGGGCTCGCAGATCTCCGTGAGCCGGGCGATCTCTCCGGGGCCGCGCATGGCCAGCTCGAGTACGAGCGCCTCGGTTCCCGCCGGCGCCTCGAGCACGCTCAGCGGCAGCCCGATATCGGTGTTGAGGTTGCCCGGACTCGACACGGTCACGAGCTCCTGGCCGAGCACGGCGGAGAGGATGTCCTTGGTCGACGTCTTCCCGGTCGACCCGGTGATCGCCACCACCCGCGCACCCAGCGTCCGCCGCCACGCCTGAGCCAGCGACTGGAGGCCGGCCAGCGGATCCTCGGCCACCAGCACCGCCCCCGGCCCCGCGAGGTCTGGGGCGTGAGCCGCCGCGACAAGGACGCCCCATGCCCCGGCCGCCAGCGCCGCCGCGGCGAACTCCCCGCCGGCGGCATGCGCGCCCGGCAGGCCGACGAGGAGGCCGCCGGGCCCGGCGGCCCGGGAGTCGATGACCGCCCGGCGCGGGCC
>JBPCNA010000243.1:0-7259 GCA_051001735.1 Solirubrobacteraceae bacterium
TGCGCTACTGCCCGTTTGTCGCCCGCGCTTCCTGCGTCTGCTCCTGCGGCCGGCCCGCGGCGGTGGCGACCCTGGACGCCGTGGCCGCCCGGATCGACGACTGGCCGCTCGCGGGCTGCGCCTGGAAGACGGTCGCCGCTTGGATGGAGGAGGCCTACCGGCGGGGGCGGCACACGTTCGCCGCCGCCGATGACGATCCCACGGTCGAGCGGCTTCACGACTGGCGCAAGCGCGTCAAGGACATCTGGTACCACCAGCGGCTCACCTGCCCCGCCTGGCCGGAGGTGATCGGCGCCCAGTCCGAGGAGGCCCACCGGCTCTCGGAGATTCTCGGCGACGACCATGATCTGGCCGTGCTCGCCGAGCTCCTCGGCGCCGATGTCGGCAGCCGCCCGACCGTTCCGATCGATCCCGAGCCGCTGCTCGGGCTGATCGCCGAGCGGCGGGCCGAGCTCGTCGCCGGCGCCCGCCACCTCGGCACGCTCATCTACGCCGAGCGGGGGACCGCCTTCGGCCAGCGCGTCCGCCGCTACCTCGAGCACGCACGGGCCCGCTGCGAGGCCGAGGCGGCCGATGGCGTCCGGGTCTGAGATCGAGCGGAAGTTCCTCGTCGTCGCCGCCCCCGGCGATCTCGCCGACCATCACCACGAGTCGATCGAGCAGGGCTACATCGCCGTCGAGGGACCAGTCGAGGTCCGCCTCCGCCGCCGTGGCGGCCGGGCGCTTCTCACCGTCAAGGCGGGAGCGGGCCGCATCCGCGTCGAGGAGGAGTTCGAGATCGACGACCGGCGCTTCGAGTCGCTCTGGCCGTCCTCGGACGGTCGACGGATCACCAAGACGCGCTACGAGCTGCCGGGGGACGGCGGCCTGACGATCGAGGTCGACGTCTACACCGGAGCCCTGGACGGCCTTGTCGTCGCCGAGGTCGAGTTCGACTCGGAGAAGGCGGCCGACGCGTTCGAGCCGCCGGACTGGTTGGGCCGGGAGATCACCGACGACCTCCGCTACGCCAACCGCGCCCTCGCCGTCAACGGCGCGCCCGAGCCCTGAGGCTCCGACGACCCGAGCTGTGAACCTCGGACGACCGGGCGCTGACCCTCAGACGATGGTCCCGTGCCCGACGACGAGCTCGCCGGCCATCAGGCAGCCGAGCTGCCCGGGAGCGACCCCGCCGGGCGCCGGGTCGAGCAGCTCGAGCTCGAGGCGGCCGTCCTCGGGCCCGGCGACCACCCGGCAGGGCAGCGGGCGCTGGCGGTAGCGCACCTTGACCGAGTCGGCGCCCTCGCGGTGGATGACGGTGTCGCGGAGGGTCACCCGTCTCGTCTCGAGCTCGGCCCGCCGGCCGACGACGACGGTGTCGCCGGTCTTCTCGAGCACGTAGAGCGGTTCGCCGCCGCCGACGCCGAGGCCGCGCCGCTGGCCGACCGTGTACTCGTGCTGGCCACGGTGGCGCCCGAGGCGCCGCCCGGACCGGTCGACGATCGGCCCCGGGTGGGCGTGCTGGTCGCCGTGACGGGCGAGGAAGGCCGCGCGGCCCGTCCCCGCCAGGAAGCAGAGGTCCTGCGAGTCGGGCTTGCCGGCCACCGGCAGGCCGGCGCCGGCGGCGAGCTCGCGGACGGCGTCCTTGTGGAGCTCGCCGAGCGGGAAGCGCAGGCGGGCGATCGAGCTCGGGCGGAGCCCGGCCAGCATGTAGCACTGGTCCTTGGCCGGATCGGCCGCCGCTCGGAGGAGCCCGCCCTCGACCCGGGCGTAGTGGCCGGTGGCCAGCGCCGCCGCGCCGAGGCGGTCGGCCAGGGTGAGCATCTCGTCGAGCCGGACGCCGCCGTTGCAGCGCACGCACGGGTTCGGGGTGAGCCCGGCCGCGTGGTCGGCCAGCCACGGGTCGACGACGCCGGCGCGGAACTCGGCGCGCAGATCGATCGACAGGTGGGGGAGGCCCATTCCGTGGGCCAGCGCCCGGGCGCCGCGCACCGCCTCGGGCGAGCAGCAGCTCCGCTCGCCGTCGTTGGCCGGGTCTGACCATAGCTCGAGCGTGACGGCGACCGCCTCCGGTCCGGCCAGCAAGGCGGCGACAGCGCTGTCGACGCCCCCGCTCATCGCCACCAGCGTCCGCCCGGGGTCGGCCGGCAGCACGGCGTCGGCGCGGGCCGCCGACCCGAGCGCCCGGTGGAGGGCGTCGGCGGCGATATCGGCGGCGTGCTGCCCGGCGACCGACAGGCCGCCGAGCTCGCGGGCGATCTCCGCCGGGCCGACCCGGGCCGCCTCGAGCACCGGGCGTTCTCGCACCAATGCGATAACCGCGCTACCCGCCGCGACCGCCGCGGCGCAGCCGCCGGCGTCGAACCCGGCATCGACCACGGAGGGCCCGTCCACGGCGACCGAGATCCGCACGAGGTCGCCGCACGCCGCGCCGCCGGCCGCGCCGGTGTGCGACCGCGGCGGCGTGTGCCCGCGGCGCTGGGGATGTTCGAGGTGCGCGCGCAGGCCGGCCATCGTCCGGAGTCTAGAGCCGCTCCCCGCGGGCTTCGGTGGCGCGGCGGGGCGCGCGCGACCCGACAATGCCGGGATGCGCCGGTGCCTCCTCCTCGTCGTCCTCCTCGCCATCGGGCTCGCGCTCGCCCGGGGCGCCGCGTCGCACCCGGCGCAGCCGAGCCCCGACCGGGTCGGGCTCGACCATGGCCAGGCGCGCTGGAACGCCCAGCACCTGACGAGCTACCGCTTCCGGCTGACGATCACCTGCGACTGCCTCGGCCCCTCACACCGCCGCCTCGAGATCATTGTCCGGCGCGGGCGGCCCCCGGGCGGCGGTCTCTTCCCGGGCCAGCTCCAGACCTTCCCCGAGATGTTCCGCCTGATCCGCCGGGTGCTCGACGACCCGAACGCCGGGGGCGCGACCGTGCAATACGACCCGCGGCGGGGATTCCCCCGGGCGGCGCGGCTCGACGCGGTCAGCTGGGCGGTCGACCACTTCCAACCCGTCTGACCGACCGCGGTCAGCCCCGGAGCGCGGCCTCGAGCACCTGCTTGGCGATCGGCGCCGCCGCCGTCCCGCCGAAGCCGGCTCCGACCAGCATCACCGCCACCGCGACCGTCGGGTGTCCGGCCGGGGCGAAGGCGACGAACCAGGCGTCGGCGTCCTTGGGGTTCTTCGAGTTCGGGCGCAGCTCGGCGGTGCCCGTCTTGCCGGCGACGGCGACGCCGGGGATCGCCGCGGCGGTCCCCGTCCCCGACTCGACGACGCCGAGCATCATCGAGCGGACCTGGGCGGCGACGGAGGCGGGGATCGCCGTGCGCCGGACGATCGGATCGATCGACGCGATCCGCGGCTGGGCACGCCGGCCGCCGGTGGCGATCGTCGCGCCGACGCGGCCATCTCGAGCGGCGTCGCCAGGTCGCGGTCCTGGCCGATCGCCGCGGCGCCGACGGCGAGGTCGTCGCGGAGCTGCCCCGGCGGCGAGATCGTGCTCGGCTTGGCCGCCGGGATCGCCGGCTGCTCGTCGAAGCCGAAGGCCCGCGCCGCGGCGACGAGCCGCGCGGCCCCGAGCCGGGCGCCGAGCGGGGCGAAGACCGAGTTGCACGACTTGATGAACGCTTCGGTCAGCGTCCCGCCGCACGCCTCCTTCGAGGCGTTGGTCAGCTGGACGCCCGACAGCGTGGCGTAGGTGGCCACCGGAAAGCTGGTCGACGGCTGGGCGATCCCGTACTCGAGCGCCGCCGAGAGGGTGATGATCTTGAACGTCGATCCCGGCGGCTGCGGCGCCGAGACGGCGAGGCCGGCGAGGGCCAGCACGGCGCCGTCGGCCGGGCGGAGGAGGGCCACCCCGCCGAGGCGGTTGCCGAGCGCCGAGGCCGCCGCCGTCATCAGCCCCGGACGGATCGTCGTGCGGACCGAGCGGCCGCGGACGACCGCCGTGCGGGCGACGATCCGCCGGCCGAAGAGGAGCCGCTCCGACGGGTGGCCGCCGAGCCGGCGGTCGTAGAGGCGCTCGAGGCCGGTCGGCATGTCGCCGGCCACGCCTGCGATCGACGCCCCGAGCCCGGTCGCGTCGAGCAGCGTCCCGTCGGCGGCCAGGAGCGGCGCCCGCGGCGGCGTCGGCCCGGCGCTGCGGACGACCGACTCGCCGGGCCGCAGTCCGGGAAGGCGCAGCGACGGGTCCCAGGAGACGCCGGCGCCGGCGCCGCTCCCGGCGACCGGCAGCGCGACGGTGCCGCCGAGCGTGGCGAAGTCGGCCGTAGCCACCGAGACGACGACCGGGATGCGGCCGCCACGCTCGGCGGCGGGTCGACCGACGGTCACCCGCCGCACCCCCGCCGCCCGGTCGGCACCGGCATAGTCGGCCGCGAAGGTCGCCTCGGGGTAGGCGGCCCGGGCGCGCGGTGTGAGCGTCCGCCACATCGCCACCCGGTCGCCGGCCTTCCAGGCGGCGGCGAAGCCCTGGGCCGCCGCCGCCCGCGCCGCGGCGCCGCCGTCGCCGGCGGTCAGGACCAGCACGGCGGCGACCGCGGCGGCGAGCAGCACCGCCAGGCCGATCAGCCCCGCCGGCCGCACCCGCCCCGGGCGACCGCCGCGGTTCCGGCCGCCCGAGCGCCCGCCGGGCTGGAGCAGCGAGCCGCCGCGCGGGCGGTGCTCGACGTAGCGCGGAGATCTTCGGGGCATCGCCGACCTTTGTACAACGACCCTCAGACGCCACGGGCCGAAGCGGCCCCAAGACCCACCGCCGCCGAAGGTACCCTCCAGACATGCGCACCGACGAGATCCGCGACCGCTTCCACGAGTTCTTCGTGGAGCGCGGCCACCGGCTGATCGGGTCGGGCTCGCTCGTCCCGGCCGACAACGACCCGTCGGTCCTCCTGACCACCGCCGGGATGCAGCCGCTGAAGCCCTACTTCCTCGGTCTGGAGGAGCCGCCCCGCAACCGGCTGACCAGCGTACAGAAGTGCTTTCGGACGGTCGACATCGACGTCGTCGGGACGACGACGCGGCACCTGACCTTCTTCGAGATGCTCGGCAACTTCTCGGTCGGCGACTACTTCAAGCAGGGCGCCGTCGAGTTCGCGTGGGAGCTCTCGCTCGAGGGCTTCGGGCTCGACCGGGACCGCATCTGGATCACCGTCTTCGAGGGCGACGAGAAGCTCGGCCTGCCGGCCGACGAGGAGGCGCTCGAGGCGTGGACGTCGGTCGGCGTCCCCCGCGAGCGGATCGTCGCCTGCCCGGCGAGCGAGAACTTCTGGACGGCCGGTCCGACCGGCCCGTGCGGTCCGTGCTCGGAGCTCTACCTCGACCGGGGCCCCGCCTTCGGGGCCGCCGACGACCTCCCGGGCGGAGAGAACGAGCGCTTCCTCGAGTACTGGAACCTCGTCTTCATGCAGTTCGACCAGAACCCGCCGGGCTTCCTCGCGCCGCTTCCGTCGCGCAACATCGACACCGGCATGGGCCTCGAGCGGATGGCGGCGATCATGCAGGACGTCCCGAGCGTGTTCGACACCGACACGTTGCGGCCGCTGATCGAGCTCGGCGAGTCGCTTTCGGGCCGCCGGATGGGGAGCGACGCGGCCACCGACCGGGCGCTGCGGATCCTGGCCGACCACACCCGGGGGATGAACTTCCTGATCGCCGACGGCGTCGTCCCGTCCAACGAGTCGCGCGGCTACGTCCTGCGACGGATCATGCGCCGGGCGATCCAGCAGGGCCGGACGCTCGGCCTCGAGCCGGGCTTCCTCGCCGCCTACTCGGAGGTCGTGCGCGAGGCGATGGGCGGCGCCTATCCGGAGCTGATCGGGCAGCGCGCGGCGATCGAGAAGTGGACGAGCTCGGAGGAGGAGAGCTTCGGCCGGACGCTCGAGCAGGGCATGCGCACCCTCCGCGAGCTGATCGAGCGCGGCCGCGCGTCGGGCACCGTCGCCGCCGGGGACGCCTTCCGCCTCCACGACACCTTCGGCTTCCCCTTCGATCTCACCAAGGAGCTGGTGGCCGAGGAGGGATTGACGGTAGATCAGCAGGAGTTTGGCCGGCTCATGGAGCGACAGCGGGAGGGGTCGCGAGCGGCCGGTGCCCGGGACTCGGGCGGGGATCCGCGCGCGGCGGCGCGGGAGTTCGCGGCGGAGACGGGCTTCACGACCAACTTCACGGGCTTCGAGACGCTCGAGCAGTCGACCACCGTCGGGGCCGTCGACCGGCCGGCGAACGGGAACCGGGCGGCGGGGATCCTGGTCAAGCTGGCCGACTCGCCGTTCTACGCGGCGGGTGGCGGCCAGGTCAGCGACGCCGGCGTGATCGAATGCGTGGCCGGCGACTGCCGGGCGCGCGTGGCCGAGGTCGTGCGCCTCGGCGACGACCAGGCGGTGGTTGCGGTGGTCGAGGCGGGCGAGCTCAAGGCCGGCGAGCGGGTGGTGGCCCGCGTCGATCGGGCGGCCCGCCACGCGACCGAGTGCAACCACACGGCGACCCATCTCTTGCAGGCTGCGCTCCGCCGGCGCCTGGGCGGCCACGTCCGCCAGGCCGGCTCATACGTGGGCCCCGACAAGCTCCGCTTCGACTTCAGCCACTCGCAGGGCCTGACCGCCGACGAGCTCGGCGACGTCGAGGACCAGGTCAACGCCTGGATCGCCGAGAACCACCGCGTCCATCCGGTGACCACCACGCTGGACGAGGCGCGGGCGCTCGGGGCGATGGCCCTGTTCGGGGAGAAGTACGGCGAGGTCGTCCGCATGGTCGAGGTGGGGGAGGGCGACTTCTCACGGGAGCTGTGCGGCGGGACGCACGTGCGCTCGACGGCGGAGGTCGGCGTCATGCGGATCGTCAGCGAGACGTCGAGCGCGGCCAACGTACGCCGGATCGAGGCGCTGACCGGCCCGGCGGCGGTGGCCCTCCTGCGCGATCACGATCGCCTGCTCGAGGAGATTGCCGGCGAGCTCCGCGCCCGCCCGGAGGACGCGCCGGCCGCGCTGCGCTCGCGCGAGGAGGAGCGCAAGGCGCTGGTGCGCAAGGCCAGGTCCCCGGCGGCGGCGGGCGAGGCGGCGCCCGACGTCGACCGGTTGATCGCCCAGGCCGTCGACATCGACGGCGCGCGGGTTCTCGCCGCCGTCGTCTCCGCGGCGGACGAGAAGGCCCTGCTCGGGCTGCTCGACAGGGTCAAGCCGAAGCTCGGCGACGCGGCGATCGTGCTCGGCGCCGCGAGCGGCGGGCGCGCCCTCTTCGTGGCGAGCGTCGCGCCGGCGCTCGTCGGCCGGGGCGTTCGCGCCGGCGCGGTGGTCAAGGC
>JBPCNA010000244.1:0-18770 GCA_051001735.1 Solirubrobacteraceae bacterium
GCCCTGGAACTCCGCCGTGGTTTCCCCCCGGTCCCTCCCGCGGGGCTCCTCGGCCCGGTCGGCCGCCTCCGCGGCCGCCCGGCCGGCGACGGCGACCGCGCCGACCTCGATCGCCCACTTGACGAGAGCCCGGCCGCGGTTGGCGTAGATCGCCGGCTCGGGGCCGCCGGCCAGCGCGGCGGTGTACCGATCGACCGCCTCGGGTTGACGTCCGGCGCGGAAGTAGACGATCCCGATCTGGTTGCGGAGGAGGAGGTCTTCGGGTCGCAGCAGGGCGATCGCCTGCTCCTGCTCGGCGGCCGCCTTGTCGTCTCCTCCGCGGATGGCGATGTCGAGCAGGCCGACGAGAACCTGCGCCTCGGCCTCGGGGTCGACCAGCTGGCGGTAGATCGACCGCGCCCGAAGCAGGTCCCGGCGCGCGGCGGCGGGTCGGCCGGAGGTGAGGTTGACGTCGGCGCGGAGGCCGAGGATGAGCGCCGCCTCGGCGGCGGCCCCGATCCGGTTGAGCGGCTCGAGCGCCTCGTCGCAGGCCGCGAGCGCTTCGTCGAGGCGTGCGAGTCCGGCCAGGATCAGGCCTCGCGTCCGTCTGACCTCGGCCTGCATCCGCGGATCGCATGTCTCGGCGAGCCCGGCGGCGGTGGTCAGCATGTTGAGGGCCGCCTCGCCCCCCTTGTCGCGGCGGGCGAGTTCGCGCGCCAGCCGGGTGAGGTTCAGGCAGCGCAGCGACCGGGCCTGCACCCCGCCGTCGACGGCACCGGCGCCGGCGAGGAGCTTCTCGGCGCGCTCGAAGTTCGCGTGCACGGTGAGCGGCGAACGGCCGAGCAGCACCAACCGCGTCCCCACCAGGAAGAAGGCGCCGGCGTCGGCGATCGTGCTGGCCGACCCGGCGGCGGCGAACTCGTCGAGCAGCTGGAGCGTGTCGGCGTGGCGATCGTGGTGCATCGCCCGCGCGACCTCGAGCAGACGCTGCCGGGTGAGCGCCTCGGAGGCGGGCAGGGTTATCTCGACGCCGATCTCGAGCAGGGCGGTGGCCTGCGCCGGGCTTCCCCAGGCGAGCGCCTCGCCGACGTAGTCGGCCAGCCGGGCGAAGCCGTGCCTCGGAGAGAGCGCCACCAGGTGGTAGAGCCACTCGCCGAGCGCCGCCTGGTAGTCAGACCAGCGCAGGCGGTCCGTCGGATGGGTCGCCGGCTGGTAGTCGAAGGCCGCCGCCTCGTCGACCGTGCCCGGGGCGCCGGTCGCCGCCGGGGGTGCGCCTTCGAGCTCCCGCAGCCGGTCGAGGTGGTACCGGGCGGCGTGGAGGTGGACGCGGCGGTAGAGCCCGGGATGGAGGCGGCGGAACTCGTCGACGATCGCCCGCCGTCGGGTGTCGACGTCGATCCCCCAGCCGCCGCCGAGGTTGGTCACCCACGACGGGCGCAGGCCGAGCTCGAGCAGGCCGGCGGCGTGGCGGCCGCCGTCGGCGGGAGCGAGTCCGCAGACCCCCTCGATGCCGTTGAGAAGCTCGGCGTTGAACCATCGGAGGGGGGCGGCGTGGAGCACGACGTCGCGGAGGAACGGATCGGATATGCGGGAGAGGAGCCCGCTGGCGAGGCCGCCGGCGGTGAGGTCGCGGGCTTCCATCGGGAGGCGGTCGCTCTGGCGGGCCTCGGGGTGCTCGCGGAAGTACTGGGCGTAGCCGGCGAGCCGCTCGGGGAAGCGGTCGCTGTCCTCGAGCACGGCGCGGCCGAGCGGCGAGTCCTTGTCGACGCCGATGTGGAGCTCGAGGAACTGGGCGGCCTCGGACTCCTTGAAGCGGTCGAGCTGGATCTGCGCTGTGCTGCCGAAGAGCATCCCGACGTCCTCGAGCTCGAACTGGGGCTCGCTCGAGACGGCGACGATCAGGCGGGCGCGGGCGATGCGGGGGAAGAGCGACCGCCGCAGCCAGAGCAGCTTGGCGCTCGAGGCGGCGAAGTCGACGTCGCTGAAGACGAGCAGGAGCGGCCCGCGGGCCTCGGCTAGCGAGAGCAGGCCGCCGACGAACTCCTCGCTCACCGCGCTCAGCGTCCGCCGGGTCTCGGCGTGCTCGGTGAGGATGTCGCCGAGCGGGCTCTGGATCGCCGCGTTGACGGCCTTGACGGGGAGCGCGCCGGCGAGCTGGGTGACCGCCGTGCTCCCGGCACGGACGGCGGCGACGGCCTGGGAGGTCCGCGTCGGGAGGCCGGCTTCGCGGGAGCGCAGCCGCTTCGTCGCGTCGAAGAAGCCCTTGAAGTGTTCCGGCTCGGGCTCGAGCCCGCCGGCGAGCCGCTCGAGTATCTGGTCGAGCTCGAGTCCGGCGTCGGCCTCGAGGTCGATCAGCGGGCTGGCGCCGGCGGAGCTCTCGGCGGCGAGCGCGCGGAACTGGTCGAGCAGCGCGCGGCGGCCGCTGCGGGCGGTGCCGGAAAGGTGGACGAAGGCCGAGCTTCCGGCGGCGACCTCGGCGAGCAGCCGGCGAAAGGCGTCCTGCTCGTCGGTCCGGCCGATGAAGGCGGGCCGACCGTCCAGCGGCCCCTGCTTCGCGGCGGGCGCCCGTTCGACCGGCTCAGTGCCCCACGGCCATCGCACGCGCCTGAGATTAGGGCAAATGTGCCGCAGCGCAGCATCTTTTCGCCGGCGAGCGAGGATAATCCGCCGGATGGGGCCGAGCCGGTCGAAAGCCGCGGCTCCGCCGTCCGCGTCCGTGCTTCTTCGGAGCCGTCAGCGCCTCGCCGCGGCCGGCGGCCTGGTCGTGCTGCTGGGGTGCGCGGCCGCCTTCCGGGCGCTCGGCTACCTGGCGGCCGGGCCGCTGCTGGCCCCGTCGGACGACTCGCTGCGCTTCGCGCGCGGCGGCCTGGTCGCCCTCTTCTCGGACCCGTTCGCTCCGAGCGGCTACCCGGTCCTCCTCGCCGCCGTGGGGCGGTCGGCGCCGGCGGTGTCGGTGGTGCAGCATCTGCTCGGGCTGCTCACGGTCGCCCTGTTGTGGCAGGCGGGACGCGAGCTGTCGGGATGCGCCGGTGTGCCGCGGTGGCTGGCGGCGGTCCCGGCCGTGTTCGTCGCCTTCTCGGGCGACCAGTGGTTCTTCGAGCAGTCGCTGATGAGCGAGACGCTGTTCACGGTCCTCGTCGTGGGAGCGGTGCTCGCCATGCTGCGGGCGGACGGCCCGTCCGACCGGCCGCTCGCGTGGTCGGCGGTGGCCGGGGCGGCGCTGGCGGCGGCCGGGGTGACCCGCCTGGCCGGCTTCGCGGCGGCCGCCGTCGGCCTGGTGTGGCTGCTGCTGTGGGCCCGGCCGCCGCTGGGGCGGCGCGGGCGTACGGCCGCGGCGTACGTCCTCGGGGCGGCGGCGGTGGTCGCCGTCTACGTGGGCGCGGCGAGCGGTCACGAGAACGGCATCGGGAGCTACGCCGGGTGGTCGCTCTACGGCCGGGTGGGTCCGTTCGCCGACTGCGCGAAGTTCACCCCGCCGGCGGGCACCCGCGCGTTGTGCGAGCCGCGGCCGCCGGATGCGAGGCCGGGCGTCTACTTCTACCTCTTCTCGACCGGGGCGAGTTCGGGTGAGGCGAGCCCGGCGGTCGCCCTGTTCCACGGCGCGCCGAACGGCAACGCCGAGCTGCGCCGGTTCGCGCTGCGGGCGATCGAGTCGGAGCCGCTCGCCTACCTGCGGACGGTGGCCAAGGACGCCATCCGCTACGTCGACCCGGCCTACGGCAACCACCGCCCGGAGGCGGGCATCGGCCCCGAGTTCGTCTACCTGGGGACGTCGCTGACCCCGTACCCGGCGCGCAGCGAGGTCGAGCGGCTCTACGGCTACCACGTGGGGAGCGGTCCCCTGCGCTTCCCCTTCGAGAGCTGGCTGACGCTGTCGCGCGTTCCGGGACTGCTCTGGCTGGCGGGGATCGCGGCCGTCGTCGGTGGCCTCGCCGTGGGCCGGTCGGGCCCGCGCCGCCGGCTGATCCTGGTGGCCGGCGTCGCCTTCGCCCTCTACATGACCCCGGTGATGACCGTCACCTACGAGTACCGCTACGCGGTTCCGGCCCAGGGTCTCGCCCTCCTGGCCGGGGTGCTCGGTGCCTGGCTCTTCGCCCAGCGGCTGCACGGCCGGACGCCGGCCCCGTGATCGGGCGACTCCGTGCGCGGAGGCGCGGCGCTTTCGTCGTCGAGCAGCTCCATCCCGGCGACTACGTCAGGATCGCCGAGCTGCTGCGGACATACGCAGACCTCCGCCTGGGCTTCGTCGACGCGGCAGTGCTCGCAGTCGTGGAGCACCTTGGCGAGCGCCAGGTCGCGACCCTCGATTGCCGCCATTTCACCGTGGTCCAGCTGAATCACACCAAGACCCTCGAACTGCTCCCGGTCGGCAGGTGACCGTCGACACTCCGCACCAAACAGCCCATTCCGGCGAGGTCCGTCCCGGGTGCCAGCGCGGACGCGAGGTGAATCGCCTCCAGCGCGCGCACCTCGCCGGCTCGAGGCCGGCCGCGGTCCGTCGCACGGCGGCGCTGGGCGGTAAATCTGCGCGAGCGCCGCCGGGAGCACGCTGATCGTGTCGTCGTCAGCGCGCCGCCTCGACGATACATACGGCGGCGCCGGCTGGGTACTCCCGGCGCCGATCTCGAAATAGCGCCTGCGCTCGGTCGCAGGCACCGGGCAGCCAAGCGGTGGCTGCACATCGGACCCGCGGGTCGATGGCGCGGCGGCGGGGGTGTTGCGGCGGGCGGAGCCCTGTGATGCGCACCTCCGGCCAGCAGAGCGCAGAGAAGCCACGAACCTACGCGTCGCCGAGACGTGCCTTCGTGCGCAGAGGTGTCTCGTCTTTCCTTGAGTCCGGCGGAAGGTCGGCTGGAAGCGGCATCTCCAGCCCCGGCCGGCGGCCCGGGCCGTGGTCGTCGAAGGACTGCCACGCGATCCCGTCGCGGCCGTCGTGAATGCCGGCGCCGCCGAGCGCGAGCACGAGCAGGCGCTCCGGGCCGGCGTTCACGAGCTGGCGCCGCACGTCCGCGGCGATGCGCACGAGCCGATCGGACCCGAGGACGTACGGGCTGCCCTCCACCAGCAGCGTCAGCTCACCCTCGAGCACCAGGAAGACCTCCTCCTGATGCGCGTGCGCGTGAATACGCCCACGCTCGCGCGGGCGCAGCGCGATCAAGTTGATCCCGAACGAGCTGACGCCAAGCTCGCGGCGCAACAGCTGGAAGCGGCCAGCCGTGTCGCGATCGATCGTCGCGAAGGTGGTGCCGGGGTCGGGCATGGGCCGGGACTCTAGACCCTGTTCGGAGCCCGACGGTGACGACGGGGCGCCGGCGCACCCCCGAGCGTCGGCGCGTCATCGGCGATGCGCGGCCGAGGCGGCCGGTCAGAGCGCCGGCCGATCGGCGCGAGCGTCGATCGAGACCACGCCCGGGCGGACGTGGCCGTGCTCGGCGCACCAGGCGACCACCAGGGCGACACGCAGCGCGGATCTCGCGAGGTCAAGTCGCCTCCCGCCGTCGACCGGTTCGGAGACCCGGCGACCCGCCCTTCCGCCGCGACGGTCGACGACCGTGGTCGGCAGGCCGGCGACGAGGCCGGCGGCCAGGCTGGTCAGGCAGCCGACGGCCTGACCGAGTCCGAGGCTCCCGGTCGTCGCGAGACCCGACCCGTCGAGGATGGCGGCGGCGCTCGTGACCTCGGCTTCGACGTCCACGGCCTCGCTGATCGAGGAGAGGAGTCCGTGCCCGTGGGCGACGAGCTGCTGCGGATCGACCGGAGCGCGGAGCCCGAGCATCAGGCTCTGGAGGTGGTCGACCACGGCGCGGTCGCGGCGCTGGGTGCGGCCGAGGTCCTCGAGCGCGAAGTCGATCGTCGCGTTCTGCTGGGTGACGAGGTGCTCCGCGAGCAGGGTGCGCACCTGGGCTCGCGTCGAGCTCCGCGGCTCGCCGGTCACCGAGTAGGCCTCGGGCGCGCAGGCGGGGTCGACCACCGTGGCCACGAGCAGCGTCGACTCGACGATCCGCTCGAGCGCGTGCATCAGGTAGACGGCGCTGAGGTCGTTGGTCAACCCGAACCGTCCGGCGGTGCCCAGCCCGGCGAGCTCGAGCGGGTAGCCGGCCTCGCCCGATTCGCACGCCGCGAAGCGCCGGTTGAGTTCGGTCCAGACGGCGCGCAGGCTGTCCTCCAGGGAGCGGCCGCCGACGCAGACGTGCGCCGCGGTGGCCCGCCCGGCGAGCTCGGTCAGCGCCGCGAGCGCCGGCGTGTTTGCCAGGCGCTCGGCCTCGTCGAAGATCTCCCCGAGCTCCTCGTGCGCCCGGCGCGGCACGAGCGCCAGCGCCGCCATCCGGCTCGCGGCGCTCGCGCGGACGGGGCCGGCGAGCAGCGCACGGCAGGCGGCCCGGCGACCGTGGTCGTACTCGCGGATCTCCTCAGCCGGCCTGGCCTGGGCCGCCGCCGGGCACCGGCCTTCGAAGCGCTGGCGCATCATTCCTCGCACAATCTCCTGGGTGGAACCAGTGGAACATAGGCAATGACTAGGTAGTCTCAGTCAGACTACTGCGGTCCCCGGGGGACTGTCAAGGCGCCTGGTGCGCCGCCGAGGGCGCTTTCAACGGCCCGTGGCCCGAGGCCCGCGAAGGGCCCCAGGCCAGGGTGGGGAGGTATACCTGCGCCGCCGAAGCCGCAGGATATGGAGGCGCTGCACGACCGGCGCGAGGAGACCGCGATAGTCAGCCGTAGACTAACACAGAGGTTCTACCAAGGTGGCGCCGGCTCACGTCAGCATCTTCTCGGTGAACGCGAGCGCGGCATCCATGCACTCCGAGCGCCAGAGCTCGATCGTTCGGTGCCGGCCGGCGCTGTCGGCGATGCGCTCGCGATGGGCCTCGACCAGCGGCCCGAGCACCTCGCGCTGCCGCTCGAGCAGCGGGCGGGTGTCGCGACCGGACCGCTCCGCGTAGACGAGCTTCAGCAGCAGCAGGGACCGGACCTCGCGCACGTGGGCTACCGGCTCCTCCAACCAGCGCTCGAGCGCCTCGAGGCCGGCCTTCGTGGCGATCAGGATCGTGCGGTTGGGGCCCTTGCCGGCTTCGGTGGCCAGCGGCCGCGCGAGTCCGCGATCCTTGAGCATGCCGAGGGCCCGGTAGACGAGGGGGCGCGGGAGCGTCCAGATCTCGCCGATCTCGCCGCCGGCGGCCAGCGCCTTGGAGATCGCGAATCCGTGATTCGGGCGTTCGGCGAGCAGACCGAGCACGGCCCACTCGCCCGGCGCCAGATCACGCGTCTTCTGTGTCGTCTCCGATCTTGCTCCGCTCGGAGCCACGGCGGCCGACGCGCTACGAGCGCTCGACGACGACGATCGTCGACTTAACGACGGCGGTCGCGCTCTGACCGGGCTTGAGGTCGAGCTCGTCGGCGGCCTCGCGCGACATCAGCGAGACGATCCGGAACGGGCCGCAGGCCATGTCGACCTGGGCCATGACGCCATCGCGCTTGACGTCGATGACCACCCCGGGCATCCGGTTGCGGGCGCTCGAACGCGGGTTCGTCCCCCGCTCGCGGAGGACTCGCGCAAGCTCCTCCGGAGCCAGCACCCGGCGGTTGCCGCGGCGCTCGAACGTGATCCGCTCGTCGCGCTCCCAGCGGCGGAGCGTGTCCACGCTCACGCCGAGGGCCTGTGCCGCCACGCCGATGCGGATCCCTTCGTCCATCGCGGAAGAGAATACCGCCTGTTGGCTCTCGTACCTAGGCATCCATCCACCGTTGACGGTCGAGTCTTCCCCGATCACCCCAATCTGCGGCGGAGGCGGCGGGCCAAATCCCGCCCGACGCATCACCTCGCCGGCGTCCTCAGCCGTCAGCCGGCCCACCCAGGCCGCAGCCGCCTCTGGCCTGAGGCTGGCGGCGACGACGCAGGCGACACAGGTCACCGCCACCGATGACCGTCTAGGCAACTCGATGCCACGCAGCTGCCCCGAGCGCGCGGCGACGTCGGTCGCGTAGAGAACGGCGGCGTCGCCGTCGCCGGCCAGGAGCCGGGCGGCGACGTGGTCGACCGTCTGCTCCTGCGCGACGACGTTGGCGAACACCGCCTCGCTGAAAGCCCCACCGGCGGACCGCAGGAAGTCGCGGGTGTAGTCGCCGAGCGGGATCCCCTCGACCTCGATGATGACCCGCGCCCCTGGCGTCGCGAGTACGCCGATGTCGCCGGCCGGACTCGCCGCCGGCACGGCGACGACGAGGCGATTCGACGCGAACGCCCGCGGCTCGCCGACGAGGCCGGCGGCGTGAAGGGCGCGCGGGTGCTCGGGACTCGCCGAGGCGAAGACGTCGGCCTCCTCGCCGGCGGTGATGCGATCGGCGAGGTCGCGGGCGTTGGCGTACGCGAGTGAGCCTCCGTCGCCGGCGAGGACGTCGAAGGCCGGACGGAGCGAGCCGGCGGCGAAGATCCGCAGGCCGGCCTCAGTGGTCACGACGCTGGTGGGCGGCACCGGTCAGCGCGGGTGCAGGCTGATCTTCCCGTGCCCGCAGGAGCCGCTCGACGCCAGGGCGGGCGCCGGGGCGGGCTCGGGCGCCGATTCGGAGCTCTCCGCCGGCTCGCCGTCGCTCCCATGCAGCCGGATCCTACCGTGACCGACCCAGTCGGCGGCCGCGACCGGCATCGGTGCCGGCTCGGCCGGGGTCGGGTCGGCCTCCGGCTCGTGAGGCCTTCCGTGGAGCCTGATGCGGCCGTGGCCGACGGTCGTCGGTGCGGGAGCCGGCGGACTAGCCGGGGCGTCCTCGCTGGCCGCGGGCTCGTCCTGCACCGGCTCCCAGTCGAGCGCCGAGAGGATGTATATGCGACGACCCGTAGCATCACGCCTACCTCTAGGCAAATCTGGACGTGCAGCGCCGCGCGACGCTCGGCTCAGGCCTGCCCCGGCGCCCCATCGCTCTCGGCGGCGCCGTCGAGATTGCCGCTGAGGTAGTAGCCCTTGCCCTCCTTGGTGACCTTGGCCTCCTTCTCGAGCCGGGGAAGCACGCGGTAGAGGTAGTTCGGGTTGATCCCCATCGCCTTGGCGAGCTCTGGCGCGGTTATTCCCGGCTGCTCCGCGATCTTCGCCAGGGCCTGCCGCGCGCGTCCGCCGCTCCCCGGCGGGCGGCCGCTCCGGCGCCGCTTCGGCGATCCGGCGGCCGCCTCGGCGGCGGTGGCGCGTCCTCGGGCCTTCCGCGCCCGGGGCGGCGAGGCCGCCGCGCTCTGGGTGTCGAGGGGGTCGAGGCGCTCGACCATCCTGGTCAGCAGCTCCGCCTCGCGGCGAAGCGGCACGAGCAGCTGCTCCAGCTCGTCGAGTCGCGCGAGAATCTCGGTATGGATTGTCCTTGCGTCGGGCACGGCGTGTCTTCTCCTTGGGGGCTGGCCGAGCGATCGCCGGGCGTGCGGCTCGTCACTCGAATCGATCCAAATATACCGCTCGCGGTAACCGCTTCTTCAGCTCCCCGGTTGCCGCATCCTGGGCGTTATGGCGGCGTCGCCGTCGGCGGCCGCTCGGGCGGCTTCGTGCCTGACGCCGCGGCCGCCCAGCCGTCGGGAGCCGGCGCGGTGCATACTCCGGGAGCGCAGACGGGCAGGCCGACCGGGACGCGAACGAGAGGAGCCCTCGTGGCGAGGAATGGTGTGATGGAGCTCTGCATGCAGGGCATGGCCGCCGAGGGCGGCGGCGACGAGAACGAGGCGAAGCGGCTGTTCAGGCAGGCGTGGGACGCCCGTGAGGACGAGTTCGATGCCTGCATCGCCGCCCACTACATGGCCCGGCACCAGCTGACCGCCGAGACGCGGGTGGAATGGAACGAGCGGGCGCTGAAGCACGCGGATCTCGTCGCCGACGACCGCGTGTCCAGCTTCTATCCGTCGCTCTATCTCAACCTCGCGAACTCCTATGAGGAGCTCGTACAGAACGACGCCGACTACGAGGACGTCAAGCGGGCGCGCCGCTACTTCGCGCTGGCCATGGAGCGCGCCGCCGAGCTCCCGGCCGGCGGCTACGCCGACATGGTCCGCACCGGGGCCACGGCCGGGCTGCGCCGGGCCGACGCGCTGCTCGGGCCGGCCGGCGGCAGCCAGTAGCCTCAGCACCGTGGATGCCTACATGGCAGTGGTCAGCAAGCGCGAGGTGCGCGACTACGAGGGCCGGCCGCTCGATCCGGCGGCCGAGCGGCGGATCCTCGAGGCCGGCCGCCTGGCCGGCAGCTCGAAGAACCGCCAGCAGCGGCGCTTCGTAGTGCTGCGCGATCCCGCGGCCGTCGCGCGGGTCGCCGAGAGCGTCTACGCCCCCGACAACGTCCGCCGCGCCGCCCTCGTCGTCGCCGTGGTCGCCGGCGCCAAGGGCCCGACCGAGTTCGACGCCGGTCGCTCGGCGCAGAACATGATGCTCGCCGCCTCCAACGACGGCATCGGGTCATGCCCGAACGGCATCGCCGACCATGACGGCCTCGCCGCCGTGGTCGGGTCCGGCGCCGAAGAGCGGGTCGTCATCGTCCTGACCTTCGGCTACCCGAGCCGCCCGAGCGACCCGGAACGCCACCCGCCCGGGCACTGGGTCGAGCGGGCCGACCGCCGGCCGTTCGACGACGTCGTCGAGGAGCGCTAGCCGCGCCCGCCCCGACGCCGCTCCAGACGTTCGCCGAGTCCCACCCGGACGAGTCCGAGGTCAGGATACGGCTCCTCCTCAAGTGCCCCGACCGGGCCGGGATCGTCGCCGCCATCTCCCGCTTCCTCTACGAGGCGGGGTCGAACATCGTCGAGTCGGCCCAGTACTCGACGGCCGGCGGTGCCGGGATCTTCTTCATGCGCCTGCAGTTCGACCTCCGCAGCCGGAGCCTGCTCACCCTCGAGGAGGACTTCCGGCACGCGGTGGCCGGCAACTTCTCGATGGAGTGGTCGATGTGGCCGGCGGCGCAACCCAAGCGGGTGGCCCTCCTCTGCTCCCGCTACGAGCACTGCGTGCTCGACCAGCTGTGGCGCTGGCGGGGCGGCGAGCTCCACGCCGACATGGCGATGGTGATCTCCAACCACGACGACCTCCGCGAGCAGGTCGCGCTCTTCGGCGTGCCCTACCACCACGTACCGGTGGCCACGGCCGCCGACAAGCCGGCGGCCGAGCAGGAGATGCTCCGTCTGCTCGCCGGCCAGGTCGATCTAGTCGTCCTCGCCCGCTACATGCAGATCCTCTCGGCCGACTTCCTGACCGAGCTGGGCGCACCGGTGATCAACATCCACCATTCGTTTCTCCCCGCCTTCCCGGGCGCCGACCCCTATGCGCGGGCCTACGAACGCGGCGTCAAGCTGATCGGCGCCACCGCCCACTACGCGACAGCCGAGCTCGACGGCGGTCCGATCATCGAGCAGGACATCCACCGCGTAACCCACCACGACGACGCGGTCGCGCTCGAGCGGATCGGCCGCGACGTGGAACGGGTCACCCTAGCTCGGGCCGTTGCCCTCCATCTCGACGACAGCGTGCTCGTCTACGGCAGCCGAACGCTGATCTTCTAGCGACGCCCCGGTGCCGTTGCGGCCCGCCACCCGGCCCGGCGCCGGCCGTAGGTTGGCACCGCGCTCGACGGCGCGACCGATCGTCGCGCGCGAGACGCCGAGGAGCTCGGCCATCTCGGCCGGCGTGTGCTCCCCGGCCACGTGGAGGGCGATCACGTGCGCCTCCTGGCTCGGCGTCAGCTCGGGCTGCACGCCGCTGCTCGCCTGCTCCATCCGCGCCTCGGCCCCTCCGGCTCCGCCCTCGGCGGTCTTGACGATCTCCTTGGCAAAGCGCTCGCTGAACCCAACGAGAAAGCCCGCTGCGATGAAGAAGGCGAACTGCGAGGCCGCCGCCTTGGGCGGCGTGACCTGTTGGATGAGATCGCCCATGAACGCGAAATACACGAGCAGGGCGAAGACGGCGCCGATGAACGGGCGCGAGGCACCGAGGTTGGTGACGTACAACCGGCCGATGTCATGGTTGATCGCGAACTTCCCGCTGTTCATCCGCATCAGCACGCTCATCACGGCGCCGAGCGAGCCGGCGACCACGCAGCCGACGAACAGCTTCGGATCGACGCCGGGGACGCTCACCGCGCGGAACAGCCAGGCGATCAGCGGTGCGACGAGGAAGATGGTGCCGATCCCGAGCAGCGTCCCCCGGAGGTAGATGATCTGCGCCTGCCGGGCGGCGGCCTCGCGAATGTAGGCGGCGATGTCGTCGAGGTCGCGCTCGTAGGCGGCGAGGCGCCGGGCCCAGTCGGCGGCGCGCTCGCCGGGGCTCTCGCCGGGGTGGGCGCGCCGCTTGTACTCCGTCTCGAGGTAGTTGGTCACATCCCGCGTGAGGGAGAACAGGTTCGACATGGCGATCGTCTGGCTCATCCCGGCGAGCACGTTGGTCGCGCGCACCGACTCGCGGTCGACCCTCAGCATCAGGCGGGAGAACTCCGGATGCTTGGCCAGGAGCCGCGTGGTCTGGCGGTGCAGCCCGAGCTGCTTGCTGAACCGCCGCCGCATGCACGAGACGGCCACGGCTGCCGGCAGCGCCTCCGCCCAGTAGTCCTCGACGATCTCGCCGTGCCTGCGCTGGAACTCCTTGAGCGTCAGCTCGTAGATCGCCTGGAGCTCGTCGCTGCCGGGGTGCGTCGAGTGCCACCGCGCCTGCACGAGATCCTGGAGCGAGGCGGTCTTTCCCGCCCGCCGGATCATGTGTGAGCCGTTTTCGCCCGCGGTGCCTGCCATGACACGAACGAGCTTACGCTCGAACCCCCTCCGTGCCAAGACGAGTTGATGGAACGTTCGCCTACCGCGCCGGTGCCCGCGGCCGGTAGCGGACCAGCCGCGGCAGCGCCAGCAGCGCGCGCGGCGAGCCGTGGATGCGCAGGCGCCGGGCGAGCAGCGGTCCGGCAGGGTTGATCCCGTGGGCGGCGAGGTCGATCCAATCCTTCCACGGGCTCTCGATCGTAACGTCGGGATCGGGCGCCTCGCCGGGGGCGGCCCGGCTGCTCGCCCCGTCGACCACCACGTGCCAGGGCTCGGCGTCGGGGAAGCGCCACTGGACGCAGAGCCGCCGGGATCCCCCCCGCGAGGGGTCGATCGTCCGGGCCACCGTCTCGAAGAACAGCCGCTGGATCTCCGGGGAGACCCCGGGGCGCCCGCTCGGCTCGCCGAGGACGCCCGAGGAGGTGAGCACGATCACCCGGCGGGCGATCTCCTCCTCGGGGAGCGAGAAGTCGACGGGGATGACGCCGGCCGGCATGTCCTCGAGCGGGTAGCCGGCCGCCCGCCACTTCGTCCGGATCGAGCGGATCGCGAACGCGTAGATGTCTTCGAGCTCGAAGCCGTAGCAGCGGGTGTAATCGAGGTCCCAGTTCGGTGGGATGAACACGGCGACCACGTAGCGGAACATCTCGGCCATCAGTTCGGCCACCGAGGCGCGGCACTCGTCCGAGGCGGCGAAGCAGTCGGACAGCGTCTTGACGCCGAACCCGATGTGGCGCTGCTCGTCGGTGGCGACGTTGGCCATGCCCTCGCTGAAGCCGGGGAGCGAGCCGGCGCGGGCGAAGTGCTCCTCGATGAAGTGCTGGTCGGGCTGGGCCATCGTCGCCTCGACGACGAGGTGGTAGAGGGCGATCGCCTGGGCGAACTTCGGCAACGACCGATCGCGGCGGAGCTCCTCGGCCATCCGGTCGAGCCGGCTGAACACCGCCCGGTAGCCCCAGTTCTGATGGGGCTCGGTCGCGGCGAGCGTGTCTGAGATCCTCGGGCCGACGCCGATCACGTCGGTGAAGAAGCGGTGGAAGAAGACCGCGTGACGGGCCTCGTCGACCTGCTGGGTGGTCAAGAAGTACTTCTGCGCGGTGGTCGGGGGCGGCGTCGATGTAGGGCGAGAGGTTGGCGGCGACCGAGTCCTCGCCGTAGAGGAACATCGAGTAGAGCCAGATCGCGGAACGGCGCTGGATGTCGGAGAGCGCCGCCCAGCCGGCGCGATCCCCGGTGAAGTCAATCGCCGTCGCCAGCCAGTTGCTGTGCTCCCAGCGGCGGTAGAGATCCTCGTAGGAGACCGCCTCGACCGCCGCCGACTCGTTCGCCACCGCCATCGCCCGCGACATTAGCGGCTCGCGTCAGACTGTCGGGAGGTTTCGCAGCGGGAGCCGCGGGTATCCGCGTCTCACCGGCCGCCCCCGAGAGCCAGGACCAAGCTGCCATGGATGACCAGAACGCGAGAGCCCGGCCGCAGAGCGCCACAGAGGAGCTGAACCGTCTGGTGCGCGAGCGTCGCCGGGAGGACGGATCCCCGCCGGCTCCGCCTCCGCGACCGCCCCGTGAGCCCCGGCCTCCACATTCGAGGGGCGGCTCGCGGGGCCGGGGCGAGCGGCCCGTCGGTCTGCGGCACCTGAAGGGCGGCGACTGGCGCAGGGCGCTGCGGCAGACGATCAAGGAGACGCGGGAGGACAACCTCACCGACTGGGCCGCCGCTCTGACCTACTACGGCGTGCTCGCCCTGTTCCCCGCCCTGATCGCCCTCGTCTCGATTCTCGGCCTGATCGGCCAGTCGGCCACCGGGCCGCTCCTCGACAACCTCAGGACGTTGACCCCCGGGCCGGCGACGACGATCCTCACCAGCGCGATCAAGCAGATCTCGGCGAGCGGCGGCTCGGCCGGGATCGCGTTCGTCTTCGGTTTGGGTTTCGCGCTGTTCTCGGCCTCGGGCTACGTCGGCGCGTTCTCGCGGGCCGCGAACGCGATCTACGAGATCGAGGAGGGGCGCCCGTTCTGGAAGCTCCGTCCCCAGCAGGTCCTCATCACCGCCGTCATGCTCGTGCTCCTCGCCGCGAGCTCGATCGCCGTCGTCCTGACCGGCGGCCTCGCACGGCGCGCCGGCGACCTGCTCGGCGTCGGCTCCGGCGCGGTCAACGTCTGGGACGTGGCGAAGTGGCCGGTGATCGTCGTCCTGGTGACGCTGATGCTCTCGGTGCTCTACTACGCGGCGCCCAACGTCCGGCATCCCGGCTACCGCTGGATCAACCCGGGGTCGCTCCTCGCCGTGCTCCTGTGGGTCGTCGTCTCGGCCGGCTTCGCCTTCTACGTGGCCAACTTCGGCTCCTACAACAAGACCTACGGCGCGCTGGCCAGCGTGGTTGTCTTCCTGGTCTGGCTCTGGCTCTCGAACCTCGCCTTCCTCTTCGGCGCCGAGTTCAACGCCGAGCTCGAGCGGCTCCGGGCGATCGAGCTCGGCATGCCGCCCGGGCAGGAGCCCTTCCTTCCGGCCCGGGAGGCCAAGGCCGCCTGAGGCGTCAGTCGGCCTCCTCCTCGGCCTCCTCGCCGTGGTCGACGATGCTGCCCGTGGTGAACAGCACGCCCTGGGCGATCTCGCGCCACACGGGCTTCTTGCGCAGGAGGAACTCGAGATCCATGCTGAAGTGCTTCAACTCCTCCTTCTGAGCGTCGGCCATGATCGCCTTGGCCTCGTCGTCCTGCTCGACCGACATCCGCTGCTCGTACCAGTCGATCGCCTCGGCCTCCTCGGTCAAGGAGACCATCATCCGCGCGAACGTGCGCGTCTCCTGCGAGAGCTCCTCGACCGGCTCGTGGTACTGATCGAAGCCCATCTGTACGCCTCCTCGGATATCGGCTGGGTGGGGGACCTGCGCCCCGCGAATCGAACATATGCCCGATTCGCGCAATCCCACCCGGGAACCGGCCGATGGGAGGAGTAGATTGAAGGCACGGACTGCGGTCCGCACAACTGAATACTGAAGTTGTCATCGAGGCGCCGGCGGCCCCCCCGCCGGCGCCGGATCGGGCCGATCGGAGATCCCGGGGGCCTGAGAAAGGCAGCCGCCATGGCGACGCAACTCGTAGGCGGTCGGGCGACCGCGGCGATCCCGCCGACACCCGATCAGCTCAACCTCACCGATCGGACCCGACTGCTGCGCTTCATGCTGCTGATGCGCGGCATCGAGGAGCGGACGATGTCGCTCTACCGGCAGGGCAAGGTCCCCGGGTCCTTCTACGACGGCTACGGCCAGGAGGCGGTCTCGACGGGCGCCGCCTTCGCCATGGGTTCCGACGACGGGCTCTGCGTGCTCCACCGCGACCTCGCCGCCCACCTCGTACGTGGGGTCACGCCGGCGCGGATCCTCGGCCAGTACATGGCGCGGGCGGGCGGGGTCACCGGCGGCCGCGACGCCAACGTCCACTTCGGCGACCCGCGCCTCGGCTGCGTCGGCATGGTCTCGATGCTCCCGGACATGATGCTCGTCGCCACCGGGATGGCCATGGCCTACCGGATGCGCGACGAACGCCGCTGCGCGCTGACCTGGCTCGGCGACGGGGCGACCTCGCGGGGCGACTTCCACGAGGCGATGAACTGGGCCGGCGTCCAGCGCCTCCCGGTCGTCTTCGTGCTCGAGAACAATCAATACGCCTTCTCCACCCCGATCGCCCTCCAGTACGCGGTCGACCCGGTCGAACGGGCGCGGGCCTACGGCTTCCCCGGCGTGGTCGTCGACGGCAACGACGTCGAGGCGGTCTTCGAGGTCACGCGCCAGGCCCGGGAGCGCGCCCTCGACGGCGGCGGCCCGACCCTGATCGAAGCGATGACCATGCGCATGCACGGGCACGCCGCCCACGACGACATGCGCTACGTCCCGCCCGAGCTGGTCGAGCACTGGCGCGAGCGCGATCCGATCGCCATGCAGGAGCGACGCGTCCGCGCCGTGGGCGTCGACACCGATGCGCTGCGCGCCGAGGTCCGTGCGGAGATCGACCGGGCGAGCACCGAGGCGCTGGCCATGCCCGACCCCGATCCGCGGAGCGCGGCCGAGGGCGTCTTCGCCACCGGCGAGGCCGAGCCGCTCGGCTCGGGCCAGGCACCGTGGAGCGGCTTCGCGCGGGAGGCCGGCCATGTCTGAGATGACCTACCTCGGCGCGATCTCCGATGGCCTGCGCGAAGCGATGCGGGAGGATCCCCGGGTCTTCGTGATGGGCGAGGACGTCGCAGCCTTCGGGGGCGCCTTCAAGGTGACCGACGGCTTCCTCGAGGAGTTCGGCGAGCGCCGGGTGATCGACACGCCGCTGGCCGAGTCGGGGATCGTCGGCACGGCGATCGGCGCGGCGGTGGCCGGGATGCGCCCGGTCTGCGAGATGCAGTTCGCCGACTTCGTCTCCTGCGGCTTCGATCAGATCATCAACGTCGCCGGCAAGATGCTCTACCGCCAGGGCCTGCCGGTGAACATCACCATCCGGCTGCCCAGCGGCGGCGGCTTCTCCGGTGGACCGTTTCACTCGCAGAACCCGGAGGCGTGGTTTATGCACTCGCCGGGGCTGAAGGTCGTCGCGCCGAGCACGGCCGAGGACGCCAAGGGGCTAATCACCGCGAGCATCTGCGACCCCAACCCGGTCATCTACATGGAGCACAAGAACCTCTACCGGCGCGTCAAGGGCGAGGTGCCGGAGGGCTCCTACGAGACGCCGTTTCAGGCGCGCGTCGCGCGCGAGGGAAACGACCTCGTCGTCATCACCTACGGCGCGATGGTGCACACCGCGCTCGAGGCGACCGCCGACCTCGACGGCGCCTCGATCATGGTGCTCGACCTGCGCTCGCTCGTGCCGCTCGACGAGGAGGCGATCCTCAATGCGGTCCACCACTGCTCCAAGGTCGTCGTCGTCGACGAGGCCAACCAGACGTGCGCCGCCGGGGCCCAGGTCTCCGCCCTGATCGCCGAGCGCGGCTTCGAGGATCTCGACGGCCCGGTGTTGCGCGTCGCCTCACCGGACGTTCCGATCCCGTTCTCGCCGCCGCTGGAGGCGGCCGTCCTGCCGTCTGTCGACCGTGTGAGGGAGGCCTGCCGTCAGCTCCTCGAGTACTGATCCCGTGACGGTCGTCGATGTCACGATGCCGCAGATGGGCGTCTCCGTCGCCGAGGGGACCGTCGTCGACTGGCGCAAGCAGCGCGGCGACTGGGTCGAGGCCGACGAGACGATCTGCGAGATCTCGACGGACAAGATCGACACGGAGGTGCCGTCACCCGCGAGCGGACGGCTCGTCGAGGTGCTCGTGCAGGTCGGCGTGATGGTCGATGTCGGCACGACGCTCGCGCGGATCGCCACCGACGCCCGGCCGGGCGAGCCGCACAGCTCCGAGAACGACCGGCCGACCGCGCTCACCCGTACCGCCGACGCGCCACCGCCACCGCCGGTCGCGGCGCCACCGCCCGCGCACGACCCGCCGCGGGCGCCGGCCGCCCGTGGCTCGGCCGCACGCCGCTACTCCCCGGTGGTGCAGCGCATCGCCGACGAGCACGGCGTCGATCTCGACGAGGTCGAGGGCAGCGGTCGCGATGGACGCGTGCAGAAGAAGGACGTCATGGCGCACGTGCAGGCGCGCGGCGGCGCCCCGCCGCCCGACGAGCCGACGATGCACATCGAGAGCCCGTACCGGCCCGGCGCGGGTGCGTCGCTAAGCGGTCCGTACACGCCGCCCGAGGGGCGGCCGCTGTCGCGCATGCGCCAGTCGATCGGCGAGCACATGAAGCGCTCGCAGGAGACCGCCGCGACCTGCACCACGTGGATCGAGGTCGACGTGTCGCGGATCGAGATCGCCCGCCGCCAGCTCGGCATCACCGCGCTGCCGCTGATCGCGCGCTGCACGATCGGCGCGCTCGTCGAGTACCCGCTGCTCAACGCCTGGCTGAAGGGCGACGTTCACACGGTGCACGAGCAGGTCAACCTCGGCATCGCGGTGGCGCTCGGTGAGGACGGGCTGATCGTGCCCGTCGTGCGCAGCGCCCAGGAC
>JBPCNA010000245.1:0-29683 GCA_051001735.1 Solirubrobacteraceae bacterium
GACGAAGGAATCGCCGTCTGGCCCACCGCCAACGTAGGCGGCAGATTCGGCACGACCGAGAACCCCACCCCAGCCCAAGCCGAGGAAACCGCCCCCAACAGCACCACGCAAGCCACGACGAAGCCCACGAGCACCCGCACCCGGCGGCTCCGACCGACAACCCCGTGACTCCTTGTCATGCCCCTGCTCCCGTTCGATCCCGACAAGACGCGGCCGGCCGCGGACGGCCGTACCGGTCGTCCACGGACGATTGTACACACGGGATGTGCCTCGCATGCGATCTTGCAGCACCCTATGCAGCGTGTTCGAGAAGCAGCGCGAGCCAGCGCCGGGCGAGCTCTCCGCCAGCGGCGGCGAGCGGCGCCCCGGCCGCGCCGAGGCCCCGCCAGAGGGTGGCCGGCTCGTGGCACTGGAGGGCGCCGGGCGGCGGACTCGGGTCGCGCAGCCCGGCGAGGGTGACCGCGTCGACCGTGCCCGCCGGGCCCGCGACGACGCTCGAGCGCAGCAGCCATGACGGGCGTGTCTCGAGCGTCTCGTCGACCACGGGCCGCCCCTCGAGGGTGATGCGCGTGTGCGAGGAGGCCCGACCCGGCTCCTCGCCGGCCCGGCCCAGGACGAGCGTCTCGCGCAGGAGCACGACGGCCCCGGCGGCGAGCTCGACCCGTACCGAGCGCGCAACGCGGCAGCCGGCGGCGGCGATCAGGGGCTCCGCGAGCCAGACGAGCCGCGCGCCGCGACCGAGCCGGACGACCGCCGAGACCCGCGCCGGGGCGCCCCCGCGGACGTGATGGGCGACGGTGGCGCCGAGCTCGACGAGCTCGAGGGCGCAGCCTTCGTCGACCACGACCTCGAGCGAGACCTCGTCGCCGCCGAGCAGCGAGGCGCGGCTCTGGACGAGGGCCACCCGAGCCGCCGGGCCGGCCGTGGCGAGGATCCTCGGCCGCCAGGGCTCGGTGCCGCCGAGGTCGGTGACGCCGCGCCGCCCGACGCGCACGGCGATCGCCGCCTCAGGCTCAGGCGTGGTGATGGCCATGGGGCGCGGGGGGCCCGGGATCGACGCTGACCAGGGCGCCGGCGCGCCAGGCGCCGAGCTGCGCCTCGACCCAGGCCGACAACCGGTCGACCGAGCCCGGGTCGCGGAGGCTGACGGCCAGCGTCGGGCGCCCGCCGCGCTGGCGGGCGGCGTCGCGGCGCATCAGATCGACGTCGGCCCCGACGTAGGGGGCGAGATCGACCTTGTTGATCACCAGCAGGTCGGCGCGGGCGACCCCGGGACCGCCCTTGCGAGGGACGTCGTCCCCGCCGGCGCAGTCGAGGACGAAGATCTGGACGTCGGCCAGCGCCGGACTGAACGCCGCCGTGAGGTTGTCCCCGCCGCTCTCGACGAACACCAGGTCGAGCGGACCCTGCGAGCGCTCGAGCTCCTCGACCGCCTGGAGGTTCATCGAGATGTCGTCGCGGATCGCCGTGTGCGGGCAGCAGCCGGTCTGCACCGCCTCGATCCGCTCCGCCGGGAGCACGCCCTGCTCGCGCAGGAAGCGGGCGTCCTCGGTCGTGTAGATGTCGTTGGTCACCACGCCGAGCTCGAGCGCCCCGGCCAGGGCGCGGCAGAGCACGGCGATCAGCGAGCTCTTGCCCGTCCCGACCGGACCGCCGACGCCGACACGCAGCGCCCTAGCTGGCAAAGAGCCTCCGGTCTCGCGCTCCGTGGCCGACGGCGAGGCGGTCCAGCAGCGGCGTGCAGGTGCTGCGCAGACCGCGCGGGGCCTCGGCGGCCAGCGCGTCGATCTCGACGGCAAGCCCGGCGACCCAGCCGGTCGCCCGCGCCGCGTCGAGCGGGAGCAGCTTGACCGCCGCCGCCGCGACGCCGGCGGCGTCCTCGTAGAGGCAGAGGCGGGCCGCCGCGACCCCGGCGAGCCCGGCGGCGCGGCAGACCGCGCCGAGGACGACGGCGCGCGGGGTTAGCTCGCTCGCCTCCCGGTAGGCGGCGAGGATGGAGTCCGCCGGCCAGAGCCCGGCGGCGGTGCGCAGCAGCGCCGTCCCCAGGCTCCGGTCGGCGGCCCGGACGGCGGGCACGGGGGTCCGGGCGGCCGCCTCGCCGTCCAGGGCGAGCAGACCGGCGACGTCGGCGGCCGCGGCGGCCGCGGCGGCGAGCGCGGCCGCAGTGCGCCCCACCGTGTGGAGTCGGGCGCGGATGAACGCCGGGGCCCCGTCGGCGTCGAGGCCCTCGGTCACCGCCGCCTCGAGGCCGCCCGAGTGGGCGTAGCTCCCGCTCGGGGTGCGTCCGTCGGCCAGGAGCAGCTCGAGCACCGCGCTCAAAACAGGGAGTACCGCTGGGCGAGCGGCAGCTCGCTTGCCGGGGCCGCGGCGATCGGCTCGCCGTCGACGGTGACCACGAACGTCTCCGGGTCGACCCGGATCTCGGGCAGCGCACCGTTCTCGGGCAGATCGCCCTTCCTGACCTCGCGCGTGTCGGCCACGGCGACCAGCCTCCGGGCGAGGCCGAGGCGCTCGGCCAGCCCGGCCTCGAGCGCCGCGGCCGAGACGAAGGACAGCGACAAGTGGGGCGCCGCGGCCGCCGCGGCCCCGAACATCGGCCGGCCGAGCACCGGCTGGGGTGTCGGGATCGAGGCATTGGCGTCCCCGATCGGGCTCCAGACGATCGTCCCGGACTTCAGGACCATCCTCGGACGGACACCGAAGAAGGCCGGCTCCCAGAGGACGAGGTCGGCGAGCTTGCCGACCTCCACCGACCCCAGGTGGGCGTCGATTCCGTGCGCCGTCGCCGGGCAGATCGTGTACTTGGCCACGTAGCGGCGCGCCCGGTGGTTGTCGGCCGCGCCGTCGCCGGCCAGCGGGCCGAAGCGCGCCTTGCACGCGTGGGCGGTCTGCCACGTGCGGATGATCGTCTCGCCCGAGCGCCCCATCGCCTGGGCGTCCGAGCCGATGATCGAGATCGCCCCCAGGTCGTGGAGCAGGTCCTCGGCGGCGATCGTGCTCGCCCGGATCCGGCTCTCGGCGAAGGCCAGGTCCTCGGGCACGCGCGGGTTGAGGTGGTGGCAGACGATCAGCATGTCCTGGTGCTCGGCCACGGTGTTGACCGTGTGCGGGCGCGTCGGGTTGGTCGAGCTCGGCAGGACGTTCGGCTGGCCGGCGATGGCGATGATGTCCGGCGCGTGGCCGCCCCCCGCTCCCTCGGTGTGGTAGGCGTGGATGCCCCGCCCGGCGATCGCCGCCACCGTCGACTCGAGGAAGCCGGCCTCGTTGAGCGTGTCTGTGTGGATCGCCACCTGGAGCCCGAAACGCTCGGCCGCGCTCAGGCACGCGTCGATCGCCGCCGGCGTCGACCCCCAGTCCTCGTGGAGCTTGAAGCCCCCCGCCCCGGCCAAGGCCTGCTCGGCCAGGCCCTCGGCGGAGACGGTGTTGCCCTTGCCCAGCAGGAGCACGTTGACCGGCTGGCCGTCGAGCGCCCGGTGCATCATGGCCAGGCTCGACGGGCTCGGCGTGCACGTGGTCGCCCGGGTGCCCTCGGTCGGGCCGGTGCCGCCGCCGATCAGGGTGGTGATGCCGCTGGCCAGGGCCTCGGTGACGATCGTCGGCGTGATGAAGTGGACGTGGCAGTCGACGCCGGCCGCCGTCAGGATGCGTCCCTCACCGGCGATCACGTCGGTGCTCGGGCCGATCCGCAGGGCCGGGTGGACGCCGTCCATGATGTCGGGGTTGCCCGCCTTGCCGAGGGCGGTGATCCGCCCGTCGCGGATGCCGACGTCGGCCTTGACCACGCCCCAGTGGTCGAGCACGACGACGTTGGTGATGACCAGCTCGGGCGCCCCCGCGGCGTGCGTCGTCGTCCCCTGGGCCATCGACTCGCGGATCGTCTTGCCCCCGCCGAACACCGCCTCCTCGCCGCCGACGCAGCGGTCCTCCTCGACCTCGATCCACAGGTTGGTGTCGGCCAGGCGGATCCGATCGCCCACCGTCGGCCCGTAGAGCTCCGCGTAGCGGCGGCGATCGATCTCGGTCACAGCTGTAGTCCCGGGACGAGGCGGGCCCCGCCGAGCGCCACCAGCCCGACGTCGCGCCCGAGGCCCGGCTCGAAGCGCACCGACGTCCCGGCGGGGACGTCGAGGCGGAAGCCGACGGCCGCCGCCCGGTCGAACTCGAGAGCCGGGTTGACGTCGGCGAAGTGGAAGTGGGAGCCCACCTGGATCGGACGGTCGCCGGTGTTCAGCACGGTGGTCGTCCGCCGCTCGCGGCCGGGCGCGAGCTCGACCGTCCCCTCGGCGATCGCGAGCTCGCCCGGGATCACGGGATCGGCCGGTGGATCGTCACGAGCTTGCGCCCGTCGGGGAAGGTGGCCTCGACCTGGACCTCGTCGAGCATCTCGGGGACGCCGTCCATCAGCTCGCCGCGCGAGAGGACGGTACGGCCGTCGCGCATCAGGTCGGCCACCGTCGCGTCGCCGTCGCGCGCCCGCTCGATCACCCAGCAGGAGAGGAGCGCCACCGACTCGGGGTAGTTGAGGGCGACGCCCCGGTCACGCCGGTCGCGGGCGATCATCCCGGCCACGGCCAGCAGCAGCTTCTCGGTGTCCGACGGGGTCAGATGCATGGGCTCGGGGGCCGTGAGGCTCGGTCATTATCTCGCGTCCCGGTGTGCTGCGCGATCAGTGCCCGATCTGCCACGGCCGCGCCGGGCCGTCGGTGTGACCGCTCGACACCGGCACCCCTCCGTGGAGGCGCCTTCCGGCCGGCACGCCGCCGACGGTCGGCACACCGGCCTGGGCCCGGTCGATCCGCTCCCGGCCGTCGCGTCCGACGCCCTCGAGTTGGCGCGCCCGGCGCGGGCCGCGGCCACCCGGCGCCTGGTAGGTCCGCGGGGACAGGGAGCCGCACGTCGGGCAGGGCGCCGGCGCCCCCGCCGCCCGCGAGTTGGCCCGCCACTCGAACGGCCCGCAGTAGGGGCATCGGTATCCGTAGGCGGCCATCTCAGCGGGGGAGGATGTCGCGGTCGAAGATCGACAGGGGTATGCCGAGGCTGACCGCGCAGTTGGGGATGTCGACGATCCCGCCGATACGGCCTTCGATCGGCGCCGCCCCGAGCAGGAGGTAGGCCTGCTCGCCGGTGTAGCCCATCCCCCGCTTGAGGTACTCGATCGCGTTGAGGGCGGCCCGCCGGTAGGCGACGGTGGCGTCCATGTAGTAGTTGCGCCCGTCCTCGACGCAGATCCCCTCGAACATCAGGTATTCGCCGTAGTGGGGCTCGACCGGGCCCGGCTTGAAGATCGGGTTGCCGTGGGGGTTGGCCGCCGCCAGCCCGTACTTCTCGACCCCGCCCTTGATCAGGTCGAAGCCGATGTCGATGAAGCCGGGCATCTCGATCGCCCCGCAGAAGGTGATCTCACCGTCGCCCTGGGAGAAGTGGAGGTCGCCGATCGAGAACAGCGCTCCGTCGACGTAGACGGGGAAGTAGATCCGCGTGCCCTTCGAGAGGTTCTTGATGTCGCAGTTGCCGCCGTGGTCGCGCGGCGGCACCGTCCGCGCACCCTCCTTGGCCACGCGGTCGAACTCCGCGCCCCCGAGCGTGCCGAGGAGGGCGTCCTTCTCGAGCGGGAGCAGCGCGAGCGGCGGGTCCTGGACGGTGTCGCCCATCGGGTCACCGGTCACCCTCGAGGGGTTGCGCGCGACGAGGTCGGCCTCGCGCCGGTTCCATTCGGCGAGCAGGTCGTGGGACGGCGCGCAGCCGAGCAGCCCCGGGTGCGACAGGCCGGCGAAACGGACGCCCGGGAGGTGGCGCGAGGAGCAGTAGATCCCCTCGATGTCCCAGATCGCCTTGGCCGACTCCGGGTAGTAGTCGGTGAGGAAGCCGCCGCCGTTGCCCTTGGCGAAGATCCCCGTGTAGCCCCACTCGTGTTCGGGGAACGGACCCATGTCGAGGATGTCGACCACGAGGATGTCGCCCGGCTGCGCCCCCCTTATGTGAAACGGCCCGCTCAGCATGTGGGTCTTGTCGAGATTCACCCCGGCCACGTCGTCCGGCGAGTCGGTGTTGTGGATCTGCTCGTCGGTCCAGTCCTTGCACTCGATCCGGTAGCACCCGCCCGGGTCGACGGTCGCCACCGGGGGGATGTCCGGGTGCCAGCGGTTATGGCCGGGCATCGCCTGGTCGGCCATCGGCACGCTCAGGTCGCGGTCGATGCTGAAGATCACCTCTGGCATCAGCTGTCCCTTTCGTTGGCGAAGGTTGTGAGGGGCGCCGGCGGCCCGGCCGGCGCCCCACACGCTTGTTCCGCGCCCGCCCGCCTATCAGACGGGGGTCGCGGAGGCCGGCGCATCGGCCATCGGCAGAGCTGCAGCCTCCGGCGTCGCCTTGCACATGTCGTGGCAGGTCTTCTCGAGCGTGCAGCAGAGCGAGCAGATCGCCCCGGTGTGGAACGGGCAGCCGGCCATGTCCGGCAGCTCGTAGCGCTCGCCGCAGACCACGCACTCGATGTCGGTGGAGGTCTTCCCGTCGGCCCCGTCCTCGAGTGCCTCGCCGCCGCCGAGCGTGTCCGCCCGGGCGATGTAGTACTTGCCCTTGGTGACGACGGCCAGGATCGGCGAGAGCACCATCGCGATGCCGAGGGCGAGGAACGGCGAGTAGGCCTGCAGGGTCACCCCGAACGCGTTGTAGAAGGCGAGGATCGAGATCACCGAGGCCACGGTCATCGACCCGAAGCCGACCGGGTTGATCGCGTAGAGATGGGCCCGCTTGAACTCGATGTAGGACGGGCTGAGCTTGAGCGGCTTGTTGATCACGAGATCGGCCACCACCGCGCCGATCCAGGCGATCGCCACGTTCGAGTAGAAGCCGAGCACGGTGTTGAGGAAGCCGAAGACCCCGACCTCCATCAGCGTCAGGGCGATCCCGACGTTGAAGAAGACCCAGACCACCCGGCCCGGATGCCAATGGAGCACGCGGGAGAAGAAGTTCGACCACGAGAGCGAGCCGCTGTAGGCGTTCGTCACGTTGATCTTGATCTGCGAGAGGACGACGAAGAACACGGCGATCCCGAGGACGATGCTGCTCGGCAGGAACGAGTTGAGGCCGCCGAGGTACTGCTCGATCGGCTGGCCCGCCTTGGTCAGGCCCACCTTCGAGGCGACGTAGAAGGCGAGGAAGGCGCCGCCGAGCTGCTTGAGCGCCCCGAGGATGACCCACCCGGGGCCCGCGGCGAGGACGGCTATCCACCACTTCTTCGCGGTCGCCTTGGTCTTGGTCGGCATGAAGCGCAGGTAGTCCACCTGCTCGCCGATCTGGGCGATCAACGAGAGGGCGATACCGGCCCCCAGCCCCATAGAGATGCCGTTGAAGCTCGAGCTCTTGGCGTTGCCCTTGAAGCCGGTGAACAGGTTGAACGCGTTCGGGTCGTTGATGAGGATGGCGACGAACGGCGCGAACATCAGGATCAGCCAGATCGGCTGGGTCCAGACCTGGAGCTTCGAGAGCAGGGTCATCCCGAATACGACGAGCGGGATGATCAGGAGCGCCCCGATCAGGTAGCTGAGCCACAGGGGGATGCCGAAGCCCTTCGTGATCGCCTGGGCCATGATCGAGCCCTCGAGGGCGAAGAAGATGAAGGTGAAGCTGGCGTAGATGACCGAGGTGATCGTCGAGCCGAGGTAGCCGAAGCCGGCGCCGCGGGTCAGCAGGTCCATATCGATCGAGTACTTCGCCGAGTAGTAGGCGATCGGGACCGACGTCAGGAAGATGACCACCGCGGCCAGCAGGACGGCCACCAGCGCGTTGGTGAAGCCGTAGGTGATGGCGATCGACGCCCCGATCGCGAAGTCGGCGAGGTAGGCGATCCCGCCGAGGGCGGCCGTGGCCACCACGTACTCGCTCCAGCGCCGGAAGGTGCTCGGCGCGTAGCGCAGCGAGTAGTCCTCGAGGATCGGGTTCTCGACGAGCTTGGCGAACCGCCGCTTGATGCGCGGTCCGTCGTTGGGAGCGGCGGTGGTCGACATCGAGCGGCACCTCCTCGTTGGGCCTGTGGCGCAACGCCTCATCCCCCGGCGCCGCGCCCTTTCCAGGCGGTGAGTCTCTCGGTCGACAGACCCCGCGCGCTACGACCGACGGGCCAAGAATCGGGGCGCGGTTTCGACCACCGGTTGACTCGGCTTGGCGCCGGTGGAGATGCCGTCCGACCCTTGGACCAGTCGTCCTGGCGATCTGGACCGGTGGTCCAGTACGCTTGGTCGCGCGATGGCTTCCTGGGGCAATCAACGACGGCAGGAGCGCCGCAGGCGCCGCGAGATCGGCATCGCCCTGCGCGCCGAGTTCGAGCTCGACCGTCCCCGCGGCTGGGCGGCGGTCCGCGCCCTCGTGCAGAACGTCGGCGAGCTCGAGCGCGCCCGAATGACCTCGTCCGCCCGCGCCCGCGAGAAGCCGCTCCCCCGGCCCCGGGCCGCCGAGCGCACGACCAGCCGGCGCTAGCCCGCGCCGCCGCTCGCCGGCCTCGCTCCCGGCTACCCGGGCATCGGCGCGGCCAGGTAGGCGCGCCAACCGCCGTGCGCGGTGATGTCGACAGCGTCGAGGGCCACGGCCGAGTCGCACACGAACCCCGGCGCGCTCGTCCCGTCGGCCAGCGCGACGTCGCCGATCGAGAGCGGCGGGCGAACCCCCGCCGCCAGGCGGCCGAGGCCCTCCGGGGAGATCCGCCAGACCTCGACCTCGATCGGCCGGCCGCCGCCGGCCGCCGCCGCGCGGACGAGGCCCGGCTTGGCCGGGTCGGTGCCGACCAGCGCGTAGAGGCGGTAGGCCGGCGCGGTGAGCGTGGTCCGCTCGAGGTCGGCACCGAGACCGGTCAGCTGGTGATTGAGGGGCTGCCCGCTGAGATGGGCGCCCACCACCACGACACGTACCTTTTCGGGAGCGGGATCGGCCCGGTCGGCCGGGTCGGCCGGGTCCTCGCCCAGCCAGGCCGAGGCCAGCCGCAGGACGAGTTCGTCGTCGTCGCGGGGGGCGATCAGGGAGACCCCGAAGGGGAGGCCGTCGCTCCGCGGGGGGCCCGGCACGGCGACCGCGCAGAGGTCCATCAGGTTGACGAAGTTCGTGTAGGTCCCGAGCACGGCGTTGCGCCCGACCGGGTCGGCGGCGATCTCCGCGTGGGTGTAGATGGTCGGGGCGGTCGGCAGGAGCAGCGCGGCCGCGCGCGCCCAGTCGGGCCGGGCCGCGCGGCGAAGTTCGGCGAGCCGGTAGGCGCCGCGGAAGGCGTCGACGGCGCTGGGGAGCGCGCCGGCGGCGACGATCGGCCCGACGACCGGGTCGACCGCTTCGGGATGGCCGGCCACGAAGTCGCCGACGGCCGCCGCCCGCTCGGCCAGCCAGGCGCCCTCGTAGAGCAGGCGGGCCGCCGCCAGGTAGGGGGCGAGGTCGATCTCGACGAGCTCGAAGCCGAGCCCGGCGGCGTGCTCGATCGCCGCGCGCCACGCCGCCGCGGCCGCGTCGTCCCCGTGGAAGTCGAGCTGACCCGGCCGCGGGACGCCGAGGGCGGACGGCGCCGGGCGGGGCGGTCCCGCCGGGCGCGAGTAGGGGTCGGCGGGGTCGGGGGCCGACGCCGCCGCGAGGACGAGGCCGGCGTCGCCCGCGTCGAGCGTGAAGATCGAGACGCAGTCGAGCGTCCGGCAGGCGGGGACGACGCCCCGGCTGCTCAGCCGCCCGAGCGACGGCTTGAGGCCGACGATCCCGTTGAACGCCGCCGGCACGCGCCCCGAGCCGGCGGTGTCGGTGCCCAGAGCGAAGCTTACTATCGCCGCCGCCACCGCCACCGCCGAGCCTGAGCTCGATCCGCCGGAGATGTAGCGCCCGTCGATCACGCTGCGACAGGCCCCGTAGGGCGTCCGCGTGCCGACCAGCCCGGTGGCGAACTGGTCCATGTTCGTCTTACCCAGCGGGATCGCCCCGGCGGCGATCAGCCGCTCGACGACAAAGGCGCTCCGGTCGGGGAGATAGCCGAAGGCCGGGCAGGCGGCCGTGGTCAGCGACCCGGCCAGGTCGATGTTGTCCTTGACGGCGAAGGGAATGCCGTAGAGCGGGAGCCCGGTGTCCTCGCCGAGCCCGGCCAGGTACTCGGCCACGACGTCCCAGTCGAGCAGGGTGATCCACACCGGCTGCTCAGATTGCTCGGCCCGCTCGTGGGCGGCCCGGACGACCGCGGCCGGGACCCGCCCGCCGCTCCGATAGTCGGCGAGCAGGCCCCGGATTCCGAGGTCCTCGTTCAATGGGTGGCGGTGGCGATCAGGCGGGAACCGGTTGCGCCGGGAGCCCGTCCGGCGCCGGGAGGTGGCCGTTGGTCGCGCTCGGGATGGCGGCCGCCGCGGCCGCGTCCGCCGCGTCGATCGGGTCGGCCAGGTCGAGCTCGCGGCGCGGGACCTTGAGCTGGGCGAAGGCCAGCAGCATCGCCCCGGCCATCGCGTAGCCGAGGGCGACCTTCGGCGATATCGCCCAGCCGACCTTCGGTCCGTGGATCAGCCCGATGAAGGCCAGGCCCGCCCCGAAGAAGCAGTAGCCGGCGGCCATCTCGAAGCGCCGGTCGATGACCAGGGCCCCGATCGCGCCGAGCACCATGCCGGCAAGGATGGCCCCCTGGCCGAGCGAGACGAGGCCGCCGTAGATCACGCCGGCGTTCTCGAGGCTCGTCAGCCCCACCTTCGCCGCGTTCGTCCCGGCGGCCGCGAGCGTGCTGTCGACGAGTCCCGACGCCCACTGCGCGACGTTCGGCACGATCGCCAGCACGATCGCCGCGTAATGTGCCCGCGGCACCGACGCGAAGGCCTGCGCTCCGATCACGAGGCCGATGTAGAGCAGGATCGGCACGATCGCCGGGATCGGGAGGACGGCGGCCAGCAGCGGGAAGAGTCCGATCGTGCAGAACAGGAAGATACCCACGCCCGTGGCCAGCGAGTAGGTGATCCGCCCGCCGGCCTTCTTCCAGCCCGGGTGGCCGATGTAGACGGCGGGCGGGAACGGGCTGCCGAGCACCGAGCCGATCACGGCGCCGGTCCCGTCGGCCAGGAGCACGTGGCGGAGGTTGTAGCTGTCCCCGGCCGCCGCCGCGCTCTCGACGTTGCTCATCGCCTCGGTGAAGTTGTAGATCCCCAGCGGGATCGCGGTGGCCAGGAGCGGCGAGATCCCGTTGAGGCCGTTGATCAGGTGGGTGAGGTTCAGCGACGGCAGGCCGAGGGCGATCTCGTGGACCGACGCGCTGACGTCGGCCGTGTTCATGTAGCCGCCGATCCAGGCGACCGCCGAGCCGAGCGGCAGGGCGGCGAGACCGACCGGGAAGTTCCGCGGCAGGCGCACACCGGCGACGAAGCCGATGAAGATCACCAAGAACGTGGGCAGGGCGATCCACAGGGCGCCCCACATCTGGGCCGCCGGGCGCATCGAGATGAACGTCACCGAGATTCCGGCCAGCGTCCCGAGCAGCGCCGCACGCGGGGTGAAGCGACGTATCGTCGGCCCGACGAAGGCGCCGATGAGGATGATCACGCCGATGATGAAGGCCCAGGCGATGCCGCCCTCCCACGCCTTGACCGGATCGTGGGTGCGCAGGTAGATCGGGAGCATGATCACCAGCGTCACGATGAACATGTGAGGCACGCTCGGGCCGTAGGGCAGCGCCGTGACGTCGTCGCGCCCCTCCTTCTTCGCCAATCGGGTGGCGAGCACGAAGTAGAAGATGTTCCCGATCAGGAGCTCGAGGCCGAGCGCCGGGAGGATCACCCGGAAGGCGTCGTGGTGGGTCAGGGGGACGACGCCGACGGTCAGGCCCGCGATCACCAGCACGTTGACCAGCATGTTGATGCCGAGGCCGAAGAAGGCGTTCAGGTCGCCCCGGGCGCCGGTGGGGTCCTCGTCGGGCTCCTCAACATGGACGAGTACGCCTACGGCTTCACCACCGAGAACGCTCACTACGGCGCCTGCCGCAACCCGTTCGACACCGACCGGGTGGCCGGCGGCTCCTCCGGCGGCTCGGGGGCGGCGGTGGCGGCCGGCCTCGTCCCCCTGACGCTCGGCTCGGACACCAACGGCTCGGTCCGGGTCCCGGCCGCCCTGTGCGGGGTGTGGAGCCTCAAACCGACCTACGGCCGCGTCTCCTGCCGGGGGATGCTGCCGTTCTGCGAGACGCTCGACACCGTCGGAGCCCTCGCGGCGAGCGTCCGCGACCTCGCCGTCAGCTTCGAGCTCCTCCGCGACGGCGGCCCGCCGGCCGGCGACCCGGGGCCAGGGATCGACGGGCTCCGCCTCGCGGTGGCCGACGGCTACTTCGCCCGCGGCGGGACGCCGGCGGCGCTCGAGACGGTCGGCGAGCTCGCCGAGGCACTCGGCGTGACCCGGCGGATCACGCTCCCCCACGCGGCCGAGGCCCGAGCCGCGGCGATGGTGATCACCGCGACCGAGGGGGCCCACACCCACCTCGCCTCGCTGCGCGCCCGCCCGGCCGACTTCGACCCGATGACCCGCGACCGCTTCCTCGCCGGAGCGCTCGTGCCGGCCCGGGCCTACCTCCAGGCCCAGCGGTTGCGCGCCTGGCTGACCGGGCGGATGCGCGCGGTCTTTCGCGACGTCGACGTCGTGCTCGCCCCGGCCACGCCGTTTGCCGCCCCCCGGGTCGGGCAGCGCGAGGCGGTCGTCGACGGGGAGACCGTCCTCACCCAGCCCTACCTAGGCGTCTACACCCAGCCGATCTCCTTCGCCGGGCTGCCCGTGCTCACCGTGCCGGTGCGGCGGGTCGACGGGCTCCCGCTCGGTGTCCAGCTGATCGCCGCCCACGACGCCGAGGCCACACTCCTGCGCGTCGGGGCCGAGCTCGAGGCCCGCGGCCTGGCCAACGCCGCCGAGCTGACGTCATGGAGGTGAACCTGCCGGAGGTGGTCGCCGAGGTCAGCCTCCAGTTCGAGCGTTACGAGACGGCGTTCGTGGCCAACGACATCGCCACGCTCGACGTGCTCTTCTGGGACGACCCGCAGGCCGTGCGCTACGGCGCCGCGGAGAACCTCTACAGCTACGAGGCGATCGCCCGCTTTCGCGAGCATCGCTCGCCGGACGATCTCGACCGGGAGATCCTGTTCGCCGTCATCACCACCTTCGGCCGCGACGTCGGGGTGACCTCGGCCGAGTTTCGCCGGACGGCATCGGGACGCTCCGGCCGCCAGTCGCAGACCTGGGTGCGCACCGGCGACGGCTGGCGGATCGTCACCGCCCACGTCTCGGAACTCGTCCTCCAAGCGACCGCCCGGTGAGCAGCCAGCCGTCGCGCCGGCCGAAGGTCCCCCGCTCGCGCAGCAGCGAGGTCTACGACGAGCTCCGGCGCGGCCTCCTCTTCGGCGAGTACCCGCTGATCGAGCGCCTCGCCGAGGTGAGCCTCGCCGAGCGCCTCGGGGCGTCGCGGACGCCGGTGCGCGAGGCGCTGATGCGCCTCGAGTCCGAAGGTCTCGTCGTCCGCCGGCCGCAGGGCGGCTTCTACCCCCGCAGCCCCAACCTCGCCGGGGTCCGCGACCTCTACGAGCTGCGACGGATCCTCGAGCTCGCGTCGCTCGTCCGTCCGCCGGCGCACGGCCAGCGCCACGACGAGATCGCGCTCCGGGCGATCCACGACGACTGGGCCGACCTGGCCGCCAACCCGCCCGAGCCCGACCCCGGGCTCGTCGTGGTCGACGAGAACTTCCACCTCCGCCTGGCCGAGGCGGCCGGCAACCCGGCGGTCGTCGAGCAGCTCCAGGTCGTCAACGACCGGATCCGGGTCGTCCGCATGCAGAACTTCGTGCTCGAGCACCGGGTCGCCGTGACCACCGCCCAGCACCTGGCGATCCTCGACGCCCTGCTCGGCGGCGACCCCGACACCGCGGTGGCGCTGCTGGGCGCCCACCTCGACGAGGCGATGGCCCAGGCTTCGGACCGCGCCGCCCAGGCGATCGAGCGGATGATGACGGCCGGGGCGCTCCTCGGCCCGCCCGCGCCGATCCGGCGCGTGCGCCCGTAGTGGCGCACAAGCCGCGCACCAACCCCGGGGACCCGGCGTCGGCGCCGGCGCCGGAGACGACGAGGGGAACGTCGGACGCCGCTCAGCCCGGGCGGCGCCATACGAACATGTCGGCCACCTGCTCGCCCTCGAGGCCGAGGTCGGCGTGGATCGCCTCTTCGACTCCCGGGAAGTCCGGGTTGCGGTAATCGTGGAAGACGACGAGGCCCCCGGTGGCGAGCGCCGGGCGCCACGCCTCGAACTCGGCCGCCGTCTCCGCGCGCACGTGGGATGAGTCGATGAACACGAGGTCGACCGGTCGACCGCCCGGCGGCGGTCCGGTCGACCCGGGGGCCGCCACCAGCTCGATCCGGCCGCGCGCCCCCGCGCCGAGGAGCGCGAGGTACTCGGTGCGGCCCGGATAGCGGACGATGTCGTAGCTGCGGACGGTCCGGTCGCGCCCCGTGAGGGCGAGCGCGCCCGTCGTCCAGCCCATCGCCGTCCCCAGCTCGACGACCGCGCGCGCGCCCCGCGCCAGCTCGAGCAGCCGGACAAGCGAGCCCGGCGAGATCGACGAGTACCGCGCCCAGTCCTCCTCGCGCCGATCGGCGAGCTCGCGGGCCCGGAGGATGTACCAGGCGACGAGCGGAGGAAGCACCCGAAGATCGCGGTGATGGGCGGCGGCTCTCGCCAGGACGGCCAGGGTCGGCAAGCCACGCATTATGAGCCCGGCTGATATGACTGCGTCGCCACGCCACCGCCCGCCGGCCGTGGCCAGCCTGCTCCCCGCCGCCCGGCAACCCCTCGCGCCGAGGTGCGCGCTCCGAGGAGAAACCCGAGTTGCCAACCGCACCCACTATCCAGCAGCGTGACTGGGCGCTCGACCGCCTGCGGGTGCTCACCGCGGTCCAGGCGATTCGCGATCCCGAGCTCAACCAGTCGCTCGCCCCGTTCCGTGGGCATCCGCCGACCGCCTTCCTCTGCGGGAACGCCCTCTGCCTCGAGCCGATCCTCTGGTGCGCGCTCGATCTGACCACCGCCCGCGTCCGCTTCGGCGGCGCCGCGCCCGCCGACCGCCCGGACGGCTCGCGGCGCCCCGCGCCCTACGACTCGTGGGCGCCCGACGAGGAGATCGGCGTGTCGATCGCTCCGCCCGGCGAGCCGATGCTCCGCTGGCGCTTTCGCTGCGACCGCTGCGACCGGGCCTGCGTCCTCACCAACGGCCGCATGATCACGCTCCTGCTCCGGGCTCTCGCCTCCGGACGGGCCGCTATCCGTCCGGCCGCCGAGTAGCCGCCGCGAGCCCGTCGGCGATGATCTCGGCGTGGTCGAAGGCCACCGGCGGCAGGTTGCCGACCGGGAACCAGCGGGCGTCGACCGCGTCGTCGCCCCCGGCCACCGCCGGCTCCGTGTCGAAGCGCGCGAGGTAGGCGACCGACACCGACCAGCCCCGCGGATCGCGGTCCGCCGCGTCGTAGACGCCGATCAGCGTCAGCCCGGCGGCTTCGAGACCGGTCTCCTCGCGGAGCTCCCGGCCGGCCGCCGCCCGCGTCCGCTCCCGCTCGTCGACGAACCCGCCGGGGAGGGCCCACTCGCCCGCGAAGGGAGGATTGCCACGCTGGATCAGGAGCACCCGCTCGCCGGCGAGGGCGACCACGTCGGCGGTCAGCATCGGCCGCGGCCAGTCGTCGCCCATCCGCTGACCCTACCCCGCGGACGCACTCGCACGGCACTAGGATGGAGGGCGCGCCGAGCCTGGGGTGCTCGGCGCGCGGCCGACGAGGAGGGGACGTGCGAGAGGCGATGCGGGAGCGACTCGTCGAGGCGACGGTGTTCGTCGGCGAGCGGGCCCTCGGGAGGATCGAGAGGCTGATCGGCCGAGCCTCGCGGGTCGGCGAGGCCACCTTCTTTGACCCGGGCGACTTCGCCTGGACGCGCCGGCTCGAGGACGGGTGGCCGCAGATCCGTTCCGAGCTCGACCGCGTGCTCGAGGACCGCGAGGACCTCCCGAACTTCCAGGACATCTCGGTCGACCAGGCGACGATCACCAACGACGATAAGTGGAAGACCTACTTCCTCTACGGGTACGGCTTCCGCTCGGAGGCCAACTGCGCCCGCTGCCCCGAGACGGCCCGCCTCTGCGCCGAGATCCCCGGGATGAAGACGGCCTTCTTCTCGATCCTCTCACCACACAAGCACATCGAGCAGCACCGCGGCCCCTACAAGGGGGTCCTCCGCTACCACCTCGGACTGCTCATCCCCGAGCCGCAGGACGGCTGCCGGATCCGCGTCGAGGACGACGTCCGCGGCTGGAGGGAGGGCGGCTCGCTGATCTTCGACGACACCTACGAGCACGAGGCCTGGAACGACACCGACGACGTCCGTGTCGTGCTGTTCGTCGACTTCGTCCGCCCCCTCCGCTTTCCGGCCTCGCTGCTCAACCGGCTGGTGCTCGAGGCGATCGCCTGTTCGCCCTTCATCGGCGACGCCAAGCGCCGCCACGACGACTGGGAGAAGCGCTTCGAGGCGCTCAAGGCGCGCCGCGAACCGGTAGCGGTCGCGGCGTCCTAGCCAGGCGGGCCGCCGCCACGGCGATCGCCTCGGGGTTCGAGTCCACCAGCACGAACCGCCGTCCGAGGTCCTGGGCCACCGCCCCGAGCGTGCCCGAGCCGGCGAAGAAGTCGAGGCACCAGCCGCCCGGCCGCGAGGACGCGCCGACGATCCTCCGCAGCACTCCTTCCGGCTTCTGCGTCGGATAGCCCGTCTTCTCGCCGCCGTTGGTCGGGACGATCGTGTGCCACCAGACGTCGGTCGGGAGCTTCCCCCGGGCCGCCTTCTCGGGGCCGACCAACCCCGGCGCCATGTACGGCTCGCGGTCGGCGGCGTCGCTGTCGAACCAGTAGCGCCCCGGGTCGCGCACGTAGACGAGGATCGTGTCGTGCTTGGCCGGCCACCGGCGCTTCGTCTTGGCCCCGTAGTCGTAGGCCCAGATGATCTCGTTGAGAAAGCACTCCCGGCCGAAGATCCCGTCGAGCGCGACCTTGACGTAGTGCGCCTCGCGGCTGTCGAGATGGACGTAGAGGGTGCCGTCGGGGGCGAGCAGCTCGCGCGCCCGTTCGAGCCGGGGCGAGAGGAAGGCCAGGTAGTCGTCGAACTCGTCGGCGTAGGCGCTCCGGCCGATCTCCCGGCGGGCGTAGCCGTGACCGCCGAAGCCGGCCGTGCCCGTCGCGTCGCGGACCACCTCGAGCGTCCGCCTGGTCTGCCGGTTGCCCGTGTTGAAGGGCGGGTCGATGTAGATCAGGTCGAACGCCCCGCCGGGGAGGCGCGGCAGGACGTCGGCGTTCTCGGCACCGATCAGGAGGTCGTCATCGAGGCCGAGCCTCGCCGGAAGGTCGCCTGGGCCGAGAACGATCATCGCCCGTCGACCGTAACCGCCGGCCCGGACCCTCAGAACTCGATGACGCTCCGGATGCCGTCCTGCGCCTCGATCAGCTCGAAGCCGCGGTTGACGTCCTCGAGGCGCAGCCGGTGGGAGATGAACGGATCGACGTCGATATCCCCGGCCAGGTAGCGGTCGACCAGGGCGGGCACGTCGTCGCGGCCCTTGAGGCCGCCGAAGGAGCTCCCGCAGACGCGGCGGCCGGTGATCAACAGGCGGGGGACGATGTCGAGCGTCTCGCCCCGCCCGGCCACGCCCGCCACCGTGCACAGGCCCCAGCCCATCCGCGCCACCTCGACCGCCTGGCGCATGACCGCGACGAGGCCGGTCGCCTCGAAGGTGTAATCGGCGCCGAAGCCGCCCGTCAGCTCGAGGATCCGGGCCACCGTGTCCGGGCCGCCGACGAGCACGTCGGTCGCGCCCTGGCCGCGGGCCAGCGCGAGCCGCTCCTGCGCCAGGTCGACGCAGATGATCCGCTCGGCCCCCTGCAGCCGGCAGCCGGCGAACGCGCCGAGGCCGACCATGCCGGCGCCGAAGACGACGCAGGTCGAGCCGGGCCTCACCGCCGCTGTCCGCATCGCCGCGCCGAGGCCGGTCGAGAGCCCGCAGGCGAACAGGCAGACCCGGTCGAGCGGCGCCTCCCGGTCGACCTTGGCCAGCGCGATCTCCGGCATCACCGTGTACTCGGCGAAGGTCGAAGTGCCCATGAAGTGGCGCAGCGGCTCGCCCTCGCGGGACAGCCTGGTCGTCCCGTCGGGAAGGTGGCCGCGGTTCTGCTCCTCGCGGATGGCCAGGCAGAGATTGGTGAGCGGGCTCACGCAGTGGACGCACTCGCCGCATTGGGGCGAGAACAGCGTGACCACATGGTCGCCGACCTCGACCAGCGTCACGCCCTCGCCGATCGCCTCGACGACGCCGGCGCCCTCGTGACCGAGGACGGTCGGCGCGTAGCCCGACGGATCGACGCCCGACGCCGTGTAGACGTCGGTGTGGCAGACCCCGCAGGCGACGAGGCGGACGAGCACCTCGCCGGCACGCGGATCGGCGAGGTCGACCTCCTGCACGACGAGCGGCCGCGCGAACTCCTCGAGTACCGCCGCGCGCATCCTCATCGCCCTTCACCGGGCCTGCTCATGGCTGCGAGCATAGTCCGAGGCCAGCCCGCCGGCGGCGCGCAGGGCACACGCCGCCGGCATTGGGGAGGGCTGCTGGGTTTAGGGCAGTACGCGCCGGACACGACCCGCGGCTCCAGCCACGGAGACCGCGTCAACGGCACGGAGAGGTCACACCGTCGCCGGTGTGCCGAACCAGGACGCCTGTCAGGTCCTGGTTGCGGTTTGGAGGGCCGATCCTCGGCCCGTCTGGCAAGCTCGTCTCACAACGGTGATGGTGAAGGTCACACCCTCCGGGCGACAGGGCCGCCGGGCCAAGATTTCCCGGCGCGGGCTGGACCGGCGGTACCGGCCGCCCGGGGCGTCTGGAGACGGCGGGCGCCGGGCGATACGCTGATTCGATGCCCTCCTTCCCCCACGACGGCCACCGGCTCGCCTACTCCGAGTTCGGCCCGGCCGACTCGGCCCGGACGACGATCCTCCTCCACGGGCTCCTCCTATCCCAGAAGATGCACGTCCCGCTCGCCCGGACGCTCGCCGAGCGGGGGAACCGGGTGATCACGCTCGACCTCCTCGGCCACGGCGAATCGGACCGCCCCGTCGACATGACGCGTTACTCGATGACCCTCTGGGGCGAGCAGGTGATCGGCCTGATGGACCATCTCGGCATCGATCAGGCCGTCGTGGCCGGCACCTCGCTCGGCGCCAACGTCGCGCTCGAGGCCGCCTGGCTGGCGCCCGAGCGGATCCGCGGGATGGTCGTCGAGATGCCGGTGCTCGACAACGCGCTGCTCGCCTGCCTGATCGTCTTCGCCCCGGTGATGATCGCCACCACCTACGGCGTCTCGGTGACCCGCCCGGTCGCCAAGGCGCTCGCCGGCCTGCCCCGCTTCGGCCTCGGCCACTGGGCGAACGTCGGGCTCGACTGGATCAGCCAGGAGCCGGCCCCTTCCGGCGCCGTGCTCCGCGGCCTGACCTTCGGCCGCGTCGCCCCCCACCGCAGCCAGCGGCGCCGGATGGAGACCCCGGCGCTGGTGATCGGACACCACCGCGACCCCGTCCACGCCTTCTCGGACGCCGGCACCCTCGCCGAGGAGATGCCGAACGCCCGGCTGCTCGAGGCGACGTCGATCGTCGAGCTCCGCATCGCCCCGGCTCGGCTGACCGGCGAGATCGGCCGCTTCATCGACGAATGCTGGCGCCCCCGGACGGCCTCCGACGCCCAGCGGCCTGCCGTTTCGGGCTGACGCTCCGTCCGGGGTCCAATCGCTAGGCTTGGCCGTCGATGTCCAGCCGCATAGAGGAGAAGGAAAAGCGCAAGGCCGAGCGACTGGCCGCCCAGCGCAAGGCCGAGCAGGCCGCCGCGCGTCGGCGCCGTCTCCAGATCATCGGCGGGGCGCTCGTGGCCCTCGGAATCGTCGTCGCCGTGGCCATCGCGCTCTCCTCCGGCGGCGGGTCGTCATCGGGCCTGAACGCCAACAGCCCGGTCTCCCAGGACATCCAGGGGATCAAGCTGCCGGCTCCCAAGATAACCAACCTCAAGCAGGCGGCGGCCGCCGCCGGGTGCTCGCTCCACACCTACGCCCCCGAGGGCCGGGCGCACGTCCCCGGGCCCGTGAACTACAAGACGAATCCGCCGACCTCGGGCAACCACGACCAGACCCCGGCCGCCGACGGCGTCTACGCCTCGGCGAACACCCCGGCCAAGGAGCACTTCGTCCACACGCTCGAGCACGGGCGGATCGAGTACCAGTACAAGGCGGGGACGCCGCTCACCGCGATCAAGCAGCTCGAGGCCCTCTGGAACGAGCCCGTCATGGGGAGCCCCGGCTACAAGCAGCTGCTCTTCCAGAACAACACCAACATGCCCTACGCCGTCGCCGCCGTCGCCTGGACCCAGGTCATCGGCTGCCCGGCCTTCAACGACAAGATCTTCGACGCCTTCCGCGACTTCCGCACCGCCTACATCGACAAGGGGCCGGAGCAGATCGCGCCGACGTAGACGCTCAGCTGGTGACCGACAGCTCGGAGACGCCGAGCGTCCCGGTGGTGACGCCCGCCGGGGCGTGGGTGATCCAGACCAGCAGGTACTGGAGCGACTGGCCGGCGGTCATCAGCGTCACCTTCGCCGAGGCCTTGATCGTCTTGCGGTTGGCCAGGTGCAGCCACGCCGGATCGGTGATCGAGACGGGGGGCACCGACGCGGCGGGAGCGCCGTAGAACTCGACGGTCATGCCCGGCGTCGCCGTCTTCACGGTGATATCCCGCACGCGCTGGTCGGCCTTCAGGTTGATGACCAGGCCGACCAGCGTCCTGCCCGCCGTGCTCGGATCGAGCTGGTAGGTCCAGGCGGTCGTCGGGTCGCCGTCGATCGCCTTGGCCGGGTCGCCGAAGTTCGACGCCGCCAGGCTGTAGGGATTGTAGGTCGTCGCGGCGTCGGTGTCGAGGAGGATCTTCGCGGTCTTGGCCGACGGGGTCGACGCGCCGGATGAGCTCGGCGTCTTCGTCTTGGTCGTGCCGCCGACCGGGGTGGTCGCGGACGTCTTCGGCGCGGCCGTCTTCGGCGCCACGGTGACCGGGGCCGGCGCCGGGGTCGGCGTCGCCGCCGGGACCTTGGGCGCCGTCGGAAGCGCCGCGGTCGGGGCGGCGGTCGTCGGGACCGCCGGCGCCGCCGCCCCGGGCGGCGCGTCGGGCGTCAGCGACGTCTGGGCCGGCAGGCTCGCCGTCGTCTGGGCCGCCCGCTTGGAGTCTGAGGACAGCGTGGCGTAGCCGGCCGCGACGGCGCCGATCACCAGCAGCAGCGTGACGCCGACCACGCCGAGTGACGAGCGCAGGCCCGGGCCGCCGCGCAGGCGTCCGGGCACCGCCGTGCCGCACTCCAGGCACCAGTCCTGGCCCACCGCCAGCGGCGCCGTGCAGTTCGTGCAGGACCCGACCGGGCCGGTCGACGGCACGCCGGAGGGCGCCTGGGGCGGGGCGGAGGGCACAGCCATCGGGTCCATTCTTACCATCTGCAGGCGGACCGTGTCGCAGATTGCCCTATTTCCGGGGCGGCGGCGCACCGCCGGCGACGATCTCGCGCCCGCTCGGCTCCATCCGGTCGTCGAGCTCGAGCTGCCAGTAGTAGCGGGCGAAGGTCACCCCGGCGCGGAGCTCGCCCACGTGGGGCTCGATCCGCTCCCCCCGCGCCAGCCGCACCACGAGCTCCGGATACGTGCGCCCCGGAAGCGCTCCGTACATGTGCGACGGATAGCCGCCGCCGAAGCGGACGTTGACGTCGGTCACGCGCAGCCCGAGCTCCGGGTCGCGGAAGGCCTGCACCATGCAGGCGCCCCGGGCGCCGACGGCCTCGGCCACCGCTCGTCCGAGCTCGATCAGCTCGGGGTCGCCGAGCACGGTCCCCTTGACCGACTCGCCGCCCCGGGACTCGATCATCGAGCGGGGGATCGCGTTGAGGCAGACGCCGTCGAGGTCGCACAGGCAGTCGATCGAGAACTCCGGGCCGCCCATCGCCCGCTGGACGATCACCGGCTCGCCGCTGTAGCCGACGAAGAAGCGGGCCTCGGCCGCGTCTCGCGCGTGGTGGATCCCCCGCGAGTTCGAGCCCCACCGGGGCTTGACGACGACCGGGTGCGGCAGCGGCTCCGCCCCCTCCCCCGCCAGCCAGGTCGGCGGCGACGGCAGGCCGAGCCGCTCGAGCAGGAGGTGGGTCTCGTACTTGTCGAACGTCGCCCGCGCCATCGCCAGGTCGGGCACGAGCGCCGGCAGCTCGCCCCGCTCGCGGGCGGCGGCCAGGACCTCGATGTCGGGATCGATCAGCGGGACGACGGCGCCGACCCCGTGGAGCTCGCACAGGCGCCGCAGCTCCGGCACGTACTCCGGGTCGTCGATCCGTGGCACCCGCGCCCGGATCTGGGCGGCGTACTGGGCCGGCGCGAGCGGGCTCGTCTCGGTGGCCACGACCGTCGTGTGGGCGGCGAACGAGGCCACGATGTCGTAGCGCCGGCCGACGCCGGTGATCATCACCGCCGTCACGCGCCCGCGCCCCGGCGCCCCATCAGCGCCATCCGCCGGTCTCGCCCCGGTAGAGGCCCTCGCCGGCCACGAGCACCCGGACGGACCGGCGGAGGATCTCCAGGTCGAGCTCGAGCGACCGGTGCTCGATGTAGTACAGGTCGAGCTCGATCCGCTCCGGCCACGGCAGCGACGCCCGCCCGTTGACCTGGGCCCACCCGGTGATCCCCGGCCGCACCGCCAGGCGGCCCCGCTGGCGGTCGTCGTAGGCCTCGACCTGGTGGGGCAGCGTCGGGCGCGGCCCGATCAGGGACATGTCGCCCCGCAGGACGTTGAGCAGATTGGGGAGCTCGTCGATCGAGCACCGCCGAAGCACGCCGCCGACCCGGGTGATCCGCGCGTCGCCCGAGTCGATCGACAGGCCGGCGCCCATCCGCTCGGCCCCGTCGACCATCGTCCGGAGCTTGATCACCTCGAACGGCCGCCCGTCCTTGCCGATCCGCCGCTGGCGGTAGAGGACGCCGCCCGGCGACTCCAGCCGAATGGCGAGCGCGGCGGCGGCGATCACCGGCGCGAGCACGGCGAGCCCGATCGCGCTGACCACGATGTCGACCGTCCGCCTGATCATCGCGTTCCCTCCGCCGCCTCCCAGGCGGCGCTCGTCCCGTGGCGGAGCCAGTCCCACAGCCCGAGGCCGAGCGAAGCGGTGGTCAGCACGTAGTAGCGCGCCACCAGGAGCGGCCGGGCCGCCACGACGCCGGCCAGCGCCGCCGCCGCCAGGAGCCCGACCTGCGCGGTGAGGCACGCGACGTAGACGGGGCCTTCGCCGAGCAGCGCGAGGTTCGCCGCCAGCGCCAGCACGTGGAGGCCCGGCGAGACGTAGCGGAGGATGCGGTGGCTGAGGATCATCACGGCGTAGCCCGGACCGTATCCGCGCGGCGAGAGCATGCCGCCGCGGAGGACTATCGGCCAGGCGTGGCTCATCATCCGGCGCTTGCGGGCGAACTCGCCCTCGATCGTCGGCACCATCTTCTCCCGCGCCCGCGCCCCCGGCGCGTAGACCGCCCGCCAGCCGCGCTTGACCATGTTGAACGGGAAGCTCAGGTCGTGGCCCATGATCGGGTCGACGACCAGGTAGGACTCCCGCCGCGTCGCGTAGATCGCCCCGTTGCCCGCCGTGATCGACCCGAGCCGCGACTCGAGGCTCCGCAGCAGCAGCTCGTAGCGCCAGTAGAGCCCCTCCTGGTTGTCGCCGCCGTCCGCGCGCACGAAGCGGACCTGGCCGCAGGCATAGCCGACCCGGGGATCGTCGAAGGCCGCCGTCAGCTCGCGCAGGGCGTCGGGCGCCCAGGTCGAGTTGGCGTCCGAGAAGGCGAGGAGCTCACCGGCGGCGGCCTCGACCCCGGCGTCCTGGGCGCGGATCTTGCCGCCCCGCGGCAGCTCGAGCACGACGTCGGCCCCGGCCGCCCGGGCCTCGGCCGCGGTCGCGTCGCTACAGCCGTCGCAGCAGACGATCACCTCCAGGCGCTGCCGCGGCCAGTCGAGGGCCAGGGCATCTTCGACCTTCGGCCCGATCACTCCCGCCTCGTCGTGGGCGGCGACGATGAGCGAGACCGTCGGCGTGGCCGGCGGGTCGGCCGCCGGCACCGGGGAGTCGCCGCGGCCCCGGACCCGCGACCAGGCGAGGAGGACCAGGGGGTAGCCGAGCTGGGTGTAGACGAGCGCGCCGGCGCTGGCCCACAGGACGGTCTTCGCGGTGCGCACGAGACGGACCCTACGATGTGGCCGCCTCAGCCGATCAGCGACGCGTAGAGGCGCAGCGTTCGGCGAGCCACGGCGTCCCAGGCCAGCGGACCCGCCGCCGCCGCCCGCGACTGCGACGCCAGGCGGGCGCGCGCCGCCGGGTCGCCGATCAGGTCGGCCAGGGCGGCCGACAGCGCCGTCCGGTCGCCCGGCGGCACGAGCCTCCCGGCGCCGGCCTCGGCGAAGCCGCCGACGTCGCTCAGGAGGAGGGCGTTGCCGAAGGCCAGGGCGGTGGCCAGGACCCCGGACTGGTCGGCCTCGAGATAGGGGAGCACGACGAGGTCGGCCCGGCGGAAGAACGCCGGCAGCTCCGCGTCGGCCACGAAGCGGGAGACGAAGCGGACGTTGGCCGGCGCCGCCGCCCGCAGCGCCGAGATGTCGAACCGGGGCAGGCCGACGATCCACAGCTCGGCGTCCCAGTCGGCGTCCCAGGCGCCGAGGAGGACGTCGATGCCCTTGTAGGGGCGGATCAGCCCGAAGCAGAGGACGACCGGCCGCCGCGCGGCGGCGAGCTCCCCCGGCAGCGGCGGGCCCCCGGCCGCCGCCAGGTGGGCGAACGCGCCGTGGGGGATCACGTGGACCCGCGCCGCGTCGAGGCCGAGATCCCCGACGAGGCGGTCGCGGCCGTGCGCCGAATGGACGACGACGGCGTCGAAGCGGCCGTACAGCCGGCGCTGCCCCGCGAGCTGGCCCGGGCGCGGCTCGCGGGGGAGCACGTCGTGGGCGGTGAGGACGAGCGGCCGCCCCCGCGGCAGCAGGTGACCGTCGACGTGCTGGACCGCCGTCCACTGGAAGTGGACGACGTCGGCCGCCGCGGCCGCCCGCCGGTAGCGCCGCATGTCGGGCACGTGCTCGGCCAGCTTCGCCGCCCGCCGCCGCCCCGAGTTGGCCGGCCCCCGCGCCCGGCGATAGAAGAAGTCGTGGCGCGCGTACCCCACCGGCGCGGCGACCGGGCCGTAGGCGAAGCGGCTGGTGTAGAGGTCGACGTCGGCGCCGGCCGCGGCCAGGGCGGCACAGAGGGCGTGGTCGTACGGAGGCGTGTAGGCCGCGGGGTCGACGACGTGGACCTCCATCGGCACGGGACAATAGGCCGGTGGCCGCCGAACTCACCTACTGCGTGGTCAACACCGAAGGGCGCGAGCTCCTCCTCCGCTGCCTCGACGCGATCGCCCGCGAGCGGGCCGCTCTGCCCTTCGCGACCGAGCTGCTCGTACTCGACAACGGCTCCGACGACGGCTCCGCCGACGCCGTCCGTGCCCGCGGCGAGGACCTCGAGCTGATCGCCCTGCCCCTGCGCCGCGGCAAGTCCGCCAACGACAGCGAGCTGATGCGCCGGGCCCGCGGCCGCTACTGCCTGCTCCTCAACGAGGACTCGGAGCTCCTCCCCGGCGCCACCGCCGCCCTCCGTGCCGCGCTCGAGGCCGACGCCCGCGCCGCCGCCGCCGGCGCCGCCCTGCTCGCCCCCGACCGCAGCCCCCAGCCCTGCGCCTGGCGCTTTCCCTCGGTGGCCACCGCGCTCGCCGGCGCGCTCGGAGTCGGCGGCCGCTACACCGTGCAGAGCGCCGCCGGCGAGACGCGCCGCGTCGACTGGGCCCAGTCGTCGGCGCTGCTCGTCCGCCGCGCCTCGGCCGAGCACGTCGGCTGGATGGACCCCGCCTTCTTCGTCTACTCCGACGAGGTCGACTTCCAGCGCCGCCTCCGCGACCACGGCTGGCACACGCTCTACGTCCCCGCCGCCCGCGCCGTTCACCACGAGCAGCTCGCGACCGGCTCGGTCCCCGACCGGCGGATCGTCGAGTTCTCGCGCAACCGCGACCTCTACATGCAAAAGCACCACGGCCCCCGCGCCGCCGCCGCCGTCCGCGGGCTGACCGCCGTCGCCTACGCCGAGCGCGCCCTCGCCGCCCTCGTCCTCCCCGGGCACGACCCCCGGCGCTACTGGCGCCACGTCACCGCGACGCTGCGACCGGCGGGCGACCCCGGTCTGCGCGAGGCCGCCGCCGACCGCAACGCCACCGCCGCCGCCCGCGTCAAGGTGTAGGGATGCGCGCACTCGTCACCGGAGCCACCGGCTTCATCGGCGGCCGCCTGGCCGTGGCCCTCGACGCTGCCGGGGTGGACGTCCGGTGTCTGGCCCGCAACCGCTCCAAAGCACGAGCACTCGAGGCAGCCGGCTTCGAGGTTCACGAGGGCGACGTCCTCGACCCGCCGTCCCTGGCCGGCGCCGGTCGCGGGGTTGACATCGCCTACTACCTGATCCACTCGATGGGCCGCGGCGGCGACGCCAACTTCGCCGAGCGCGAGCAGCGGGCGGCGCGCGCCTTCGCCGAGATGGCCCGCGGCGAGGGAGTCGGACGGGTCGTCTACGTCGGCGGCCTCGGCGAGCCCCATTCCCCGCACCTGCGCAGCCGCCACGACACCGCCGCGCTGCTCGCCGAGCACGGGCCGCCGCTGACCCACTTCCGGGCGAGCATGGTCGTCGGGCCCGGCAGCGAGTCCTACCGGACGCTCCGCTACCTCGTCCAGCGCCTCCCCGCCATGATCGCCCCCGCCTGGCTGAAGATCGACACCCAGCCGATCGCCATCGACGACCTCCTGGCGTATCTGGTGGCGGCCCCCGAGGTCGCCGCGAGCAGCGGGCGCGAGATCCAGATCGGCGGCCCCGACGTCCTCTCCTACGGCGAGATGCTCGACCGCATGGCCGAGGCGCTCGACCTCCCGATCCGCCCGAAGCTACCCGTCCCCTTCCTCACGCCCTGGCTCTCGTCGCTCTGGATCGGCCTCGTCACGCCGGTCGACGCCGCCGTCGCCCGACCCCTGATCGAGGGGCTCGCCGCCCCCACCACGGTCACCGACCCGTCGGGGGCCGGGCTCTTCGACGTCCGGCCGATGACCTTCCGTGAGGCCCTCCGCCGCGCCGTCGCCGACGACCCCGAGTTCGTCCGCCGGTAGCTCGCGGCGGCGCCGGCGCAGGCGGGCGGCCAGGGCCCGGGCTCCGTCGATCTCCCCCGGGCGGAAGAAGCCCGTCGCGGCCACGAGCGGGAGCGCCGCCGCGAGGGCGGCGGCCCGGGCGGCGAAGCCGGCGAGCCCGTGGTCGGGCAGGGCGAGCTCACCGCCCACCGCCACCCCGCCGAGCACGACCCCGAGCCGGGCCAGGCGGCCCCACTCGAAGCCGACGCTGAACAGGCTCCGGGTCAGCAGGTAGATCGCCACCACCATCGCCGCGTAGGCCACGCACAGGGCGACCCCCGCCCCGGCGATTCCCCACCACGGCACGAAGAGGACGAGCCCGACCACGTTGGTCGCCAGGCCGACGACCGCCGCCGGGAGGATCCGCACGGTCATCCGCGCCCGGCCGGCGATCACCACGAAGACGAGGTAGAGGCCGTAGAGCGCCCAGCCGAACGCCAGCCACGGCAGCGCGGCGTAGGCGCCGTAGAACTTCGGGTCGGCGAGCAGGCGGACCATCCAGCGTCCGAGCAGGGCGACCCCGGTGACCACGGTCCCCGTGGCCAGGACGTAATAGGTGGTCACCAGCGCGTAGAGACGCGCCGCCTCGGCGTCGTCGGCGACCGAGTAGGCCAGCGGCGGCCAGGCGTACTGGAAGCCGCGCACGGCGACGAAGACCACCGTGGCGAGCTTGACGGCCAGGGCGTAGAGGCCGGCGATCGCCGGGCTCTGGACACGGAACAGGTAGGCCCGATCGACGACCTGGAGCGCGTAGACGATCGCGTCGGTCGGGACGGTCGGCAGGCCGAAGGCGAGCATCCGGCGCAGCGGCAGGGGCGCCGTCGGCGCGCGCACCGCGGCGGCGCGGCTCCGGGCCGGCGCCAGCAGGCGGTCGCGCTCGACCCACCACAGACCGAAGAGGACGACGGTCGTACCCGCGAAGTTGCCCGCCAGGAGGCCGCGGGCCCCCTCGTGCAGGGCGACGACGAGGAAGGCCGTCGCCGAGACCGACACGATGACGTTGACCACCGACGCCTTGAGGTAGGTCCGCGCCCGCTCCTCGACCCGCAGGAGGCCGTAGGCGATCTCGAGGTTGGTGAACGCCCATAGCCCGAGCACGGCGATCGAGACGAGCCATGGGTCGCGGAAGCGCAGGAGCGCCACCGAGAGCGGGCCGGCGGCGGCGAGGGCCATGGCCGCGACCGCCGTGCTGACGGCGGCGACGACGAGCACCGTGCCGGCGGCCAGCCGCTCGCGCCGCCGCGGGTCCTCGTCGTCGAAGTGGAAGCGCACGAACGCCTCGCCCACCCCCATCCGCAGCAGGATCGAGCCGAGGATCACCGCGGTCAGGAGGGTCTCGGCCGCCCCGTACGCCGCGGCGCTCAGGTTGCGGGTGTAGAGCGGGAGGGTGAAGACGGCGAAGAACTTGGCCAGGAGGTCGCCGGCCTGGTAGCCGGCGCCGGCGGTGACCAGCCGCTTGAGGTAGGCGAGCACGGCCTCAGCCGGCGGCGCGCGCCCGCGCCCGCCCCGACGCGGGCCGGCCGGCGCCCGCGGAGGCCAGCGCCGTGCCGATCCCCAGGAGCGTCCAGGTGATCGGGTCCTCGAGGAAGTCGGCGTAGAGCAGCGTGTGGAGGACGAGCGCGACGAAGCCGGCTGCCATCGCCATCCGCGCCGGCGCTCGCCGCACCCCGGCGCCGAAGAGGCGGCGCAGGCCCCCGGCGAGCACCAGCAGGTAGAGGAGAAGCCCGACCACGCCCTGCTCGGCGGCGATCGTGATCGGGATCGTGTGCGACGCGGAGACCGCGCTCTCGTTCGAAGACCGCTGGCGGCTGCGGTACTCGAGCGCGAACGATCCCGGGCCGAAGCCGGTCAGCGGGCGCTCCTCGAAGAGGTCGATGCCCCCGCGGATCAGGTTGTAGCGACCCGTCGTCGCCTGGTCGGCCTTCTTCGAGCTGCTCAGGTCGACGCGGATCGCGCTCCCGGCCGCCAGCACGAAGACCGTGCCCGCGACGACCAGGCCTACGCCCACCGCCAGCGTCCGCCGCGCGTCGAAGCGCAGCGCCGCGAGCACGCCGAGGCCGAGCAGGAGCGCCGCGATGCTCGACTGGGAGATGCTCGTCATCAACCCGACCCACAGCACGGCCAGGGCCGCGCCGGCCGCCACCACCTCGCGGCGGCGGGTGCTGCACAGCATCCCCGCGGTGACGGCCAGCATCACGATGGCCAGGAAGCGGCCGTAGATGTTCGGGTCGAAGAACAGCGAGTTGACCCGGAAGTACGACTCGACCTGGTTGGCGCTGATCACCTTCGGGTTGAGCAGGAGCTCCCGCCGCGAGTACTCCAGCAGGCCGACCCCGACGA